>JAUNWQ010000017.1 GCA_030540225.1 Coriobacteriia bacterium | reverse complement strand
GCCGACGATGCCGCCGACGCAGTGGCAACCGAACGCGTCAAGCGCGTCGTCGTAGCCGATCTTCGCCGTGCAGAAGGAAATTGCGAAGTAGCAGATCGGGGACACGATGAGGCCCATGATAATTGCAGCCCAAGGCTCAACGAAGCCGGCAGCAGGGGTGATAACGACGAGGCCTGCGACAAGACCAGTGGCAGCGCCAACGAGGGTGGGCTTGCCGACCTTCACGCGCTCGACGATCATCCAGGAAACGAGCGCCGCGCCGGAGGCGACGACCGTGTTGATGAGGGCGAGGCCCGCAACGCCATCAGCAGCGAACTGGGAGCCGGCGTTGAAGCCGAACCAGCCGAACCACAGAAGCGCAGCACCCAGGGCAACGAAGGGAACGTTGTGCGGGCGGTAGCTCATCATGCCGAAGCCCTTGCGCTTGCCCAAAAGCAGGCAGAGGATAAGGCCGGTCAAGCCGGAGGAGATGTGGACAACGTCGCCACCTGCGAAGTCGAGCGCGCCGATGGTGTCGCCGATGAGGGAGCCGTCGCCGCCCCAGACCATGTGCGCCAGCGGCGGGTACACCACGATGGTCCAAATGGCCACGAACGCGCACACTGCGCCGAACTTCATGCGGCCTGCAAGGGAGCCAGTGATGATAGCCGTGGTGATCATGCAGAAGGCCATCTGGAAGACGAAGTCGATGATGGACGGATAAACCGCGTCTTCGGGAACTGCTTCGGCTTCAGCAAGCATATCGCTCGTGCCGCTTAAGAAGCCCAGCTGATCAAAGCCCCCGAAAAAGGGGATCGAACCGTCTCCGCCGTAGGCGAACGACCATCCGCAAATCGTCCACGTGATTGCAACGATGCCAATAACTCCGAACACCATGACCATCGTGTTAACCACGTTCTTGCGACGCGAAAGGCCGCCGTAGAAGAACGCGAGGCCGGGCGTCATGAGCAGGACGAGCATGGCGCAAACGATCATGAATGCCGTTGATCCTGTGTCAAACATTGCATTACCTCCTCTGATCTCACTAACGTGCATCTGTATGACAGGGAAGATAATCGCACCAGAAGACGCGCTCAAACGGCGCGATGCCCAGTGTTAACGTTCATTCAAACGCACCGTAACAAACGGGAAGCGCGAGCGAAACAAAAAAGAAATAACCCCAGGTCACTTGGCCTAGGGTTATTGTTTCAAGCGGATTTCAGGACGCCGCTCGCCGATGAGGTGGGGGTTGGTGCCCCCCGTTCTTGGAGTGCCGCCGCTCGCTTATGGAGCCGCCGTCTCAAGGGCAAGAATCCCTTTTCAGCCTGCATACCCTTCCCAAGGCTTTGGCCTCATGGCGGGCCGCAGCACCCGAGTACGCTATCGACGCAATGCGAATTCCCTCCTCGAGATTCTGGAGCGCGCAGTCTATAACCTCCTCTGCGCACACCGTGTCCAACCCCCAGGCAGAGGCCTCGGCGACAACATCGTTCCTCGTTAACTTCGCAGGGTCTATCACCCCGTTGACGCGCATGGAAAGGATCTCCGTCCGGGGCTCAACCTCGGCGATGGGCACCACATCATAGAGCGGCGCGAGCGTGGGAACCATCTGCTCGCGGTAGAGAAACGACGTGTTCTTGGCGTGCGCGTCCCAATTTCCAAGCACCAGATTCGCAACGAGCTGGCGCAACAACTCTTCCTTCTCACTCTCGGGGTCGGGAGAGAACTTCTGCAGCAAGTCGGCGATTGCGGCATACGTTGGATCATCGCCCTTAGGCGCGCTCGCGGCGGCGTACTTGCCGTGCGGATCGATTCCAAGCGCTTGACAAGCGTCCTCTTGATGAAGTCTAACTACACGCTTGGAGACGTCATCGACAATTCTGTCATAGCGTTCGACCACAAGCGTGCCCGGTGCGTCGTCCAAGTCGAGCAGAGCCACCCTAGACGCACGCGCCGCGTGCCCGGCTGCCGTCACGGCCCAGGCCTCGGACTCCGCCAAGCCAGGGTAATGTTCGCTTTCAGGTTTAAGGATATGCGTGCTGGGACTGTCGTCCATCGGCAGCAGGACGTCATCGGCAGTGACGAAGCGCGCGCCCTCGGGAATCCTCGGCATAACAACGCACATCTTCTCCTGGAATCCGCCAAGCGACATGCGAAACAATCCGCTCTCCGCTTGCGGAAGCCGCTCCGTAACGCTCGAGAGCTTTTCGGCTAGCGCCGATGGGGAAATCGCCTCGAACCGCAATTCACGAGTTCTCTTGCGGCCGCACTCAAACACCCTCACAGCACCAGCACACTCCCAGCCTATCTCGGCAAGAAGGCCGATCCAATCGTAGGGCGAAACACCAAGGCTCCTGCAGATCTCGTCGCGACGGTTTCCCTCGGGAAGCAGACCGTTGAACCATGCAGAGGTCTTTGCCTCGCCGAACGGGCGATCCTTCGCGGGAAACGCCATCGAGAGTACTGGCCGACCAGCGAGCTTATCGACGACCGACCGCTCGTACTCGAAGCGTCCTCCCTTGCGGTTCTCGATAACATGCCCGATCAGGTTATCCCCCAGAAATACGTCGAGCTGCCTCATTCGGTCACCTTCACGTCCGCGCCCTTGGGAACGATGACCATGCGAAAGCCCAACTGCTGCAGGTAACGGTCAACCTTGGCCGCCGACACATTCTTGCCCGTCTCAAGCGCCGAAAGCGTCACCGACGAGAAGCCAAGCTTTTTCGCCATCTCGACCTGTGTGATGCCGCGATCCCTGCGCGCCTCGCGCAGAAACTCACCGATATCCTCGTATGAATAAGCGTTGGTCCACATGCTATGCCGCCGTTCAAAATATTTTATATTCACTCTACTGATAAAAATATACAGAAAATTTAATAGTATCGCAATATCATGAATAATAGGTATTTTGAATCCTCGATGCTGGAGGATGGACTCGAAGGCACGACAGAAGCCCGCGCCTTCGCTACGAGCTCACCTAAGTATATGCAGAAATGACGAAAAGTCAGCACCTTCTACGCACAAGCATCGCCTGTTGAGCTTGTTAGAGCGCTTCGAGTTTCTCCTGAATGGCAGCGGTGATTCCTTCGGCGTCGAGGCCGAGTTCGTGCATGAGGAAGTCGGGGGCGCCTTGCATGATGTAGCGGTCGGGAATGCCCAGCGTGAGCACGGGCACCTTCTCGTTCTGGCGCGCGAGCTCGGCGATCACCTCTTCCCCGACACCGCCTGCGGCCACACCGTCTTCGACCGTCACCACGAGACGGGTTTCGGATGCCTTGCGAATCGCCTCAGTATCGAGTGGCTTCACCCAACGCATGTCAACGACACGAACGGACAGGCCCGCTTCCTCAAGCACAGCCGCAGCCTCGTTCGCAGGCTCAACCATATTCCCGAACGCGAGAATCGCGACATCGGACCCTTCTCTCACCAGGCGAGACACGCCAGGCTCGTAGGTTTCGGGCTTGTCGGGAACGGGCACGCCGCACGCCTCGCCGCGCGGATAGCGCACCGCGAACGGCCCGCCGAGCACAAGCGCGGTATGAAGGGAGTTCACGAGTTCCGCCTCGTTGGAGGGCGCAAGCACGCGCATATTGGGAACCATGCGCGTATAGACCAGGTCGAACACGCCGTGGTGCGTCGGCCCATCGGCGCCCACCAGGCCCGCGCGGTCGATGGCGAACACGACATCGAGGTTCATGAGGGCGTTATTGACGATAAGCTGATCGATGGCGCGCTGCAGGAACGTAGAGTACACGGCGAACACCGGCTTGCGCCCGCCGATAGCGAGTCCCGCCGCCATACCGGCTGCGTTCTCCTCGCAAATGCCCACGTCGATGAAGCGGTCGGGGAACTCCCTTTCGAAGTCAGTGAGCCCCGTGCCGCTTTCCATCGCGGCGGTGATCGCAACGATGCGCTCATCGGCGCGCGCCTCGTTCAGGAGGGCCTTCCCGAACACCGAGGTGTAGCTCGGGGCCTTTGCAGGCTTCTTTATAGCCTTGCCCGTGGCGATATCGTAAGGACCCGTACCATGGAAACGCGTCGGCTCCGCCATAGCGGGACCATACCCGGCGCCCTTCTTGGTGACCACGTGCATGAGCACCGGGCCATCTGCGGCCAGGCACGTCGAGAGCATTTCCTTCAGCTCGTGGATGTTGTGCCCGTCGACCGGCGTCGTGCACACGATGCCCAGCTGCTCGAAGATCATGGAGTGGGGAATGACGAACTGCTTCATCGATTCCTTCGCGTTGCGCCCGAAGTGCATGAGGGCGCTGCCGAGAGCGCCCGACTGCTCCATAGCCTCCTGCACGCGATCGCGCGTCGTACGATACGACGATGACGTGCGCAAATAGCCAAGGTGCTTCATGAGCGCACCGACGTTGCGCGAGATGGACATCTCATTGTCGTTCAGGATGATGACCATGGGAAGCTGGGCTTGTCCGATGTAGTTGAGCGCCTCGAAGGCCATGCCTCCGCCTAACGCCGCGTCGCCGATGAGCGCGACGATCTTGTTCGAGCCGCCCGAAAGCGCTCGCGCCTTGGCGAGCCCCACGGCAATCGAAAGCGAGTCGGACGCGTGGCCGGAAGCATGCACGTCGTATTCGCTCTCGGAAGGCTTCGGGAAACCTGAAATGCCATGGAACGTGCGCAGCGTATCGAAACGATCGCGCCGCCCCGTCACGAGCTTGTGCGCGTACGACTGGTGCCCCACGTCGAAGATGAACTTGTCTTCCGGGCAGTTAAGAAGGCTGTGAACTGCAAGGATAATCTCGACCGCGCCAAGGGACGACGCCACATGGCCACCCGTTTTAGAAGTGGTGGTGATGATCTGCTCCCTGATCTCGCGAGCAAGGATCGAGAGCTCATCATCGGTGAGAAGTTTCAGGTCGGCAGGTGAATCGACCACGTCAAGTATGCGCTTATTCGCCATAATGCAAGAACTCCTCTTTCCCCCTCGCGCCTTCGTCGCAAAAGCGGTGCTATCGCGCAGCCGGCGTCGCCCCGTCTTGACGCGCAACGGCCGCCTCGCCCTCGGCGGGCGAGTCTTGATTGTCGGTCGCCTCGGCCTGGTTGGCCTGTTCGCCCTGTTCGGTTGTGAGGTTTGCAGCATCCTGCTCGAGAAGCTCCTCGGCGCCTTCCTCAGACAGGTCGCATGCGGAAAGGCCGAGCTTCACCGCCTCCTCGTAGAGCGCGAGCGCTTCGTCGAGCGAGATGCCGGGCGCACTTACCGCCTCGACGATTTCGTCGAGGCGGTCGCGAACCTGATCGTACGATGCAGCGTTAGAGTCCGACATTCACCGGCTCCTCAGGAGCACAGGTTGGTTCCTCTGCTGCGCAAGCCGGCTCTTCGGGCGACACGGCGTCAGCCGAGGTATCCTCGCCTTCTGCCGCGGGCGCGTTCTCAACGGCGCCTTCCGCTGCGGGCTGCTCGCCAGCGGTTTCAGCTACAGAATCTTCTTCATTGGTCGGGAACGCGTAGGCCGCCAGGGCCTCTTCCTCTCGACGGCGCGCCGCCTCGGGATCTTTCGCGTCTTCCTCGAGCTGACGGGCAATGCGGCCCAAAACGCCGTTCACGAAACGGGGCGACTCGTCCTCGCCGCCGAAATCCTTCGCCAATTCGACCGCCTCGTTGATGGCAACCGAAACCGGAACCTCGTCGACGAAGAGCATCTCATACGTCGCCAGACGAAGGATGCAGCGGTCGACGATGGGCATGCGGTTGAGCTTCCAGTTCTCGGAAGTCGAATTGAGACGCACGTCGATGGGGAGCATCTTCTCGTCGACGCCCTCGATCAACCCGATCGCGTAGTCCGAAAGCGACTTGCCGTCGTCTTCGAGCACAAGGCCCGAATCGAGCAAATCGGACGGGCGGATGCCCTTTATTTCACTGGTATAGAGCACCTGGAGCGCGCTTTGACGCGCAGCGGTGCGTTCGTGTCGTCGTGATGCCATTGATCTCCTATTCGGCGAACTGGATGCCGTCGATGTAGACATCGACCGAGGCAACCTCGACGCCGACCTGGCTTGTCACCGCATCGGCCACAGCCTGGCGCAAGCTGGATGCGACCTCGGGAAGCACGAAGCCGTAGTAGACCTCGATGCGCACGGCGACTGCCAGTTTGTTATCTTCGTTTACGGTGATTTCGATTCCCTGGGTCGACGGCTTCTGGCCGAACACGGCACGGATGCCGCGGCCCTGAGTGCTCGCCGAGCCGACGCACGCAACGCCCTCGACCTCGCTGACCGCGATGGACACGATTGTTTCCACGACGCCCGGGGCGAGCGCCATACCTTCGACGTTCAACTCACTCATAACAAGTCTCCCATCTGGGTCTCGATGAAGTCAGTCGTGGCTTCACCCGCACGGAACACCTCGTTGTCGAGCACGCGACGGTGGAACGGCAACGTGGTGGCGATGCCTTCGATCTTGAACTCGTCGAGCGCGCGGCGACCGCGTGCAAGGCATTCCTCGCGATCCTGCCCGCTCACGATGACCTTCGCCACCATGGAGTCATAATAAGGCGAAATCGAGGAGCCTTCGTGAACGTAGGTCTCCACGCGCACGCCCGGGCCCATCGGGGGCTCGAAGCGCGTGATCTTGCCCGGGCACGGACGGAAGCCGTGATCGGGGTCCTCGGCGTTGATGCGGAACTCCATCGCATGGCCGAAGGGGGTGAACGGAGCGCGATCGGCGCAGCTCATAGGTTCGCCAGCCGCAATTCGCAGCTGCTCTTTGATGATGTCGGTGCCCGTGATCTGCTCGGAAACGGGATGTTCGACCTGCACGCGCGTGTTCATCTCCATGAAGTAGAACTTGCCCGTGGTGTCGAGCAGAAACTCGATCGTGCCGGCGTTTTTGTAGTCGACCGCGCGCACCGCTTTGATGGCTGCAACGCCCATCGCGCGACGCAGCTCCTCGGTAAGCGCCGGGGACGGAGCCTCTTCGATGAGCTTCTGGTGGCGACGCTGCACCGAGCAGTCGCGCTCGCAAAGCGCCACGTTGTTGCCGTGGTTGTCGGCGAGCACCTGCACCTCGACGTGGCGAGGGCGCAGCACGAGCTTCTCGAGGTACACTTCGTCGTTGCCGAACGCCGCGCCAGCCTCGGCACGAGCGGCCTTGTAGTGGGATTCGAGGTCAGCCGGGTCGTGCACTTCACGCATACCCTTTCCGCCGCCGCCCGCCGTGGCCTTGATGAGCACCGGGTAGCCGACTTCCTCGGCGAAGGCGCGCGCTTCCTCAACGGTGTCGATGCAGCCGTCGGAGCCGGGCACCGTGGGGACACCGCAGGCCTTCATGGTCTCGCGCGCGGAAGACTTGTCGCCCATGCGCTCGATGCACTCGGCGGAAGGCCCGATGAACACGAGGTCGTTGTCGACGCAGGCGCGGGCGAAGTCGGCGTTTTCAGCCAAAAAGCCGTAGCCGGGATGGATCGCCTCGGCGCCGGTAATCTTCGCCGCCTCGATGATGTTCGACATCACGAGATAGCTTTTATTCGCCTGAGCAGGTCCGATGCAAACCTTTTCATCAGCGTAGCGAACCGGGTAGGTGTCCTTGTCGGCGGTCGAGTAAACCGCCACGGTCTTCACCCCGAGCTCCTTGCAGGCACGCATGACGCGCAGCGCAACTTCCCCGCGATTGGCGATGAGGATCTTCTTAAACATTATGACTGCTCCGAGACAAGCGGGGTCTTCGCGTGCGGCTCGATATAGAAGAGCACGGTGCCGAACTCAACCGGGGTGGCGTCCTCGACGCACACCTCGCGGACGGTGCCCATCTCTTCGGCGGTGATCTCGTTCATGAGCTTCATCGCCTCGACGATGCACAGCGTCTGGTTGGCGGCAACCTCGTCGCCTACCTTGACGAACGGCGGCTCATCGGGAGCGGGAGCCGCGTAGAAGGTGCCTACCATCGGCGCCTTCACGGCGTACCAGTTGGCGGGGTGCTCGCTCTCCTGCGCGGGAGCGGGCGCCGCAGGGGCGGGAGCCACGGCAGCGGTGGGAGCTGCGGCGGGGACGGCGGCTGCCGCAGGGGCTGCCACAGCCTGACCGGGCATGCGCACCGCGATGCGGGTGCCTTCCTCCTCGACTACGATTTCGCCGACGCCGCTTTCCTCGGCAACGCGAACCAGCTCGCGAATCTGATTGATATCCACGTAATCTTCCTCCTTGGTACCGCTCGATTCCTGCTCGAGCAAGAAGTCAACCTTCTCGGACGTGCGGTGCTTGCTCAGGTACGTGCGCGCCTCGTTGGGGAACAGCGCGTACATGAGGACGTCTTCCTCGCTCTGCGCGAGGTCTCCGATTTCTTCCGCCACCTCGTCAAACGTCGTGGTAACGAGAGAGCCGGGAGCGATATCGGGATCGAGGACGTCGGAGTTGCCCACGACCTTCTTCACGATTTCCTTGTCCATGCGGCCGGGCGCCTTGCCGTAGTAGCCGCAGATGTAGTCCTTCATCTCCTTGGACACGACGCTCCAGCGCTTGCCCGTGATCACGTTGAACACGGCCTGGGTGCCCACGATCTGGGACATCGGCGTGACGAGCGGCGGGTAGCCGACCTCGGCGCGGACCTTCGGGATTTCGGCCATAACCTCGCCCAGGCGGTCCGTAGCGTTCTGGATTTCCAGCTGGCTCATGAGGTTCGACATCATGCCGCCCGGAACCTGGTGGGAATACACCTTCATATGTGTGAGCGAGGAGACGCCGCGCTTGTAGTGGCAGCGCTTGCGCACGCCTTCCCAGTATTCCGCAATCTCGAACAGAAGACCCAGGTCAAGACCAGTATCGTAACGGCTCTCCTGGAGCGCCGCCGCAAGCATCTCGACGGCGGGCTGGGAGTTGCCGAAAGCGAGTGGCGCGGTCGCCGTGTCAACGATCGCGGCACCGGCCTCGGCGGCCTTGATGTAGTTTGCCGGGGCCATGCCGCCGACATAGTGGCAATGCAGGTGCAGGGGCAGACCGATTTCCGCATTGAACGCCTTCACGATGCGCTCGGTGCGATACGGCGTGAGCATGCCCGCCATGTCCTTGATGCAGATGGAGTCGGCGCCCAGATCCTTGAGCTGCTGACCGTAATCAAGGAAGCTGTCAAGCGTATGAACAGGGCTGATGGTGTAAGAAATTGCACCCTCGAAATGCGCGCCGCACTCCTTGATAGCGTCGGCGTTGTCCACCACGTTTCGAATGTCGTTCAGCGCATCGAACACGCGGAACACATGGATGCCGTTTCGGTTGGCCGCCTTGATGAAGCGGTTGCAGATCTCGCGCGAGTAATGCTTGTAGCCAACCAAATTTTGCCCGCGAGAGAGCATCGAAAGCGGCGTGTTCGGGGTGTTCGCCTTGATGGAGCGCAGGCGCTCCCAAGGATTCTCGTCGAGGAAGCGGAGGCACGTATCGAACGTTGCGCCGCCCCAAGCCTCGATAGCCCAATACCCTACTCGGTCCATCTTCGGCAGAATCGGCAGCATGTCGCCAATCTGCATGCGCGTGGCCCACAAGCTCTGCTGGCCGTCACGGATGGTGGTATCCATAATTTGAAGCCGTGGCATGAACTCACACCTCCTTCGGTTGTTTAAGTCAAAGAACGAAATCAGAATTATAGGAGAAGGCCGCTCAAACGGCCTTCTGGCATCCGAATTTCACGGACAAGCAACACATGAACGGGTAGGCGGCGCGGGCGTATGGAGCGAAGAGGCCCATTCGTGGTCAACTGGGCGAGTTGTGCGCGCCGGGCGGGCCTGGCTTTACTATGCGCGGCTCGGGAGCTCGACGACCGACTTCGCGAGCACGTGGCCCTCGATCGCACGGCGAAACTCGTTGAGATAGTACCCCTCGGAAAGCCCCAGCTTGCAGTCGAGCGCGTAGACGACGAGCGTGTAGACATGCGTCTTGTCGGGCGGCTGGGGGCCGCAATAGCGATTGAACACCGCGGGATTTAAGCTGCCGTGCGCCATCGGCGACCAGTTGGAGTTCGCGCCCTGCGTGCACGCGATGGCTCCCGTGCGCGAGGCATCTTCGGGAATAAGCGTAGTCGACGGATCGAAATCGCAGGCCAACCAATGAATCCAACAAAAGCCGCCCACGGGAATCGCGTCGAAGTCGATGAACGCGAGCGCGAGCGAGGCAGCGCCTTCGGGCACCTCTTCTATATGGATGGGGAAAGAGCGCACAGGAAAGCCCTCGAGCCTGTCGGCCTCGGACGCGTACTTCCCGAATCGATCGGACAGCAAATTCCCCTCAAGCTCGACGCTCACACGCATGGCAGGACCCCTTTCGTTCGACGGCGTGACACAGCGAGTGTACCACGCGCAGCCCGACGAAAAGAGCCTCTACACAAGCCCGAACGCAAGCCCCACGGCGCGGATACAGAACGCCACGACCCACGCGACGACGCACTGGGACACCACGAGCTTCGCGGCCGTGCGACCGTTCGTCTCCTTCTTCACCGTCGCGATAGCGGCCACGCAGGGCGTGTAGAGCAGGGTGAACACGAGGAACACAAATGCCGTGAAAGGCGTGAACACCTCTTGCAGCGCCGCGACGCCGCCGCCGACGAGCACGGTCAAGGTGGACACGACGCTCTCCTTGGCCATGAAGCCGGTGAGCAGCGCCGTCGATGCGCGCCAGTCGCCGAAGCCAAGCGGGGCAAACACCGGGGCGATCGCGCCGCCGATCAGGGCGAGCAGGCTCTCGTCAGCGCTTGCCGCAAGACCGAGCCCCGCGTCGAAGGTCTGCAGGAACCAGATGACGAGCGTCGCGAGGAACACGACGGTGAACGCCTTCTGGATGAACCCTTTCGCCTTGTCCCATACGAGGCGAAGCACGCTTTTCGCGCTGGGAAGGCGGTAGTTGGGAAGCTCCATCACAAACGGCACGGGCTCGCCGGTGAATTTGAACCGCTTGAGCGCAAGCGCATAGAGGACGCCTACCGCCATGCCGAGCAAGTAGAGGGCAAGCACCACGAGGCCACGCATCTCAGGCGGGAAGAATACGCTTGTGAGCAGGCCGTATATCGGAAGTTTCGCGCTGCAGCTCATGAAGGGGACGAGAAGGATCGTCATCTTGCGATCGCGCTCGCTCGACAAGGTGCGCGATGCCATGATCGCCGGCACCGAGCAGCCGAACCCCATGAGCATGGGAACGAAGCTTCTGCCCGAAAGGCCAAGGCGGCGCAGCGGCTTGTCCATCACGAAGGCCACGCGCGCCATGTACCCGCTGTCCTCAAGAATGGACAGGAACAAAAACAACGTGACGATGACCGGCAGAAACCCAAGCACGCTTCCCACGCCGCCGCAGATGCCGTCGGTCACGAGCGAGCTTACAATCGGGCTCACCTCCGCCGCGGCAAGCGCATCGCCGATGGCGCCGACCACAAAGTCGATACCCGTCTGCAGCCAATCCGACAGCCACGCCCCAAGCCAGCTGAACGTCATGAGGAACACGAACCCCATGATGAGAATAAAGCACGGGATGGCGGTGAAGCGCCCGGTCAGGATGCGGTCTGCCGCCACGCTGCGGACATGCTCGCGACTTTCGTGCGGGCGGACGATGGTGCGCGCGCAGAGGCGCTCGATGAACGAGAACCGCATGTTCGCGAGCGCCGCCTCGCGGTCGAGCCCGCCTTGGCGCTCAAGGGCCTCGATGAAGCCGGTGAGCGCCTCACGCTCGCGCTCGGGAACGCCGAGCTCGCGCTCGATCAGCGGGTCGCCTTCGACCATCTTCGTCGCCGCAAAGCGCACAGGCAGACCCGCTGCCTTCGCATAGGGGTCGATGAGGTGCATGAACGCATGAACGCAGCGGTGCACCTCGCCGAGCGGATCGCCCGACTTCTCGCCTGCGGGGCAAAAGTCGATGTACCCGGGGACCTCGCG
This sequence comes from Coriobacteriia bacterium, assembly GCA_030540225.1. GTDB lineage: Bacteria > Actinomycetota > Coriobacteriia > Coriobacteriales > Eggerthellaceae > Ellagibacter. The sequence goes on along the minus strand of JAUNWQ010000017.1, from coordinate 20,194 downwards.
GTTCATCGCAACGTGCATTGCGTGGTCGACAAGCTCGTCGATGCCCTGGTTCTTCACCGCGGAGATGGGCACGACGGGAATGCCGAGCGCCGCCTCGAGCTCGTTGATGCGCACCGAGCCGCCGTTCGCGGAGAGCTCGTCCATCATGTTGAGCGCGAGCACCATCGGGATGTTGAGCTCCATCAACTGCAACGTGAGATAAAGGTTGCGCTCGATGTTGGTCGCATCGACGATGTTGATGATCGCGGTGGGCTTCTCCTTGATCAGGAAGTCGCGCGTCACGACCTCCTCGTTCGAGTACGGCGAGAGCGAGTAGACGCCGGGAAGGTCGACCACCGTCGCCTCGGGATGACGGCGCAGCTGGCCCTCCTTCTTGTCGACAGTGACACCAGGGAAGTTGCCAACATGCTGATTTGCACCTGTGAGCTGGTTGAACAGCGTGGTCTTGCCGCAGTTTTGGTTGCCAGCGAGCGCAAAGGTAATCGGCGCGCCCTTGGGCAGAGGCTCACCGAGGTTGCGGATGTAGTCGTCGCCTGTCGCGCTCACCTCGCCGATGCCGGGGTGCGCGGACGCGCGGGACAACGGTTCGACGGGAACGGGCGTCTTGGGAAGGGACTCCACGGGCTCAATCAGGGCGAAGCGGGCGTCGTCGAGGCGCAGCGTCAGCTCGTAGCCGCGCAGCTCGATCTGGATAGGGTCGCCCATCGGGGCAACCTTGCGCACGCGCACCCCAATGCCGGGCGTAAGCCCCATGTCGAGCAGATGGCGACGCAGCTCGCCGTGGCCGCGCACCGCCTTGATAATCGCGCACTGCCCCGCCTTCAAGGTGTCAAGCGTGGGCCCATCATTCGAATCATGCTTGCGACCTGCGGGTTCACCACCTGCGAGCGAATCGCCCGAAGATGAGTCTTCTCCAGACGAACCGCCTTCCAGGAGCGCTCCCCCATCCCCCGAATCGACTCTCGCCGCATCGTTTTTTTCCCGTGTCATGCAAACCTCGCCCCCCGCGCTAACTTTCAACTGCTTATCGTTGCGCGTAACGGGCGCGAGCGCAAGAACATCTTCCCGAACGGCCGAGAAATATCCATGCCCTACGAGTTGCCAAGCGGGAAGCTCCTCGCCCCGCGAGCTATCGAGCGGAAAGCTCCTCGAGCATGCGGCGCAGCTCCTTCTGCACGCTGTGCTCGGTGTTGGGGCCGATGACCTTGCGCGCAACCTGCTTTACGGCCGAGCGACCGTTCTCCATCGCGATGGGCATGCCGACCATGCGCAGGATCTCGTAGTCGTTCATGGAATCGCCGAACGCCGCGACCTCGTCGGCCGAGACGCCGTGCGCCTCCATGACCTGGCGAATTCCCGTCGCTTTGTTCACGCCGCGCTGCATGACGTCGATCCATTTGCGGCCCGAGGGAGCGAACACGAAGTCCTCCCCCAGCTCGCGGGTGAGCGCATAGGACATGTCCATGACGGTGCCGTCGCTCACATACACCGACGCCTTGATGATGCTCGTCTCCGGGGAAGGCACCTCGTAGGCGCGCACGGGGTTGGGAAGGTTCTTGTCGATCTCGCGCTCGAAAACGGCCTCGTCGTCGAGGAGGAAGCTGTTCGTCCGATCGAATAGGGCCAGGTGAAGCACGTCGAACATGGTGACCGCGCGGTAGAGGCGGCACACGGCGGCATGAGAGAAGACCTCGCGGTCAACCAGCTTGCCGCCGACGACGACCTGCGCGCCGTTCGACGCGACGAAGTCCATAAGCTCGATCACGGGCGCGAACTGCTCGGAAAGCGTGTCGAAGCGGCGCCCCGAAGACGCGACGAAGTGGACTCCGCAGCGGCGAAGTCCACTGATGAGCTCAAACGTTTCAGGCGGGACGTTGCCTTCCGCATCGAGCAGCGTGCCGTCCATATCGCTTGCGATAAGCTTGATCATGCAGGTTCTCCTTCTTGCCGGCCCCTTCGCCAGCCTGTTCTCTTCGCGTTTCCAACGCCTGCATTGTAGCGGGCGCGTATAAAGAAAAGGTTAAGGGAACGTCACGGACCGTCTGCGGCGGGCGCAGGGGGCGAAGGCGAAGGGGCGGCAGCCTCGGGGCGACCTCGGGGCGGCAACATTGCGGCGGCATCGGGGCGCGGCAACCTCGCAACGGCCTCGCGGCAGCCTCGGGGGCGAAAGGCGAAGGGCCTAGTCGGAGAGTCCCGCGTCCTCGAGCGCGGCGACGATCGTGCGCAGGGCCTTCACGCGCGCGTAGCGTTTGTCGTCGGACTCGAGAATAATCCAGGGCGCGAACGAGGTCGACGTCAGGCGGAACATGTCCTCGATAGCTTCCTTGTACTGGGGATACTTCTCACGGTTGCGCCAGTCGTCGTCGGTTATCTTCCACTGCTTGGCGGGGTTCGACTGCCGCTCCTCGAAACGGCGCAGCTGCTCGTCGGGACTGACCTCCACCCAGAACTTCAGGAGGATGGCACCCCAATCCACCAGGTCTTTCTCAAAGGCATTGATCTCGTCGTACGCCTGGGTGAGGCGCTCGGGCGAGGCGTAGCCCTCCACCCGCTCCACAAGCACGCGGCCGTACCAGCTGCGATCGTAGATACCCACATGGCCCGCCTTCGGCAGGCGCGTCCAGTAGCGCCACAAGTGCGGGTGCGCGAGCTCGGGCGCCGTGGGGGCGGGGCTCGGGAAGATCGTGTAGGCGCGCGCGTCGAGCGATTGTGCCACGCGCTTGATGTTGCCACCCTTGCCCGCGGCGTCCCAGCCCTCGTACATCACCATGAGCGGAATGCGTGCCTGATACATGTTGTTCTCCAGGCGGAACAAGCGCTTCTGCAGGCTCTTGAGCTCGTCTTTGTACTCCTCAGGTGAGAGCGCGAGCGAATGGTCGACGCCCGCAAGCGTCGGTGGGTCGTCGATAAGGTGGAAGCGGGAAGTCGCGGGGGCGGCAAAGCGCGGGGGCTGTCTCATGGCACCGTCCGCGGAAGCCGAGGCGTCTGCGGGGGTCGAGGCGTCTGCGGCATCCGCCGAGCCCGCGGCACTTGCGGCCTTCGCCGAGTTCGCGGCCTCCTTGCGCGCGAGCGCAGACTCGAGCGCACGCACGAGCGTCTGCGCGATGACGATGTTCGCACGGCGCTTGTCCTCCCCGTTCACAAGCGTCCAAGGCGCAAACGCGAAATTGCTGCCCTCGAGCATGAGGTCGTAGATGCTGTAGGCGTACTCGTAGTTCCCAATGCGCTCGAGACGCTTCTTGTCGACGCGCCACGCCGTGGTGGGGTCGGCAGCCAGGCGCTCGAGGCGCTCCCTCTGGCCTTCGGCGGACACGTGAATGAAAAACTTCACGACCTCGTAGCCGTCGTCGACAAGGCCGCGCTCGAACTCGCGTATAGACGCGAGGCACACCCCGGCCTCCTTGCGCGCCGCAAGCTGGTCACCTCGGACAGTGCCCTTCTTGCCTTCCTTGCGCTTCGGGTTAAGCCCGCCGAATGCACGGCACATCGCGCGCTCAGCGGCCACGGAATACCAGCCGCGATCGTAGAACGTGATCGCCCCGCGTGGCCCGAGCGCCTGCCAGAACTGCTGCATGAAAGGCCAGTACCCGGTGACATCATGTCCAGCATCCGAGAACGCCCGCGCCTCGTCCACGTCGAAATCTCCCGTCACATGAACGCTCGTCGCGCGCGCATCCAGATTGAACATAAGGTCGGAGATGCGGCTTCCCTTGCCCGCGCCGTTCCATCCTTCGAAGAGCACCACAAGCCCTACGCCCTGAAGACGTGCCTGCTGCTGCAACGTCACGAGCCGCTCGATGAGCGCGTCGTGAGTTTCCTTGTACGTGCCCTTATCGATATCTGGTTGGTTCAGATTGACCTGGTCGAGCATGGAAAACCTCTTTTCACGTAAGGTTTGGCGCAGCGTCGGGCGCCGAGGAGTCGGCTTGCCCGGGCACCGCGAAAGGCGCATCGTAGGGGTCGCTCTCGATGATCGGACACCGCCCGCGCACGAGCTCCGTGAGGGCCGTCTCGAAGGGCTCCTGCGTGCCGTCGAGCATGCGGAACGTGAGGGCGACCTGTGCCGCGAAATCGGCGTCGACGGTCTGGGCGCCGTGTTGGCTGGCAAGGCGTTGAGCCTGCTCGTAAAGGGAATACGGGACCTCGATCAGCACGTCAATGCACCGCGAGACAGACACGATGTCCGCCGCAGCGATACCGGCCTGCGTCGCCTGCGTGTAGGCGCGCACGAGCCCTCCCGTGCCAAGCAGGATCCCGCCGAAATACCGCGTGACAACCACGGCGACGTCGGTCAGGCCCGCATGCTGGATAGCCTCGAGCGTCGGCATGCCCGCCGTTTTCTGGGGCTCGCCGTCGTCGGAGTAGCGCACGCGACCGTTCTCGCGCAACACGTAGGCGTACGCGTTGTGGCGCGCCATGCGGTGCTCGCTGCGGATCTCGTCGAGGAACGCGAGCGCCTCTTCCTCGGTTTCGACATGCTGGACGGTGGCGATGAAGCGACTCTTCTTCTCGACGATCTCGGCGCGCGCACGACCCTGAGTTGTGCAATACGAGGCCATGCGGTTCCTTTCGTCTTCGGGAAAACTCAGCTTTGCCCCATCATAGCGCATGCGCGCAAACAGGCGGGCGCGGGGCGCAGACGATGCTAAACTGTCACTCGTCAAGAGAAAGGGCGGAAAATGGCCGAGAAGTCGACGATTGATCAGATTCTGGAACACAATGCGCGCTTCGTGGAAGAACGCGAATACGAGCAATTCAAGACGGACAAATACCCCGACAAAAAGCTCGCCGTGGTCTCGTGCATGGACACGCGTCTGACAGCGCTGCTCATGGCGGCGCTCGGGCTTAAGAACGGCGACGCGAAGATCATCAAAGTTGCAGGTGCCGAGGTTTCCCACCCCTTCGGCAGCGTCATGAGATCGCTGCTCATCGCCGTGTGCGAGCTCGGCGTCGAGGACATCATGATCGTCGCGCACACGAACTGCGGCGCCCAGCACATGAGCGGCGAGGGCATGGTTTCCGACATGATGCGCCTTGGCGTGAGCGCTGACCACATCAAGATGGCGCACCATTGCGGCATCGACTTCGACCAGTGGCTCGCGGGTTTCGGCGACACCGAGGAGGCAGTGCGCAAAAGCGTCGACGTGGTGCGCAACCACCCGGTCATGCCGCCGCACGTGCGCGTCGCCGGATTCATCATGGATTCCGAAACCGGCGAGCTCATTCGCGTCGCGGATCAGCATCTGCCAAGAGCGCCGGCGCCTCGCAGGTGGACGGCAGGCGCGGGCCCGGCGAGCTAACGCGGACCTGACGAGCCTTCCCCCTTCGGCGTTTCGAGCGGGCGAGCCGCTCCTTTCGCCTTATGGGGAAGAGGCGCCGGGTCCGCGTTCCTATTTCCTCTTACGCGGGCGTTGGAGTGCTGCCGCCGTCCTCGCCACGAAACCGCGCGGGGCAAGGCGCGTTGCGAAGACGATCGTCTTTGCGAGCGCACCGGGCACGCAGAGAGCCTTGTTGCGGCAAAGCGCGTTAAAGCCCTCACTCGCAACGAAGGGGGCATCGAGCGCGACGCGCGAAATCGGGGTATGTGCCGCATCGGCATTTTCCCAAAACGCCGTGCGCACGGGGCCGGGGCACAGGGCGCTCACGTGCACGCCGGCGCGACGCAACTCGACATGGATGGCCTGGGAAAACGACTGGACGAACGCCTTCGAGGCGTAGTAGGTCGCCATTCCCGGGCCGGGCATGAAGCCCGCCACGGACGCAACGTTTAAGATGCCTCCGCATTTACGCTCGGCCATGTCAGGGGCGAACTCGCCCACAAGCTCGACGAGCGCGAGGTCGTTTGTCAGGATAAGTTCTCGTTGGCGGGCCATGTCGCTTTCCACAAAGCGCGCATCGTAGCCGAAGCCTGCGTTGTTCACGAGCACATCGACGACAAGCCCCATCTCGCGCACGCGGGCGGAAACCTTCGCCGCCGCGCCCACTTTCGCGAGATCGCACACGATGACGTGGGCCTTTATGTTGTGCTCGAATTCCAGTTGCGCCGCCGCGTCGACGAGACGCTCCTCGTTGCGGCCGACGAGCACCACGTCCATCCCTCGCGCCGCGCACTGCCGCGCAAGCTCGAACCCCAAACCGCCTGCGCCCCCTGTGACGAGCGCCGTTTTCCAATCCTTGGTTCCCATAGCTCACAACCTTTCAGTCCGTCGCGTTTACGGCCGTCGGCAATGTAGCATCATTGTATGACGCGTGAAGCGAATGCGAGAATAGGCTTCACCACATCTGAGGAATAATTCCTCTTGGGCAATACGACCAGCATCGAGGGAGAGGCTGCAAGGAGCCGACCGAACCGCTGCAGACGCCAAGCGACGCAACTCCTTAAGTTTCCTTGGATATCACGTCATCGCGGTCGGGGCGCCAGAAAGCGAAGGGCCCCGCCGTCGAACGGTCTCCGAGAGAGGGGACGATTCGACAAGCGAGGCCCTTCGAGTGTGGCGAACGAAACTGCTAGCTTAAGATGAACATGGCCAAAAACGCGATGGCGGCCACCCACATGAGGGGCTTGACCTCGCGCGCCTTGCCGGTGACCAGCATAATCACGCAGTAGGAGATGAAGCCGAAGCCGATGCCGTTGGTAATCGAGTAGGTCATCGGGATGCCCATGATGGTCGCGAACGCCGGGAAGGCGAACTCGATGCGCGTCCAGTCGATGTTGATGACGTCGGAGAGCATGAGATAGCCAACGACGACGAGCGCACCGCAGGTCGCGGAGCTCGACACCATGCCGATGATGGGCGACGCGAACGCGAAGATCACGAACAGGATGCCGACCACCAAGTTCGAGAGGCCCGTGCGCGCACCGGCGGCAGCGCCCGAAGTGGACTCAACGAAGCTCGTGACCGAGCTTGCGCCGACGAAACCGCCGACGGCGGCTGCGGCGGAGTCGACCATGAGAATCGGCTGGATGTCCTTCACATCGCCGTTCTCGTCGACGAAATCAGCCTGTTCGCCAACGGCGACGACCGTGCCCATGGTGTCGAAGAAGTCGCTCATGAGCAGGGAGAACACGAACAGCAGCAGCGCGGGCTGCAGGAAGACCTGCGCGATGGCCATCGTGTCGGTGCCGGGAATCGTCTGAAACGGTGCCGCGAAGGCCGAGAAGTCGAGCCCGAAGCTCCACGATGAGGGAAGCGGGGTGACGCCCAGGGGAATGCCCGCGATGGTGGCAACAATAATGGAGATGAGCAGGCCGCCCTTCACATTGAGAACCTGAAGCACCACGGCAACCGCGATCGCGATCAGCGACACGATCGCAACCGGCGCCGACAGGTCGCCAAGCCCCAAGATGGTCGACTCGTTGGCGACGATGATGCCGCCGCCTTTAAGACCGATGAATGCGATGAACAGACCGATGCCAATGCCGATTGCATGGCGCAAGCTCACGGGAATCGCGTCCATGACCGCCTTGCGCAAACCGCAGGCAACCAGGATAAGGATTACGATACCTTCCAAGAAGACGATGGCCATCGCCACGCGCCAGTCGACGGCAGCGCCGCCAAGGCAGAGCGTGTACGCCACGATTGCGTTGATGCCCATACCGGATGCAAGCGCAATCGGCCGGTTCGCGATAAGACCCATCGCTATGGTCATGATCGCCGCGCCGAAGCACGTCGCCGTGAGCGCCGCATCAAACGGAACACCTGCGACCACCAGCATATTCGGGTTCACTGCGATGATGTATGCCATCGCGAGAAACGTCGTCAAGCCGCCGATGATCTCGTTTCCGATCGTGCTCTTGCGCTCCGAAATCTTAAAAAACGAGTCCACTTTCCTCCCTTTCCCTTGCGCCCGCGCGAAAGCGATCAGTCAAGCCCGCACCTGAAGACTCAGCTGCCGAGGTGAACCCAAACTGGGCACTTTCGCGTGAAAACATTTTCTCAACGGAAGGATTCTAGCATGCTAAAGCGCACACAAGACGCACATAAATGGAAAGCGCCTTCAATGGCGACTACGTCGCACAGTGCGGAAAACGAGGTCACACCAGCGGTCGCCTTCCCCTCCCCCAGCTTATCAGCTGCGCACATCTCCTGATACAAGCTCATTCGCAAAATGCCATGTATCGGCCCCTTGGAAGCCCCTTGCAAGCACTCTAATCTTTATCGATGACCGCAACGGTAAACCAGGCGCGTTCGTAGGGACGGTAGCGGGTGCCCGATTCCCGCAGCTCGAACCCATCACGCTTCGAGAGATCCTCAACGTCGCGCGACATGGCGCCGTTTTGGGTCTGCCCTAAAACGACAATCGGGCCATGGTAGCCACCAAGAATCTCTTCCCAAGAGTTTTTGCAGGTGAGGGTAGGAGAATACGCTTCATACGCCAAGTTCCAGTTGCCTTTCTGCCAATCCATGTACGTTTGGGAAATGTCGGGATAGGCAAGCGACGTCAGGCTGATGTAGCCGATATCGGACGAGACGACAAGCGGAGCCTTCCCGTCGTTTTCCTGCGTCACGCGATCGACCGTCTGGCGCACTTCGTCGAGCGCCTCCTGGTTGTCGAAGCTGTAGAAGTCGCCGACGAGGAGCGTCATGTTGAGGGCGGAGACGGAAAGGAGGATAGCGCATGCCGCACCGACGAGTACGCGCGAGCAAATACGGGAAAGAAGCATTACCGCCGCAAATAGGAGCGGACCGATTGCCACCCCGAGGTAGCGGTAGTACACGATAAGCGAGTCCATCAGGATGGAGGCCGAAAAGGAAATCGCGAAAACGCCCAGGTAAATCGCGAGCGCACAGAGCACGGGGGCAACCGAATCGCGCGAGGCCCAAACGGCAAGGCGCCGAGAAAGCGAATCGCGCTGAGCGCGGGGGCTTTCGGACTCGGGGGTGAAATTCGCAGGAAGCTCACCATCCTCGGCGGGCGCATTCGTAGAACACGAGCTGTCTTCGTTCGCAAAGCCCACGGCAGCCCGCTCCCCGAAGTCCTCGCCTCCCGCAGGCTTCCCCGTCGCAGCGCGCGAGCCGCCTTCCGCACGTTCGCCCGCAAGAACATGCGACTTCACCAGGCGCACGAGAGACCAGATGACCCACGCGCAAAGCCACACGAGCGTCGCTGCCAGGAGAACCCGCCCCACCACCTGGGGCACGGCGCCGTAGTTCCCCTCCAGCGCGAAATGCACGAAGCTCGTTCGCACCGGGTACGTCGCGAACTCGATGTAGGTGACGGGAAACACCATGTTCGCCCAGTACGTGTTCGACACAACGCCCATCTGATGCACGAGCACCATAAGCCAGGGCGCATAGAGCGCAACCTGGATGACGGCGCTCGCAACGAGTACCCCCAAAGCCGCCGCGCCACGTCGACGGGCGGCTCGATTGATGCAGAAGATGAGCAGCAGCAGGTTCACCATAAAGGCGGACATGGCGCCAAAGTAGTGCAGGTATGCGCTGAACAGGCTTGACACAGCGAAGACAGCCCACCACGAAAGCGGCGCACCCGCAAGAAGTCTCTTCCCCTGCGCGCGTTTCTGGACGCAGGCCACAGAGCCTTCGCGCGCCGGCTCGCGCAAAGCGCACGCAATGCGCCACGCGGTGAGCGCGCACAGCATGACGGAAAACGTCGCCCACGAGTACATGCGAATCTCGGTCGACATAATGGCGGTATAGGGAATGAACAGGACGAATGCGGTGAACAGCACACCAGGCTTCCAGCCGAAATCGCGACGGACATGCGTGTATCCAAGGCTTGCAAGGGCGATCGACCCCAGAACCGTGAACAGGCGATACACAAGAATGTTCTGCCCGAAAACCAGGTTGAGGACATGCAGCGCCCAGTAGAAGAGCACGGGATGCACATCGCCCGAGCCGATGCGCCAAATCTCGGAGAACGAATGGTTCGCTATGGCAACCGAATAGCTCTCATCGAACCAGATATAGCCATGGAAAGCCCCCACAAGCACAAACGCCGACCCCAAAGCAAGAACGGCAAGATGGAACCAACGAGACGAAAGCACCCCCTGAGCCTCTGCTCCGCTCGCACGCTTCATAAACCCTCCCGAGCAATCGATCCCCAATAACGCACCTGCATGAGAGTACTATTATTTCGTTTGTCTCGCTTGTCTTCAAAAAGATAGCGTTTTGAAGACAAACACCGCGCACGAACATGAAAGGGAGGCTTGTGGCGCTCATCATTCACGCAGACGACTTTGGGATTACCGTCGAGCAATCGAAGGCCATCCTCGAGCTTTCGGACGCATGCGGCGGCCATGGAGCCCTGTCGAGCATGAGCATGTTCGCGAACAGCCCGGCATTTAACGAATGCGCCGAGCTTGTCCGTCCTTTCGTCGACGCGGGAAAGATAGAGCTTGGCCTGCACCTCAATATCGTGGAAGGGCATCCTGTCTCCAACCCCGATGACGTGCCGCTGCTGGTAAACGAGCGCGGAACCTTCTCCCATTCCTTTACGGGATACCTGATGGCATCGACACTGCGCACCGGCGACCGTGACGGCATTCGCGAGCAGCTTGCCCGCGAATTCAGCGAGCAGATCAAGCGCTATCTCGAGGCCTTCCCCGACCAGCGTCGCAGTCTCCGTGTCGACACGCATCAGCACACGCATATGGTGCCCCTCGTGCACGATGCGCTCCTGGCTGCTTGCCGGCGCACCGATTGCCTGGTCACGACCGCACGCCTTCCCGTGGAGCCGATCGGCCCGCACCTTAAGAGCCTGCGACGCATCGCGGCGATTTCGCCTGTCAACCTCGTGAAAGACGCGCTGCTCGCCCTTCTCGCCCCGCACTGCCGCAAGGATTTGGAAGGGGGAAGCCACGTCGCCGACTTTTCCGGCATCGTGCTTTCGGGCTGCATGCAGAAAACCACGCCCAGCCTGATTGCCGACATGGAGGCGCGAGCCACCAAGCGTGGACGCGATCTCGAAGTGCTTTTCCACCCGATCAGCGTCCCTGTCGAGCAGTGCCTCGATCCCGAGAACCTGCCGTTCGCGCAAGCGTGCGCCTCCCCTAACCGCGACGCTGAGGCGAAGCTGATCGCAAGCCTTTCGACGCGCGCATAGGGAAAGCGTCTACTCGCCGAGCGCCTCCGCGGCTTCCATCCACTCTTCCTCGAGCGCCTCGATCTGCGCTTCGATTTGCTTGATTTCCTTCTGCATATCGCCGAGCTTCACGTAATCGGAGGGATCGACCTCGGTCATGGCCTGGTGAATGCCATCGATCTTGCCGCGTAGCGAGTCCATCTTGCGCTCGGCCGACGCCATCGACTTCCGAAGTGCGCGAATCTCGCCGCCCGAGAGCTTCGACGCCACGCCCGTCGCCTGCTCGCCCGCCGACGTTGAAGGCTGTTTGGAAGCAGAGGCCTTCCCGCTTGAAGAGGCAACCACACCGCCGCGCTCGTCGGTGGTGCGCCCCACAAGTTCCAGATACTCGTCGACGCCGCGCGGCAGATGGCGAATCTTGCCGTTGATCAGCGCATACTGGTTGTCGGTCACGCGCTCCATGAGATAGCGGTCGTGCGTGACTAAAAGCAGCGTGCCGGGCCATCCGTCGAGCAGGTCTTCCACCTGCGCGAGCATGTCGGTGTCCAGATCGTTGCCCGGCTCGTCCAAGATGAGCACGTTCGGCTCGTCAAGCAAGATGAGCATCAGCGCAAGACGACGCTTCTGCCCGCCCGATAGGTCACACACCGGCTCGTTCAGGTCATCGCGGGTGAAGCCGAGACGCTCGAGCAGCTGCGCGGGCGTGGCCTCCTTGCCGTCGAGCATCACGCGGCGCGAATAGCGGCCGATGACCTCACGCACGCGGTCGCTTCCCAGTTTCACCAGGTTATCGAGGTGCTGCGACAACACGGCAAACTTCACGGTCTTGCCGATCTTCACACGTCCCGCACTCGGAGCGAGCGCGCCCTCGATCACCCGCAGAAGCGTGGTCTTGCCCGCACCGTTCTCGCCGACGATGCCGAAGCGATCGCCAGGGCCGATGATCCACGACACATCGTCGAGCACGGTCTTCCCGCCGAGGCGCACAGACACATCGGTCAAGTCGACCACCTGCTTGCCCAAGCGCGCGACGGCCATCCGCTTGAGCTCGAGCGTGTTACGCAGTGGCGGCACGTCGGCGATCAGCTCGCGGGCAGCGTCGATGCGGAACTTCGGCTTGGTCGAGCGCGCTTGCGCCCCACGGGCAAGCCAGGCGAGCTCGCGGCGCAGCTGGTTTTGGCGACGCTGCTCGGCCACCTGCGCCTGACGGTCACGCTCGACGCGCTGCTGGATATAGGCAGAGAAACCGCCCTCGAACGGGTCGATCGTGCGGTCGTGCACTTCCCACATCGAAAGGCACACTTCGTCGAGGAACCAGCGGTCGTGCGTGACCACCAAAAGCGCGCCCGTCCCATGTTTCCAACGTGCCTTCAGATGATTCGCAAGCCAGGTGATGGCGCGCATGTCGAGATGGTTGGTGGGCTCGTCGAGCATGAGCACGTCCCAGTCGCCGATAAGCAAACGCGCCAGGTCAACGCGGCGGCGCTGTCCGCCCGACAGGTCGCCCACACGCCCCTGCCAGGGAATATCGGCTGCAAGCCCAGAGATGATGTCGCGGACGCGGGCATCTCCTGCCCATTCGTATTCGGGGGTATCGCCCACCACGGCATGTTCCACCGTGTCGTCGTCGGAGAGCGCGTCCGCCTGCCCGAGCACGCCCACGCGAACGCCGCGCGTGCGGATTACGCGGCCCTCATCAGGCTCGATAATACCTGCAAGTAAAGAGAGCAGCGTGGATTTCCCATCGCCGTTCTTGCCGACGACGCCGATGCGGTCGCCCTCGTCAAGCCCGAGGGAGACATCCTCGAACACCGTTTTCGTGGGGAACTCGACCCGCGCCTTCTCACAACCAAGCAGAAACGCCATACCATTCGTCCTTCGTTCGCGGGGCACCATACCGGGCACCCCGCCGCATTCAACCTGCACGCGGCTTCATCCGCCGTGCGTTTTTTCATCATGAGAGGATACCGCAAGCGGGCGAGATTCCCAAATGACGAGGGCGCCCGCGTAAGGCGCCCTCGAACGAAGTTCTCTTGTGTTTCTGCAGCTACGGCACACTACTTCCTGAGGTAGCAGCCCACGATGCCGTCGCCCCAGTCGAGCTTGACCACCTTGTCGCCGTCGTAATAGAAGTTGTAGATGAAGTCGCCGCCGTCAGCGTTCTCGTAATCGTAAGACTTGAAATAGATGGTGATGCGATCGACCGCCGTCACCTTCCATTTTTCGAAGTTGCTGCACTTAGGGCCAGCGTCGACCGTACCATCGGCGTTCAGCGTGAAGTAGTTATTGTCGGGATCGTCCTTCTCGGCCCAGGAAGTGTCCGCGACCAACTTCTCGTACTTGGCAACATCGCCGTCGCCGCGCAGGTACCACGTCTCGGTCACGTAGTCGTAGCAGGTCATCGCGTCGTTGAACACGATGTCGTAATCACGGACGTCGGTGCTTTCGGGGCGCAGGTGCTTGTCCTCGACCTTCGAGCTGCCGGGCTCGGTGATCGTACCGTCGGCATCGACGAACACGGCCTGGGGGTAATAGAAGTTTTCGAAGAACAGACCGCCCTTCGACTTATCGCCGTCCACGTACCACATGTCGTTCGAGCCGCTCGGATCGCCGAAGTCGTTCGGGCCGCACGTCTCGAGCATCCGAGGATGCTCGTTAGCAGCGGGTTCCTTCTTCGCCACCGCGCCGCCTCCGTCATTTCCGCCGCAGCCTGCAAGGGAAAAGGCGAGCACCGCCGCGCAACACGCGACGAGCAGAGCCGTCAGGGCCTTCGATCCATGCCAACCAATATGTCGTCGAGTGACTTTCATGAGGTTCCTTTCCGCAGTGGCCATTCCTCCTCGTACAGCATCTGCGAAAAGAGCTGCGACATAAAGCACCCGAAGGCCCAAATTTGCGAAGGTCCCTCCCCTGCAAGTCCAAAGCCGCAGGAAGGCGGGCACACGGGGCGGGAATGCGGCCGCCGGCGGAGCAAGGCGAGAAGCGAGGAGGGCAACGCAGGACGGGCGTCGAACCCGCGATCGCCTAGCGAGGGAAATGAGGCCGCGACCAGCCGCCGTGACCAGCGAACCCCCGCTCGCCTAGCGCACCTTCGCGATCACCATGACAAGCACGCAGGCGGCGAGCACAGCCGAGATGCCGAACGCCGCCTGATAGGCGAACGACATGTCCATCGCACCTGACTGCGCAGTCGCAGAAAGCGACGTGATCACAAGCACCATAATCGCCGTACCGAGCGACGCGCACGCCTGGCGAACCGCCGCGAAGAACGCGCTCGCGTCCATCATGATCTCGCGCGGAAGCCCGCTCATTCCCCACGAGTTCAAAGGCCCGATCAGCGCACTCACCCCCATGCCGCGAACCGTCTGCATGAGCGTCGTCATCCAAAGCGGCGTGTTCTCATCCATGAACGCCATGGACACGGCGCCCACCGTGAGGAGCGCCGCCGCGACAATCACCACCGGACGCGCGCCCACCTTGTCGGAGAGAATGCCCGCAAGGGGGTTCACCACCACGGCCAGGATAGTCGCGGGGATGAACACAATCCCAGCTTCGACGGCGCTGCCCCCGCAGAGCCCCTGCACGTACAACGGTACAATCAGCGTGATTCCCATGAACGACGCGAACAGGCAATTCTGCGCGATAAAGCTAATGCGGAAGTGGGACGACTCGAAGATGCGCATGCTGATGAGCGGGTGCTCGATCCGCTTTTGGCGCGCCACGAAAAGCACGAGGCACGCAATGCCCACGACCGCAGGCACCCACACGAGCGGGCTTTGCACGCCCAGGCTTGCCGCGTTGGAGAAGGCAAGCAGAAGCCCACCGAAGCCGAGGGCAGAATAGAGGAAGGACACGCCTTCGAAGCGCGCATCGCGCATCGGGGCGTCTTCGCGCGCTACCAGCAAGGACGCCGCAAGAATCAAAAGGACGACGATGGCGATGAACAGCCAGAAGAAGCTGCGCCACCCCCACGAGTCGACGAGCGCGCCCCCGATAAGCGGGCCGATGTTCGGGGCGAACCCCATAGCGATGCCCGCGATGCCCATCGCCGTGCCGTTTTGCCCTTTGGGAAAGCGCGTCATCGCGATCGACTGCAGGACGGGAAGCGTAATGCCCGCGCCGACGGCCTGCAGCACGCGCCCGAAAACAAGCACCCCAAACGTCGGGGCGAGCGCATCGACGACGCCTCCGACCAGGAACAAGCCCAATGCGAGGAAAACGACGTTGCGAAGGGAAAGACGCTGCGACAAAAACGTCACAGCCGGAACGGTGATGCCGAGCACGAGCATGTAGATCGTCGTGAGCCACTGCCCGACGCTCGCGTTCACACCGAAGTCAGCTTCCACGCCGCCGAGCATGGAATTCATCACCGTTTGCGTGAGCGACCCAAGCGCGCACGCCAAAACGACAATCGCAAAGAGTGCATAAGTGCGCCCTTTTTCGGACAACGACATGATGCCCCACTTCCTGTGCTCCGGGGCGCTACGCACCTATCTCACTGCCCAAGTAGGAACGTTTCGCGTCGGAGCCCCGCCCGACGCGCAAGCAGCGCCCATTATACCCTTCAATCAGGAAGGGGGACAAAGAACACGGTCGGTGTCGGCAGGAGGAGAGACGAGAAAAGGCCCGACTCCCAAGGTTGGAAATCGGGCCAATCGAGATAACGTTTGGTCACTAGCGGAATTCCGCATCTTGAGCGCCTGATAGACGATCAGCGATGTCTGGCACCTTATCGGGCCAGCGCCGTCGCAACGCGCTAGTTGAATTTCTGCTGCGTCTTCTCCAGGCCATGCTCGATGAGGAACAGCGCCGCCTCGCATCCCAAGTCAGTCGCCTGCGCAAAGTCGTCCGCCGCGTCCTTCTTGGGAAGGGACAGCACGTAGTCCGCCACCGGCATGCGTCCCGGCGGGCGCCCGATTCCGCAGCGCACGCGGAACCAGTCGCGCATACCCAGCTTGTCGCAGATCGAGCGCAGGCCGTTGTGGCCCGCATGCCCGCCGCCGAACTTCACGCGAATCGTGCCCGGGTCGATATCGAGCTCGTCGTGGATGACGACGAGGTGATCGGGCGACACGCCGTAGGCGTTCATGAGCTGCTTCACCGGGCCGCCCGATGTGTTCATGTAGCTTTGCGGCTTTGCGAGCACCACGTCGATGTCGTGGTAAGCCCCTTTGCCAGTCAGCGCGCCGCGCTCGTTCTTCCAGTAGCGCACGCCGATTTCCGCTGCGATCTTATCGACCGTATCGAACCCGGCGTTATGGCGCGTATGCTCGTACTCCTCCCCGGGATTCCCCAGGCCAACAATGAGAAACATATACTTCGTACCCTATTCGAACAGCGAAGCCACCGAGCCGTTGCTGTAGACGTTTTTGATGGTCTGAGCGAACAGCGGGGCAAGCGTGAGGACCTTGATCTTGCCAGTCTGGCGCTCGAGCGGCACGGGGACAGCGTCGGTCACGACGACTTCCTCGATGCAGCTGTTCTCGATGCGATCGTATGCCGGGCCGCTGAACAGGCCGTGCGTTGCGCAGGCGAACACCTTCTTCGCACCCTTCGCCTTCAGCGTGGTCGCCGCGGCAACGAGGGAGCCGGCAGTGTCGATCATGTCGTCGTTCAGGATGCAGACCTTGCCCTCGACGTTGCCGATAAGCGCCGTGATCTCGGCCTGGTTGTGCTTGGGACGGTCCTTGTGCATGATCGCGATGTCGCAATCGAGCAGCGTGGAGAACTTCTTCGCGGCCTTCGCGCGGCCCACGTCGGGGGACACCACGCAAAGCTCCTCGGGGTCGAAGCCCATGGCCTTGTAGTAGTCCACGAAGATGGGCATCGCCGTCATGTGGTTCACCGGCTTGTCGAAGAAGCCCTGGATGGCATCCTGGTGCAGGTCGATCGCGATGATGTTGTCAGCGCCGGCGGTGGTGAGCAGGTCGGCGACGAGCTTCGCCGTGATCGGCTCGCGCGGAGCGGCCTTGCGATCTTGGCGAGCGTAGCCGTAGTGCGTGATGACGGCGCTCACGCTATGGGCGCTCGCGCGCTTGGCGGCGTCGATCATGATGAGCAGTTCCATCAGGTTGTCGTTGACGTCGAGGCCGTTGGGGCTCGAGCACACGGACTGCACGATGAACACGTCCGCGCCGCGCACGCTTTCGAGATAGCGCGCGTAGATTTCGCCGTTCGCGAACTTCTCAAGCTTCACATTGCCCAAGGAAATGCCCAGCTCGTGAGCGATTTCGTCAGACAGCCTCGGGTTGGAAGATCCCGAAAATACAGCGATTCTCTTCATCTTCTCGAATTCCATGCGGCGCTCCTTCTTGTGCCAGTCGACTCATCTTCTTCCTGCCCAGAGGGCAAGACCCGTACCGTTCATTGTATCCAAGCCCCGCGCCGCTGCGCGAGAAGTTCGCGGTATCTTCGCAGAGGGGCGCGAAATCCCGTAGACGCGCAAAGGGGCCGCGTGAATCGCAAACAGCGTGCGCGGCGCGGCGACTCTAAGGCCAAACACGCCCACCGACGTGGGCAAGCGGGCTTCAAGCCATATTCGCGAGCCCATCAGTGCCCCCTATTCAACGTGTTTCGGCCCTGCCGCCACCGCCACATGCCAAAAACAGAGACAGCAGCCTTAATCGATTTCCCCATCCCCCATTGCAGCCTCGATCGCCTCAACCAAAAACGCCGTCGCACCCTCGCCCGCTCGCGAGTCGTAGTAATTGACGAACCGCTCGTCTTCGAGGTAGCTTTGCGCGAGCGCAACA
Source organism: Coriobacteriia bacterium (assembly GCA_030540225.1). Taxonomy (GTDB): domain Bacteria; phylum Actinomycetota; class Coriobacteriia; order Coriobacteriales; family Eggerthellaceae; genus Ellagibacter. The sequence continues at coordinate 2,396 of JAUNWQ010000017.1, read as the reverse complement.
TGCGCATCCAGCGAATACGCCCCTTCGCCCCATTGCATGCGAATCCACCGGGCATGCATCTGAGCGAGCTTCGCCGCCTCGGGACCCATCGCATTCCCTGCGGCCGCTGCCGCTTTCAACTGCTCGATAATCGCCTGTTCAAGCGTTTCTTTCGCGCTCCATTCAGCTTCGCTCATACCGAGCAGCCTTTCATTCGCGGCATCGACGGCAGCATCGCCGTAACGCTCGCGCGCTTCTTTCCCGTGCCTCATCTCGTTGGCATGAACAGCACTCCAGCGCTTCAAATGCGGCAGCACCGCGCCCATAAGCGACACCGCTTCGTCGCGAGACATGCCTGTGTTTTCGGCCAAGCGCGGCGCGCAATCCTCGATCATGGCGTCCATCGTGGTTTCGTAGGTATATTTTCCCTGTTCATAGCACCATTTACAGTAATGCTCATCTTTGGAGCCGTCGGCGTCGGAGCCGTAATCGGCCGGCGTCAAAATCATGCCGCAGCTCTCGCAATAGCGCTCGGGCAAATCGAGCAGATGTATAATGGGCTCGTCGAGCACGTTCGCGATGAGCTTCATCATGTCGATGCCCGGCACAACCTCGCCGCGCTCCCAACGTGACACCGCCTGCCGCGTCACGTACAGCTTCGCCGCAAGCCCTTCCTGCGTCAGGCCCTTGCGTTTGCGCAGCTCAATCAGTTTTGTTGCGAAATCCATCGAAAGCTCCTCTCTCGATTCTGTTGGCAAAACTCTATCCGAACCAAGCGCGAATTCCTAGCAACCTTCAGTTGCGAGCCCAATCGACATGAAGCGCATACCCCATTTCAGCCTTTACACACCGAAGAATTCAAAAAATTGCTCGATGTGCGTAGGCTTGCGCGGAGCGAGCTCGAATGCCGATTAGTTGTCATATGCGTGACCTGGGCTTTTCTGATTCCGAAGCGCCTGCTGCGAAAGGCCCTGCGCCAAAGCCTACGCACATCGGGCATTTTTCTTCACTGGCAGTGCATCGGAAGGTGCGGAGGCACGGCGGACGATGCGGAGCGGAAGGGACGGGGCGGCGAGGGGCTAAGTGGAAGGGGCGGGGCGTCCCTGAGCAGCAGCGGGTGCGGAGCGGTCCCGAGCCCCTGTAGGGGCGGGGCGACGTCCCGCGCATCGGGGGGACGGGGCGGATGGTGCGGGGCGGCGGCCCTGCGCGCCGAATGATGAGCGCGGCGGCCTTGCGAGCCGCCGCGCGTTTGAGAAGGTGGCGAGATTAACCAGCAGCTGGCGAAATTGACCAGCTCCGGCGTTTTAGCTAGATGTCGAACGCCGCGTGGTAGGAGCCACCTCAGCTGGCCAGCGCCGCACTGCCAACGCCGCCTTAGATGTCGAACGCCGCGTGGTAAGCCTCGTACACCGCCGTCGTGATGTTGGAAGGACGTACCGCATCACCGACGATGCGCACGAACGGCGCCGCATCCCGCAGGGCGTCCGCGACATCGCTGCGCGAGCGCTGGCCGATGGCGCAAATCACCGTGTCACCAGGAACAAGGTGCTCCTTCCCCTCCCCGTCCGCAACGACAAGGCCACCACGCTCCACGCGCACCCCACGGGCGTTCAGGTTGACGTCAATGCCCGCACGCTCGACTTCCGCAAGCAAGATGGGCCTATGCCGGATATTGGCGTCGATGGCAAGCCCGTCGCGCATCTCGACGATGTGCGCACGCCTACCAAGTCGCACCTGGTTGATCGCGCATTCGCAGCCCGTCAGCCCACCGCCAAGAACGACAACCTCATCCCCCGGTTGCTCGCCTTCCAGGTACAGGTCGTCAATCGAGAGCACGCGCGCACCCTCTTCGACGGGAAGCGGCATCGGAATCGGAGCCGACCCTACGGCGACAATCACCGCATCGGCCGCAATCCTCTCCGCGAACGCCGCATCGACCTCGGTGTTCAGCCGAACGTCCACCCCAAGGCGACCGAGCAGATGCGCGTAGGTGCGTCCCAGCTCGTACATGTCGCGCTTGAAAGGCAGCGCCGCCTCGGTGCGCAGGATGCCACCGAGCTCGCCCTCGCGCTCGCACAGGACGACGTCGTGCCCGCGGCGAGCCGCCGTTGCCGCGGCGACCATGCCAGCGATGCCGCCGCCCATGACGAGCACCTTGCGCGAACGGGGCGAGCGCGCGATGTCCATCCCCTCGAACTCGCGCCCGATGAGCGGGTTTACCGCGCAGCGGCGCGTCTGCGTCACGGCACGCTCGGCCATGCACACGTAGCAGCGAAGACATTTCACCACGTCATCGCCACGATTTGCCATCACCTTAGAGGGTAGTTCGGGGTCGGCCAGAAGGCCGCGCGCCATGGCGACAGCGTCGGCCTGACCGCTCGCGATGATTTCCTCCATCTGCGCGGGGTCGGAAAGCC
>JAUNWQ010000016.1 GCA_030540225.1 Coriobacteriia bacterium | reverse complement strand
TCCAGACAGCATGGGAACCTACGGATCAAATCAGCTGATTTCTACTGTAATGGGGACAAGCTGGGCGACGATCCGCAAGCGCCAGCCCTGTGGCAGACCGAAGCCAACTCGAGCGGGAACCGAAGGAGCAAGGGAGCGATACTGCAAGAGCGACCCGAAAACGCCCGGGAGCGCCCCCGACCGAGCGCCAACCCGAGGGCACCTCGCCGGGTGTCACTCCATTCTTTACCCGTTATTCTTGATATATGTTAGACAGCTGTCTATTTTATTGATTTTCAATCTATCTGGGGTTATACCCTGGTACAATCGCGGCATGGATGTTGTTGTTTGTCACATATCAGCTCTTCACTACTGGCTCTCGCACGTCGGAAGCCCCCACATGGACGACTTTCGATCCTCCAGCACTCCCCAGCTTAGCATTCCCCTTCGCGAATCCGAGATAACGGCAGCTGTGAGCATTCTTCCCGAAGAACGGCAGCACGAGAAAGTGCATCTTCTTGCCGAAACGCACGAGGCAGCAAGGCACTCGCGCGATGTTGCGATTCATACGACCACTCTTGTGCTCGGACCTGCGGATTTCCATCTTGCAGCACCGGGGGTCTTCGTCTGCTCGCCCGAGTTCGCGCTCATCCAATCCGCCCAGACACTCGGCGAAATCGAGTTCCTTCGAATCGCATTCGCACTCTGCGGAACATATCGCGTTGGCATCAACGATGCCTATCCCCTGACAACGCCCCTGAGAATCAACCAGATGCTCGACCGCATGACAGGTTTGAACGGCGCCAAGTTCGCCCGTCGGCTTATCCCGCACATTCTCGCAGGAGCGGCCTCCCCGCGAGAAGCCCAGCTCGTGCTGCATCTTTGCCTTCCCTACCGCATGGGCGGCTACGGAATTCCCCATCCGCAGCTCAACCCGCGCATCGACCTTCCGGCGCACGTTCAGCGGCTTACGGGAAACAGCGTGCTGTTCCCCGACCTTTTCTGGCCCGATAAGAATATCGCCGTCGAGTACGACAGCGACAAATGGCACACCGGCTCTTCGCGCATTGCGAACGATGCTCGCCGGCGCAATATCCTCGTGCATCTGGGGATAACGGAGATATGCGTCACGAAACGCCAGTTCAACGACTTAATCGCATTCGATAAGACAGCGCGAATCCTCTCCCGTCGGCTTCGGCATAGAATCCATCCCCGCAGCGAGGAGTTCCGCAGTCGGCAGATGAAGCTCCGCAAGCAACTGCTAGCCCCGCTCCTTCGTGTACAAAAATGACGATAAGTTGTGGAGAAATACGGTATCTGTACTAAAAATGGGACAGATAAAGCGCAAATTCCCCTCGCAATGTCAATTTTTATGGACATGTGTGGCGAAATTGGGGTGAAATCCCCCGAGTTGTGGAGAGAATTCACAACTTATCGTCATTTTTGTACACGACACCACCGCAAGAGGTGCTGAACGGAAAGGGCGGGCCGCAGGATGCCTTCGGGCGATGGCGGAGCGCCCACGGGCGGTAGCAAAGCGCCCAGGAACGTAAAACGGGGAGGAGCGCGGAGATTCGGCATAAGAAAGGGCGGCAGCAAGAGAGATGCAGACGGAATCGGAAGAAGCGGGCTGCAAGGGCAATCCCCCCTGCTAAGCCCACCCCTCAGCAACAAATTCGGCTGAAGCCGCATTCCCAGGGCTAGACGCCCGCAGCGCAGACGAAGCCCCATCCCCAGGCGAAGCGCCCACGGACGCGGCGACCCCGGGGGCTAGACGCCCTCGGGCGAGGCGGCCTTCTCGCCAGACGGCGTCGCGTCTGCGGGGGCGTCGATCTCATCAAGCATCGAGCGCGCCTCCTTGAAGCGCTTCGCGAGCTCGGCTTTCTGATCGACCCGCTCCTCCGCCGCCTTTTGGGAATCCTCCGTGATAGCCAAAGCGCACGCGACGGCATCGGTATGCGTATACGAAAGCGAGATGGGAAGTTCGCGAACGCCCAGCTCCTTGGCTACCTGCTTCGCGCGGCCCGACAGCACCACATACGGCCGTCCCTTCGACGAGCGCTTCACCTCGATATCGCGCACTCCGATTCCGCGAGTGAAGCCCGTCCCGAGGGCCTTCACCACGGCCTCCTTCGCAGCGAAGCGCGTGGCAAAATGAACCTCGGGTGCGGCCGTGTCCTCGCAGTAGCAGCACTCCTCGCAGGAAAACACCTTGCGAGCGAACGACGGAGTGCGCTCCAGAATCTTCTTCATGCGCGCGATCTCGACGATGTCGACGCCAAGGCCGACCGCCCCGTCGATGGGCAGCGACACCGCGGCGGCGTCCTCGACCGCGCGAACGGTTTCCTCTTTCCGTGCAGGCATCAAGACCCCGCTCCCCTATTCCACCGTCACGCTCTTCGCGAGGTTGCGCGGCTGATCGACATCGCAGCCGCGCTCGATGGCGATGGCGCGGGCGAACAGCTGCAGCGGCACGCTCGCCGTGATGGCGGAAAACGCATCGCGAACCTTCGGGATGTAAATCACGTGGTCAGCGTGCTGTTTGATGTCCTCATCGCCCTCGGTTGCCACGGCAACGATCATCGCACCGCGGGCCTTGCTCTCCTGCAGGTTGGAAACGACCTTGTCGTAGACCGGGCTCTTCGTCGCGATGGCGATGACGGGGAACCCTTCGTCGATGAGCGCGATCGGACCGTGCTTCATCTCGCCGGCGGGGTACGCCTCGGCGTGCAGGTAGCTAATCTCCTTCAGCTTGAGCGCACCCTCGTAGCTGATGGCGGCACCCATGCCGCGCCCGATGAAGAGCGCGTTGCGGGCATCCTTACACGCGCGCGCCGCCTCCTCGATGGAGGGCTTGCACTCGGCGAGGATACGCTCGACCTGCTCGGCCGTGTCCGCCAGCTCGCGGAACAACAGACGAATCTGGTTCATGCGAAGCTTGCCCTTCGCCTGGGCGAGCAGCATCGCGAGCAGCGTCAAGCTTACCACCTGGCCCAAGAACGACTTCGTCGACGCGACGGCGATTTCCTTGTTCGCCTTCGTGTAGATGACACCGTCGGACTCGCGCGCCACGGGGCTTCCCACCACGTTCGTGATGCCGAACACGCGCGCACCCTTCACACGGGCGTCGCGGATAGCGGCGAGCGTGTCAGCCGTCTCGCCCGATTGCGACACCGCAACAACGAGGGTCGTCGGGGTGATGATGGGGTTGCGATAGCGGAACTCGCTTGCGACCTCGCATTCCGTGGGGATGCGCGCCCAGCCCTCGATCAGGTTCTTCGCGATGAGGCCCGCATGATAGCTCGTGCCGCACGCGATGACGTACACGCGGTCGATGAGGTTGAGCTCCTCAGGCGTCAGATCAAGCTCGTCAATGGAGAGCGCGCCGTTCACGAGCCGCCCAGCAAGCGTGTCGCGGATGACGCGCGGCTGCTCGTGGATCTCCTTCAGCATGAAATCGGGATAGCCGCCCTTTTCGGCCAGGTCAAGGTCCCAATCGACATGCGTGATGCGCGGCTCGATCGCACGTCCCGCCTCATCGGTGTACTCGATGCCCGAAGCGGTCATGCGCGCGTACTCGCCGTCCCCCAAGATGACGACGTCGCGCGTGGCGTCGATCATGGCAATCATGTCGGAAGCGACGTATGCGCCGTCTTCCCCCTGCCCAATGACAATCGGGGAATCCTTGCGCGTAACAGCGATGACGCCCGGCTCCATGTCGCAAACAGCGGCAAGACCGTACGCGCCCACGATGCGAGAGCACGCCTCGCGCAGCGCTGCAACGAGATCGCCCTGATAGGCTTCTTCAAGAAGATGGGCGACGACCTCGGTATCGGTCTCGCTCGTGAAGACGTGCCCGCGGCCTTCAAGCTCTTCGCGCAGTTCAGCGAAGTTCTCGATGATGCCGTTGTGCACGACGGCGATATGCCCGCCGCAAGAAGTGTGCGGGTGCGCGTTCGCTTCGCTCGGTTTGCCATGCGTAGCCCAACGCGTGTGCCCGATGCCGCACGTGCCCTGGAAATCAAAATGCGACAGCGTGTGCGCCAGGCTCGCCACCTTGCCCTTGCGATGGATGACGGCGAGGGAGTCGCCCTCCTGCACCGCGATGCCGGCAGAATCGTAACCGCGGTATTCAAGCCGCGTTAGACCCTGAATGAGAATGCCCTGAGCTGGGCGTTTACCAGTATATCCCACGATTCCGCACATATGAGAGCTCCTTGTCGTCAGGCGCGGGCGGCGCTTTTTCCGCACCTATTCTAGGCGATTCGCGAAGGTTGGAAGTTCCCATGACCGTCAAAGCAGAAAATCAATCGGCAGTGGCACATCCTGTTGCGACGGCGCCACCGCACGGCCCGCGCACTCCGCCACAGCCCCCACGCATCCCGCGCACGACCTGCTCGCGCGACCCCGCGCGACCCGCAACGCTCGCACGACCCGCCGCACTCGCTCGACTAGCCGAATGCCCCTGTAATCTTACGGAAAAGATTGGCAGGCTGATTGGCTTTGAGCGATAATAAGGAGTTGTTTCAGACGTATACGTGTACGAAAGAGGTCCTGCATTATGTGGAGCAGCTGCCATCCAAAGTCGGATGACGACTTGAAGGAATGCGCCGAGCTGGGCAAATCGCTCAATCGTCTTTCCCAACCCACCATTCTCACCCTGCTTGCCCAATCGGAAACCCCGCTTCATGGCTACATCATCGTCCAGCAAGCGGCCAGCTCCCCGATGTTTGGCGGAAAGAAACCCGACGCGACAGGCGTCTACCGCGCGCTCAAGCGCATGGAGGAATCGGGGCTTGTCACCTCCGAGTGGGAAACTCCCGCCGAGGGATCAGCGAAACGCCTGTTCAAGCTTACAGAAAAGGGTCGTCGCTGCCTGCGTCGCTGGATCGATGCGCTCGCTTGCTACGAGCTCACGCTCGAAGAGCTTCGCAAGGACGCCGCCGACGCGCTCGGCATCGAGCTTCCCGACGCACCGACCTGCTCGCACTAGCTCTCGCACTCGATTCGCTCATGGCGGTGAGCCCCTCGACTGCGAGAGCTCCGCAATCGTTATCTCCCACCTGGAAAAAGGAGCCCCATGAGCGAATCATCCGCGCGTCGCGCGCAAGACTACCCCGCGGTTACCGGCCGCGACATCGCCGCGCTGCAAGACCCGCGCCCCATGATCATCATCGGCGCATGCGACCCAAGTGGCGAAACCTGCTTCGCCACCGTTATCTGGGTCACGCCGCTTTCCCACAATCCCCCGCTCATCGCCTTCGCCCTCCGTGCGAAATCGCGCACCATGCAGCTCATCCAGCAATCGAGAGCCTGTAGCATCACCACGCTTCCCGCCACTGAAAAGGCCGTCGAGCTTGCAGAATACTGCGGCACCACCTCGGGAAACATCGTCGATAAGGCCTCGCAGGTCCCCCATTTCACCGCGACCGCAGAAAACGGAGCCCTCGTTCCTGTGCCCGAACTCGCGTACGCATGGGAAGTTTGCGGAGTGAACGATATTCAGCAAGCTGGCGATCACCTGCTTGTCATCTGCCACGTGGAAAAAGCGCATATCGACTGCGAACGCGACGGCAAAGGCCAGCTCATTCCCCACGATATGCTCCTCTGCGTGCAGCACGGCACCTACGCCGCCGACCGCGTGCTGTAGCAGGCCCGCAAGCCGCGAGGAACCGATCCCGGCGACTAAGGAGACCCTCCACCGCTGTGAGCACCTTGGGCTCGCGCATCACCGCTCATCCCAAAGAAAAACACGGGCTCTGCCACCTCGACGATGGCAGAGCCCGTGTTTGTTTCTCGATTCGCTTTTCCCGGAGCCCTTACGCGCCCTCGCGCTTCCACCCCATGGGAAGCGGGCCGCACTCCTCGATGAGCGGGCACCCGTCGCATTCCTCCGTCACACCTGGGGCGATATCGTCCCAGGGAATCTCGGTGAACCCCAAAACGCGATAGAACTCAATCGACTTCCCGCGCGCCACCAGGCGAATCTCATCGTGATGAGCGCGGGCATCGTCGATGAGCGCCCGCCCGACGCCGTACCCGCGCCACTGCTCGTTGATTACCACGGGATTCACGTGCGCGATTCCCGCTTCGCTGAACGCCAGGCGGCAAAAGCCCACGCAGTCGTCGTCCCCGTTCGCCGCGACGGTGACGTTCTCAAGCGAGGGGATGGCATCCATCCCCTCGCGGTACGCATAGTAGTTGATAAGCTCCCAGTCGCCCTCGCGTGCTGGGCGCAGTGTAAACAAATCGCTCATGACCTGGCCTTGCGCTACATGATAGGCGGCACGTAGATCTTCATGCGCGAGTGCGGGATGGCCTTCAGCGAAAGCTCGGTCAGCCCCTGCGCGACCGTCTCCAAGCGATCGGTCGGGATTCCCATGAACATCATGTCCTCGCCGATGTCGGTCGCCGCTCGGCAGCCGTAGCATCCAAACGTGATGTTTGGCTCCTCCTTCATCAGGGGATACAGCACCGCTTCCACGCACATCGAGTTGAAACCCGATGCATGGAAATCGAATCGATGGCCGCTGTAGTAGCTCATCGACATGCACAGCCACATCATCTGCTCGGGCGTGCCGGTGAACACGACCACCTCGGGCTTTCGCACCGTCTTCGAAAGCGGCGCGACGTAGGTGGCGCGGCGGCTATGTGGCGGAAGCGTCGGACGCTCGCGCACCATGCGCGCAGCGGCTTCCGCGTTCACCACCTTGTGGAAGAGCACGTAAATCTCGCCCGTCGCCAGCTTCTCGGGAACGCCCGTCATGCCGAAAATCGACGTGCCATCAGGGCACGAATGACGAAACGGCGGCATGAGGATGCTCGCACCGCGACGCGCGGCCATCATCGCCTGGCAAAAGCGCAGGTTCTCAGACGGCATGGGGACGTCGGGAAGAAGCTCATCCTTGTCGATGAGACTCACCGCGACGGGACGCCAGCGAAGGTCGAGCTTGTCCATGATGGTACGCTCCAGCTCGGCATAGTGCCGGTGAAGCTCGGAGTCGATCGGCTCGGCGCGCGGCTCGTCCGCGAAGGGGTCATACGTTGCGTCCCCCTCGCATTCAACGGTGAGCGCACGCTGGGGACAGTTGCCCGCGCACGTAGTGCACCCCACGCAGTTGTCGATGTGCGCCGCGAAGGGATAGCCCTCCTCGTTCGCCTCGAGCACATTGCAGGGGCAAAACGCGATGCACAGGCCGCACTTCACGCAGCGCGATGCATCGTTAGTCACCGAATAAACGGTCTCGCTCGCGTCGTTGGAGGCGTCCCACAACGCGATCTGGTCTTGAGTGTCCATGTTCGCTACCGCAATTCTTCCTTGCACCAGGGCGGATACACGCGTCGTCCCGAAGAGTCCGTCAGATGGTACGAGCAGAACGGAATGGCACGCCCATCAGGCACCGTGACCATCATGGAGCACTCGCGCAAACGTTGCGTGTCCATGGAGATGGCGTCCATGTAGTTCATGATGATGACCGACAGGCCGCTTTTCACCTCAACGCCCTTTTTGGAGAGGATATCCAAGAACACCGAGCCCTGCGGGCTGTCGGGGCTGTAGCCCTCGCGATATTCCTCGGTCGTCATCGCGCGCGTCGCGGGATAGAATCCGGACGGATGCGCGGGCACGCCCTCGGGCGGGGTGCCGTGCACCAGGAACACGCCGGTGTCGCACAGCGGGTTCGAGCAGCCGAGCGGCCAGATGTCTTCCACGCGCAGAAGGTCGTCGGATTGCGCGGCAAGATCGAAGATGACGTCGCCCGCGCTCATGGGCGTGGCGCGCTCGGCGTCGAAACGGCCAGAAGTGAAAGCAGGCTGCAGCGCGAGCCCCGCGACGACATCGGCGTTTTCGAGCGAGAAGCGCAAAAGATCGCCCAGCTGATCGTCGTTGAGGCCGGAGACGACCGCGACGGAGAGCACCACCTGGATGCCGACCTCGCGGCAGCGCTCGATCACCTTGAGCTTGGTGGCAAGGATGTCGCGCCCGCACGTGCCCTTGTACACGTCGCCCGTGAGGCCGTCGAAGGAGAGGTACACGCCCGTGAGGCCCGCAGCGACAAGGTCTTCAAGATAGCCTTCCTTGTTCGCGATGACAAGGCCGTTCGTGTTGACCTCGATCCCCCAGAAGCCCTTTTCGCGACCCATGTAAATGATGTCGACCAGATCCTTGCGGCAGGTGGGCTCGCCGCCGGTGATCTGCACCGCGCCGTCGGTTCCCACCGCGTTCGCGATCACGTCGTACATCGCCGAGATCTCATCGAGCGTCGGATCGCCCTCGCCGGTCTCGGCGCTCATGAAGCACACGGGGCAATGCAGGTTGCAGTTGCGCGTGACCTCGATCTCGAGCAGCGTGCCGCGGCGCTCGTGGCGCGCGCAGGTGCCGCACCCGAACGGGCACTTGTCCGTCACGGGGATGGTGTTTTGCGGCTTGGTCTTCTCGAACGCCTCGGAGAGCAGCCACTCGTAGTGCTCGGCGGAGGGCCACATGCGCGTGTCGAGCTTGCCGTGTTCGGGGCACGTGCGCGTCATCCACACGACCCCCTCGTCGTCGGCGTACACCTCCGCCGGCAGCTCCTTCAGGCACGTCGGGCACAGTGCCCCCGTTTTATGCAAAGTACGCAAAATCTCGTCCTATCTGGTCTGGAACAACGGCCCGTTCCACGGGCCGCGAGAGATGGAAATCTCCCCTATCGCCGAAGCGTCAGCGAGCGGCATTCCGGCGAGTGCAGCTGGCGTGAAAAGATTTCGACGCGTACTTCGGTACGCAAGAAATCTTTGGAGCGCCAGCTGTGCCGCCAGAGCGCCGCGCAGCGTCGGCCCGTTGCGGCGGCTGATAGGCCGCCGCAACCTCCTATTCCTCGTCGATGTACTGACGAGGGTCGTGGTTGTCGTTCGGCGGCGTGGAAACGCGGATGTTCATGAAGTCGCACCAATCGAGCACGCGCTGCGGCACGTAGATCTCGGTCTGGTACTTCGCGGCCTCCTTGATTGCGCGGATGCAGGACACAGCGTGCGCGAGATCGACCTTCTCGTCGATATCGGCAACGGGCGTGAAGTACGCCGAGGGGATATCCATCTCCTGGAGCTTCTCCACGTACGCGTCGAGCGCGGGCTTGCCGGTGAGGTTGTAGTACACGCCCTGGTGGTTGATCGGCGTGTTGTAGCTGAAGCCGACAAGCGACGTGCCGCATTCCTGGCAGGGAGCCTGCACGAAGCCCGGGGTCCCCAGGTCTTGGAAGTAGTCCAGCCACTGGAAAGCCTGGGAAATGTGAGTGATCGGCATGGTCGGGACGTCGCCGCCGACAGAGACGATGTGCTCATAGCCCATGTCGAAGATCTGCTTGAAGGCATCGTCGAAGTGGTCGTCGAACGTGGCTCCCTTGTCGGTGATGTAGTGGATCTCCATGGGCCACTTGCCAAGCGAGTCGTAGGTCTCGCGCATGAGCTCGACGTTGTCTGCCGGCGTGGTCGACACGAAGAAGTCGTAGGTGATCTTATCGACCGACGGGTCCTCGGCAACGAGGGCGTCGTTGTCCGCCTGCATCGATAGAAGCGCCTGCATGCACATCTCACTCACGTCGTACAGGCAGCGGCGGAACAGCTCTGCCGCCTGCTCGGGGCTCAAAAAGCCACCGCGCTCAATCGTCAGGCGCGTCTTCACCAGACCCGGGACGGGCGGCTTGCAGAACAGGAGCAACGCTTGTTTTTTCTCTGCCACAATACTCTCCTTCGTATATCACTCGCTCGATTTCGAGCGCATTCACCATTAGTGCACCTTGCACATTATAGGACGCAAGCCGCTATCTGGCACCGTCCTTGTCCGCATCGGTACGTTCTTTCACGTAGGGATCATCCTGCCACGAAAGGGTTGCATCGACCTTGCTGATCACGCAATCGATGGCGTTGTACCACCAGGTGCCGATCATGGGCTCGCCCGTCGCAACCGAGCAGGTCGTCAGGCAGTTCACGTTCGACTCCCACATGCCGCCGAAGTCGGGCGCGCCCGGCGTCCACTCGGGGTGCCACCAGCCATAATCGACGTTCACCATATCGTCGCGCATCGTGCGCACCTCCAGCACGAAGCGCGCGCTCCCCTTGTCGGTGGCAACCTCGACGGTGTCTCCCGCGCGAAGTCCCAGCCGCTGTGCCGTCGCGGGCGAGATCTCCACCGCAGGATGCGGCGAGGACTTGCGGAACTTCGGGTTGTTGAAGTACATCGACGCGTTGTAGGGCTGCTTGCGAGCACCGGTGACCATCGCCAGATGCGCTCCCCCGCACGCTTCGGCGCGTGCGATGAGCTCGTCTGAGCAAAGCGAGAGGCACGGCGCAGGCTCGGGCAGGCGCTGCCCGCCGAAATCGGGAAGGATCTCGCTTGCAAGCTCGATTTTCCCCGTGGTGGTGGCGAAGCCCCGCGGGTTGCCCGTCTCGTCGGGATACAGATACTTGAAGGGGACGGGCGGGCGGAAGTACATGCCGCGCTCGCAGTATTCTTCCCAGGTCATCCCCGCGCGGGCGAGCACGTCCTCAAGCGCATCCTTGAACGTCTCGTGCGGCCATGCCTCTGCCTGCCCCAGGCGAATCCCCAACGCACGGAAGATGTCGTAGTCGCTTCTGCGCTCGTAGTACGGCTCGACCGCCGCTGGGCCGCCGTAGGCGATGTTCGCGACGCCGCCATGCTGCTGGAAGAGCGGGCGCTCGATCGCGCCTGCGCAAGGCAGGACGAAATCGGCAATCGAAGCGGTCGGCGTCAGGTAGTAGTCGATCACCACAATCAGGTCGAGGCCCATGAGCGCGTTGAACACGCGATGCGTGTCGGCATAGGTGAGCAGCGGGTTCGTCGCGTTCACGATGAGCGCGCGCACCGGATAGGGTTCGCCTGTCTCCATCGCGCGGAGCACGAGATCGGGATGAGCCGAGGTCATGTAGCGCGTCGGGAGCCTGCAGCCCAAACGCTCGGTCACCTTTTGCACTTTCGCGTAACCCTCGTAGCACTGAAGCGGGGTGTAGGGAGTGTTCAGGCAGCGGGCCTTGTGCTCGGGCGCCATCTCGTCGGTCATCTCGAGCTCGACTTCTGTAGTGAAGTCGCTCATCTCGGTGATGATGCAGGCGCCGGGCTTGTCAACGTTGCCCGTGATCGCACGCAAGCAGCAGATCGCGCGGTGCGTGGGCGCCACGTTGCAGCCCGACTGGTCGATACCGCGCCCCGACACGAGCGCCGCCGCCTGGGCACGCCCGAACCAGCGCGCCGCAGTGCGGACGTCATCAGCCGACACGCCGCAGAACTCGGCGACGTACTCGGGCGTGTATCGCGCCACATGGGCAGCGAACTCGTCGAAGCCATGGCACCATTCCGCAACGAAATCGCGGTCGCACAAGCCCTCGGCGATGATGACGTTCGCAAAGCCGAGCGCGAGGGCGCAATCCGTACCCGTCTTCGGCGCAATCCACAAATCGGCGCAGGAGGCGGTCTTGGTGTAGCGCGGATCGATCACCACGAGCGGCGTGTCCGACTTTCCGATGCGGCGAATCGATTGCCACCAGAGCGAATTGTCTGACTCGGCGGGGTTCGTTCCCCAGATGAAGACGCATTCCGTGTCGTCGTTGATGTCGGCCTCGATGGTCCACCCGAAGGTGATCGCGTCCATCCAGATGCGCGGGTTCCAGCAGATCTGCCCGATACCCATGTTGTTCGGTGAGCCGAACATGTTCATGAAGCGGTGCAGCGGCCAAAACGACGCATGCGGCCCACCGATCATGGATGCGAGCGTTTCGGAGCCATACTGGTCGCGAAGCTGCGATAGACGCTGCGCGATGTCGTCAAGCGCCTCGTCCCAGCTCACGCGCTCCCATTCGTTCGCCCCACGCGCACCGACGCGGCGCAGGGGGTAGTTCACGCGGTCGTCCCCATCGAGCACGTCGAGGTTCATCTTCCAACGACGGCACCCCGCGAGCACCTTCGGGTCGTAAGGGTATCGCGAAGGGTCGGGCTCCAGATCCACGACGCGCCCATCTTCCACCGTCGCATGAAACGCGCAGAGATACCCGCAGAAATGACAGTTCGTTTTGCGCACCTCGCGCATTTACGCATCCTCCTTCGCGGCTCCCTCGCCGCCGAGTCCAACGAAATTCCTCGCGCCTTGCCCCTGCTTCTCGACACCGAGCGAGTCGTCGAACAGGAAGCGCAGCTTCATGTAGGCATCGGCATGATACCAGTCGATGCGCCAGTTGAAGAGCAGCTCGAGGTAGTGGAACACTGGAACCTCGTGCTGCGCCATCATCAGCTGGAACGTGCAGCTCACGCATGCCGTGACAATCGCGCTCGCACCCAGATCAGACGCGTCTTGCCCGTGCTCTTGCGCCTGCCTGTCGGCAAGCTCGGTCTTCCCAGCGGCGCGGGCAAGCGACCCGCAGCATACCGAGCGCTTGCGCACTTTCTCGCCTTCGACGAGCAGCTCCTCGGGCATGAGCGCACGCAGCCCGTCGGCGAACTCCCCCGTCTTCTTGTCGGGGCACGAATCGTGCGGCATGAAGAGAAGCGACTCAGGTGCCTCGCATGCCTCGGTGGGATTGCCCGCCTCGTCGTACCAATCGGGGTGGCGCCAGGCAAGCTCGCGGTTGAGCATCTCGCGCGCGACGCCGGCGTCGATGCGGTAGCCCATCTTCGCGAGCAGCGACGGAAGCGCGACGATTTCCACATCCTGCGTGCGCTCATCGCGGGCAAGGGCGCCCCGAAGCGCGAGCACGCAGTTCGGGCATGCGGCGACGATGCGACGCGTGCCGCGAGCAACCACCTGCTCGATGAGCTCGGCCTCGAACGTGCGGCGCTGAGCCGGACCGTCGGGCTCGTACTGCAAGATCTTGCCACAGCAGAGAAGCGAGATGCCCTCGACCTCGCCTGCGGATTTCAGCAGGTCGTACACCGACTGCACGAGCGGCAAGCCGTAGTTGATAAGCGAGCATCCGGGAAAGAACAGCGATGCGCACGCGCAAGCCTTTCCCGACTGCTCGACCATAAGCGCCTGTAACCCCGGGTAATCGCACGTGATCGAGCTTCCCGTCAAAGCGTCATCGAACGCATAAGGTCCCACAGCGTTTTCCCTCCTCCCCCTGCCTTGATTGCAGAGTTTTCCATCATCAATGCGAATACGTCCCAACCGCTTCGCCCTCATGTTGGAAAACTGCGCATGATACAAGGCGAACCCGACCTCGTGCAAGGTCGGGTTCGCGACATGCTCGATCAAGTACCCAGATTATACGACCTGGGGCACAAGCGAGAGCTTAGTACATATTCTCGCCGTAGGTCCAATGCTCGACGAACTCCGCATGGGGGTCGGCCGTGCGATTGTAGTAACGGTTCTCGCCCGGAATCTCGGCGCGCTCGTCGGAGTACACGCAGAGGTAACGGAGCAGCAGACCGCCGCAGAGCACGAGGACGGGAGCTACCACGGTGGAAGCCGCGGAATCGGCGCCGAAGACGTACAGGAAGAACGGGAGGACCAGACCGCAGACGATCATGCCGAGCCAGAACAGCGGGGCGGTCTTGCCGACGACCCAGCGACGGGCAACAGCCTTCTGAGTGACGTTGCCGGCACCCAGGAAGGAGAGGATCATGATGAGCAGAACGGTAACCTCAGCGCAGACCAGGATGATGTCGACGACATGAATGATCTCGTGGATCTCCTCGGTGGCAGCAAGCAGGGCCACAGTCGGCTCAGCGAAGATGCCCAGCGACAGCGCGATAGCGGCGCAGGCGGTGGACAGGGCCGAGATGGTGAACAGCACGGGCAGTGCCGGGGTCGCCCAGAAGGAGTGAGCCTTCAGGGTCGAGAGCATGACGCCCGTGTACACCATGATGCCAAAACCGGCGATACCAGCGATCGTGGCGAACACCGGGGTACCGCCGCCGAACACGGAGGCGATGGCGCCCAGGAAGCCCCAATCAAGCGGCAGCACGTCCAGATAGCCGAGCAGCCAGAAGATGTCGCCGAACATGGCAATGACCAGGAGCGTTGCGCCCCATTTGATGATTGCCGTCGCCGTTGTCCACACTCGCCAGAACACAAGCGGCTGACCGAGCTCGAATACGAGGAAGAAGCAGCCGATAGCGAGCGCAGCGAGCGCGAAGAACATCGGCACGAAGAAGAGCGAGCCCGTGCCAGGGTTGACGATGAGGCTCATGATAGCCGTGAGGCACATGATGCCGCCGCCGAGGCCACCCAAGAACAGGTAGATGACAATCGGCGCTTCCCAATAATGATGCTTCATTATCGCTGACCTCCCAAATCCGGAATGTAGTAGACCTGAGGTTCCGTGCCGTGCTCGGTGAACAGGCGCTCGGTGTGAAGCGAGTTGACGAGCTTCGACACTTCGCTGTTGGGATCGTCCAGGTCGCCGAAGATACGGGCCTTCTGATGGCACGTCTGCACGCAGTACGGCATCGAGCCGGGCTCCTCCGCGCGGCGGTCCTTGCAGAAGGTGCACTTGCGCACGAAGCGATGCAGGCGCGGGCCGAGCACCGAGGTGTCGCGCATACCGTAGGGGCAAGCGTTGACGCACACCTTGCAGGCCATGCACTTCTTGGAGTCAACCCATACCACGCCGTCGTCGTCCTGCTGGGACGCACCGGTCGGGCAGCAGGGGACGCACTCGGGGTTGGCGCAGTGCATGCACAGCGTCGGGGTGTAGGTGCGATGGACGTGGGGCCATTTACCCTGAGCGCCCTCGGTCACCACGGGGTTGTAGATGATATCGAGCGGCAGGTCGTTCCACGTACGGCAGGCAACCGTGCAGGAGTGACAGCCGATGCAACGACGCTGGTCGATGACCATAGCATAACGAGTCATTATCTATCCTTTCCTACTCGATAGCCTGATTATTCCTCGATGGCTTCGTAGCTCATCGTGTAACGCTTGCCCGTTTCCTCGTCGATGAGGCCGTTGGTGGTGGGGTCGTATGCCCAGCCATAGTAGGCATCATGGTAGACGTTGGTCGCAGGATCGATCAGCCAACCGCTTTCGGGGTTGTAGATATAGGGCTTGTCGCCGAGGCGGGCATAGCCCTTCTCGCGATCCCACGTGAGCTGCTCGGGCACTGCGTAGGGAGCGTCCTGGCCCGGGTACAGGCGAATGCCTGCGAGCTCAGCGATCTCCTCGCGCTCCATCGTGTACTTCTTGCCGGTAGCCTTGTCCATGAGGCAGTTCTCGGCGGCAACGTAGTACCAGCCGGTATGAGCATCGACGTACTCGTTGGTCTTCGGGTCGATGAGCCAACCGGAATCGTCCAGGCGGAACTGGGTGGAATCCTGGTAGAGCGCATCGTTTTGCCACTGCCAGCTAAAGCCCTCGGGAACTTCCTTCGTGCAAGCAGGAGCCTCGAAGGGGATCTTCTCCCAGCGAAGCACGCGGTGCTTGAGGTCCTCGGGGTCGGTAGAGATGCCCGGGTTCTTCGCGCAACCAGGAATGGACCAGGTCTTGTCCTTAGCGTTCCACTCGTGGTCGGCCTCGGTGCACTTGTAAACCTTGCACATCAGGCCGCGGTTCGCCCAGGAGCCGCCCATCGGGTCGCAGTCCCACTCATCGACAGAGGTGAGGACGTTGGTGTTGGACTCGAGGCAGCCAAACGGGTTGTCGAGGTCGATGTTGGTGTCGCGCTCGGGGAACCACCAGCCACGCGGCACGAACACGACGCGAGGATCGACCTCGGGCTCGACGTTCGCGCGCATCTTGATGCGGCCGCGCTGGGTCTCGATCCAGCACCAGTCGCCGTGCTCGATGCCAAGCTTCTCAGCGAGCTCGGGGTTAATCGAGTAATACGGATCCGGGTACAGGTAGCGCATACCCTGCATCTGGAAGTGTTCAGAGTGGTGGTACGGCATGAAGCCGCCGCCCGTGGTGAGCACGATCGGGTACTCTTCGGCGAGTTCCGGATTGTCGATGTCGTTCTCAGCGCAGGGCAGGTAGGTCGGCATGCCAGGATAGCCCAGCTCGCGCAGGATCGTGGAGTTGCACTCGATCTTGCCGGTCGGCGTCCAGAAGCCACCGCGCGTGACGTACTTGTTCTGGTGCAGCGGCGGATAGTACATGCGGATGTTGTTGACGAAGTCGTTCCAGTCGGTGCAGGGAAGACCCAGCGGAGCGATGATGTAGGAGTAGACTTCCTCTTCCGTCTCCCACGGCCAGTTCGCGGGATCCTGACCGCAGGCCAGGCCGAGCATGCGCCAGAAGGACATGTCGGTGTGACGGTCGAACTTCGGCTGGATAGCGCGGCGGCCGCCCATGACGGAGTCGGTCGCGCCGTAGTGCGTGACGATCGTCGGACGCTCGAGAGCGCCGGCGGCCGGGAACACGTAATCGGAGAAGAGCGCTGCCGGGGTCATCCAGTAATCGACGGTGACCAGGAACTCGACCTTCTTCAGGGCGGCGAGCGTCATCTTGGAGTCGCCGTAGGAGTTCACCGGGTTGGTCGCGTTGCAGATGAGAGCGCGGATCTGGTAAGGCTCGCCGGTGAGGATCGCCTTGAACACGCTCGGGCCATGAGCCTCGCAGAACCACTCTGCGGGAAGCGTCTTGCCCCAAGTGCGCTTGGCGTTGTTGGAGATGAGCGTGTAGCCGGGCCAAGAGGTCAGCTTGAACTTGTCGGAGCCGATCTGCTTCGCCTTCTGCTCCTCGGGAAGCAGCTCGTTGAGCTCGAGCTCTTCGTCGGTGATGAAGTTGAGGGCAGGGCCGGGCATGCCGTCGCCGCCGGGAACCTCGAGGTTGCCGGTGATGGCGCGCATGAGCTGACGGGCCTGAGAGCCGGTCGCGGACGCAGGTCCGAACTGGTCCCAAGAGCAGCCCCACTGGATGCAGCCGGGCTTGGTGGTCGCATACATGCGAGCAGCCTTGCGGATGTCCTCCGGGTCGAGCCAGGTGATGGGGGCAGCCCATTCCGGCGTGTACGGAGCCATGTGCTCACGCAGCTCCTCGAAGCCGTCGCACCACTGGTCGACGAACTCGAAGTCGTAGAGGAACTCGTTGATGATGACGTTGAGCATCGCGAGCGAGAGCGCGGTGTCCGAACCCGGTCGCAGCGGCAGCCACAGGTCTGCCTTGCAGGCGGTTTCGGAGAAACGCGGGTCGACATAGATGATCTTCATGCCCGCAAGCTGAAGGTCAGTGTAGCCGTGCATGGAGGGCAGCGAAGATGCAGCCGGGTTCATGCCCCAAAGGATCAGGCACTTCGCAGCGCCCAGGTCGGTCTCGAACGGAGACCAGCCGGCGACGACCGTCTCGGCCATGAACGTCGGGATCCAGCACAGAAGTGCATTGTGGAAACCGTTCGGCGTGCCGAACTGGTTCAGGAAGCGGCGACGCGCCCAGTCATCGGTGCGGGTCGTGCCGCCGGCGGAAGCAACCGCCTCAGCGCCCGACTCGGCCTTGATCTGGTTGAGTCGCTCGGCGACCTCTTTGATCGCCTGATCGTACGGGATCTGCTCCCACTTGTTCTCGCCCTTCTCGCCAGCGCGCTTGAGCGCGTGGTTGATGCGGGCGGGATGGTTGACGTGCAAAAGCGCGCTCGTTCCGCGGCAGCACAGACCACCCTGGTTGTTGTAATCGGGATCGCCTTCGATCTTGATTACGTCGCCGTCCTTGACATAGGCAAGGACACCGCAGTTGGCATGGCAGAAATAGCACTGCGTTCTGATGCGCTCGACGCCTTCGGCGAGTTCGCCGTTCTCGTCGTAAATGCTGACCTTATCAGCCATCTACCTTCCCCTCTTCTTCTCGTCCTACAGACACCTACTATTCGGTTCGTCGGGTTTTGCGACCTGCGCATTGTCCGAAAGCGCACGGCACGCCCCGACGCGTTGACAGCGGTAGTGTACGGAAGAGTCCCTCTGCAAGCATCGCCCCGCCAGTCTGAATTCCCCCGACGGATAAACCCCGCAGTATGAGCCAGGAATGAGCCTCCCTGTATGCCACCACTCGCCGATTTCGCGACACCGAACGCGAAAAAACACAGGTTTAGCCCCATGGCTTGACGCGAACGACTATTCGACCGAATCTTCGTTAGGGATTATAGCTATTGCCTATGGATTGCCGCGATACCCCCTTCCCCGAATGGGGCAGCTTTGCATGGCGAGCGGGGTATAATCGGCGGCGTATGGCGTAGGGAGAAAAGAGACTTCTATGAAAAACCACACGTTCACCTTCATGGGCACCGGCGCAGGCTGTGGCGTGCCCTCGTTTTTCTGCGACTGCCCCGCGTGCGAAGAGGCCAGGGCGAATCCGCGCGCGAGGCGCGGAGATTGCGGGACCATGATCAAGGGCGAGAAGACGCTATTCATCGACACGCCCCCCGACCTGCGCCATCAATGCATTCGCGAGAACGTGCGGCGCATCGACGAGGTCTTGTACACCCACTGCCACTCCGACCACGTGGGAGGGCTTTTGGAGCTTGAGTATCTCGTGCAGCTCAAGCAGAAAGAGGCGCTTCCCGTCTACGGCAGCGCCGAGACACTCGCGGGCATCGCGCAGGAGTTCCACTACATGACCTACGCGCTCGACATGCGCGAGATTACCCCGATGGACACCGTCGAGTTCGACGGCGTGAAGTACACAGCGCTCCCCTGCACCCACGCCGCGGGCACTTATGGATATCTCATCGAGACAGGCGACACGCGCATGTTCTACGCCTCCGACACCGGGAAGCTGCCGTCCGAGACCTATGAGCGACTGCAGGATATCGACATCCTCGCGATGGACGCGACGTTCTGGAAGAATAATTGGTCCCCCGCCGCGCACCACAGCGTGCAGGAATGCATCGAGGAGGGGCTGTCGCTCAACGCGGGCAAGATCTACCTCACGCACCTGTGCATGCACTACGACGAGCCGATCACGCTCGTAGAATTGGAAGAGTTCCTCACGCAGTACGAAGGCCGCGTCGAGGCAACGCACGACGGGCTCACATTTGAGATTTAGTGCTTGACCATTACTAGATGACGTCCTATACTGCAGGAGGTCTGAAACACGAAGAGCCGAGGATGCCGCCACATCCTCGGCTCTTCCTTTTATGGTGCGAGAGTTTCTACCCGCGAACCTCGGCGCCCGTCGCCGAGCACACCTTCTTCACCATGCGCTCGTGCGCCTTCTCCGCCTCGTCGCT
Source organism: Coriobacteriia bacterium (assembly GCA_030540225.1). GTDB lineage: Bacteria > Actinomycetota > Coriobacteriia > Coriobacteriales > Eggerthellaceae > Ellagibacter. Next base: position 12,947 of record JAUNWQ010000016.1, on the reverse strand, counting down.
CGTGAGCGTGCGGTCGGCGGCGCGGTAGGTGAGCGCATACGCCATCGACTTCTTACCGGCGCCGAGACGCTTCTCGTCGCGGTAGACATCGAACAGGCGCACGTCTTCGAGCAGCTTTCCGCCGGCGGATGTCATGCACTGGACGAGGCGCTCGTGGGTGACGTCCTCGTCGACGACGAGCGCGATGTCCATCGACACCGCGGGGAACGTGGGCACGTCGACGTAGTCGCGCGCCGGACGAGCCGCGCGCTCGAGCGCCTCGAGATCGAGCTCGAAGGCGACGACGGGGGCCGCCGCATCGTAGGCCGCCACGGCGAGCGGATGGAGCTCGCCCACCCAGCCAAGCGACGTGCCGCCCGAGAGCATCTCGGCAGCGCGGCCGGGCTGCAGCTGCGGCGCCTCGTCGGCGGCAAGCGCCTTGAAGCGCACCTTGGGAAGCGCAAGCTCGCGCGCGAGGTTCTCGAGCACGCCCTTGCCGTCGAAGAAGTCGTAGGGAGCAGGCGCCTCGTTCCATCCGGCGTCGCGCACGGCACCGGCCAAAACGCCGGCGAGCTTCTCGCGCTCCTTGGGTTTCTTCTTGCCCTCGTGGGCGAAGAACACGCGACCCATCTCGTAGAGCTGGATGTTTTTCACGCCGCGGTTCTGATTGTGGGCGATGGAGCGCAGAAGGCCGGGGATGATGCTTTGGCGCATGACCGACTGCTCGGCGTTCATCGGGTTCAGAAGCTCGACGGCCTGGCCGAGGCCCTCAAGCGGCAGGTGCAGACGCTCGATCTCGCTCGGCTCGGCGAACGAGTAGGTCATCGTCTCGTTCATGCCGCAGGCGCGCAGCGTATCGTTGACCTTGTTCTTCACGTGCTGCTCGTGGCTCACCGTGCCGAAGCGGCCGCGACCGCCGGGAAGCGTGGCCTCGATCTGGTCCATGCCGTAGAGACGCAGCACCTCCTCGTAGAGGTCGATCTCGCGCGGCAGGTCGGGGCGGAATGTCGGCGACGTGACCGCAAGCGTGTCGGCGTCCTCGCCGTCTTCCACCTTGCAACCCAGACGGCCGAGGATCTCCACGATGAAGTCGCGGGAGATGTTCGCGCCCATCATCGCGTTGAAGCGCGGGATGCGGAAGGTGAGGTGAGCCTCTTCGGAGACGTTCGGCCACTCGTCCACGATGCCCGCACCGCCGCCGATGGAGCCCGACACATGGCCGCCGGCGACTTCCACGATGAGAGCCGCCGCAGCAGCAGAGCGCTTTTCGATGCCGTGGTCGTCCACGCCTCGCTCGTAGCGCATGGAACTCTCGGAGATGAGACCCAGGTTGCGCGAGGTGCGCGAGGTGCGGCCCGGCTCGAAGGTCGCCGTCTCAAGGAGGATGTCGGTGGTTTCCTCGGTGACCTCGGTATCGAGGCCGCCCATGACGCCCGCGAGCGCCACAGGACCGAGCTCGGGCGTGGCGATGACGGTCATGTCGGAAGTGAGCGTGCGCTCCACCTCGTCGAGCGTGGTGAACTTCGCGCCGTCGGCGGCCTCGCGGATCACCACATGGGCGCGCCCGTCTGCGCCTTTCAGCTTGTTCAGGTCGAAGGCGTGCAGCGGCTGGCCGAACAGGAACAGGATGTAGTTCGTCACGTCGACGATGTTGTTGATGGAGCGCTGTCCGATGGCAGCGAGGCGCTCGACCATCCAGTCAGGCGACGGGCCCACCTTCACGCCGCGGATGACGCGGGCGGAATAGCGCGGGCAGCGCACGGCGTCCTCGATGGTCACGTCGACGTCGTCGGTGCCGTCGTCGACAAGCTCAAGCTTCGCGGCCATCTCGTCAAGCGGGTTTTTCCAATCGCGGCGATACATCGCGCCCATCTCGCGCGCGAGCCCCACAATCGAAAGGCTGTCGGGGCGGTTCGGCGTGATCTCCAGGTCGAGCACCGTGTCGGTCAGCTTCAAGTAGTCGGCGATGGGAGTGCCCACCGGGGCGTCGTCGGGGAGGATCCAGATGCCCTCGTGGTCGGATCCGAGCCCCAGCTCGCGTCGCGAGCAGCACATGCCAGCACTCGCAACGCCGCGCAGCTTCGACTTCTTGATCTTAAAGTCGCCGGGGAGCACGGCCCCCACGGTCGCGACGGGAAGCTTGATTCCCGCCTTGATGTTCGGCGCGCCGCACACGATCTGCACAGGCTCGCCCGCGCCCGTGTTCACCGTGACCACGTGCATGTGGTCAGAATCGGGATGCGGCTCGCAGGTCTCGACGTAGCCCACGACCACGCCGTCGAACGTGGCGCCGAGCACCTCGACGCCTTCGACGCCCGTGCCCGTGAGATCGAGCTTGTCGCAGAGCGCCTTGGTGTCGGTCGGCACCTCCACGTATTCGTTAAGCCATTTCAGCGATACTTTCATGACTCTCTCTTTCTTGAATGTTCACTTCCGCAATTCGAGCTCGGCGAGCATACGCCATGCTCAAACAGTCCTGACTCGCACGAACAGCCCACTGGGCTGTTCGGCTCGTGCGGAACTGCGCGTGGCGCATGCCCGCCGAGCTCGAGGCAGGTTTCCCTTCGCCGTTCGACTAGAACTGGCGCAGGAAGCGCATGTCGCCTTCGAGGAGCATGCGCAGGTCGGGCACGTTGTACTTCAGGCACGCCACGCGCTCGACGCCGACGCCGAACGCAAAGCCGGAGTATTCCTCCGGGTCGATGCCCGACATGGTAAGCACGTTCGGGTCGACCATGCCGCAACCGAGGATTTCCAGCCAGCCCGTACCCTTGCACATGCGGCAGCGCTCGCCGTCGTGCAGATGCCCCGTGCCGCCGCACACGCCGCAGGAGACGTCGGCCTCGGCGGAGGGCTCGGTGAACGGGAAGTAGTGCGCGCGGAAGCGGGTCTTGCGATCGGGCCCGAACATCTGCTTGCAGAAGTAGTCGAGCGTGCCCTTAAGGTCGCCGAACGAGATGCCCTTGTCGATAACCAGGCCCTCAATCTGGGTGAACTGCGGAAGATGCGAGGGGTCGGCCACGTCGCGGCGATACACCTTGCCCGGCGCGATGATGTAGATCGGCGGCTTTTGGTCTTCCATCACGTGCACCTGCACGCCGGAGGTCTGCGTGCGCAGGAGCACGTCGGACTCGCCGCGCACAGACGACGCCTCACCCGAAAGGTCGCGTACGTAGAACGTGTCCTGCATCGAGCGGGACGGATGGTCCTTCGGGGCGTTCAACGCCTCGAAATTGTAGTAGTCGGTCTCGACCTCGGGGCCATGGACAACCGTGTAGCCCAGGCCAAGGAAGATCTCCGACACTTCGTCGGTGATCGCGTTGATCAGATGACGCGTGCCCATCTGCTGCGCGCGTCCGGGGAGCGTGACGTCGACGGCGCTTGCGTCGATCGCGGCTTCCATCTCGGCTGCTGCGAGCTTCTTCTTGCGCGCTTCAAGCGCCTCTTCCACCACGTTGCGCACCTCGTTGACCGTCTTGCCAACGACAGCGCGCTCTTCCTTTGCGACCTTGCCCATGCCGCGCAGGTAGCCCGTAAGCGTGCCCGCCTTGCCGAGCACCGCCACGCGCACGCTCTCGAGCGCCGCCGACGTGTCGGCTTCCGCGATGCGCGCAAGGGTTTGCTCACGCAGTTGCGCGAGCTCGTCCGTGATCGCCATAATCACCTTCACCTCTCGTATCGAGCGCCCCACCTGGCCCAAAGGGCGCTCCGCCAATAAAAAAGGGCTTGCCATCTCGCCCTGGAAGACGCCCGCCTTCGCGTTCGCCTTCATTTCCAAGGACGAGAGACAAGCCCTCGCGGTACCACCCTGGTTGACACCTTCCCGAAACGCCGCGGAAAACGCGATGCCACGTGAAAGGTATCCACTCGTTTCGCCCGATAACGGCGGCGAACCGTCGCGCCCTACTTCGTTCGTCTCGCAGGCTAGCCCCGCGTCCGTGTTCAAGCGCGCTGCTCGGAAGGGAATCGCACGCCGCATCGCTTGGGGCCTTTCAGCCGATGAGCCCCATCTCTGGAAGCTTCGCCGTACGTGCGCTGTCTTCGTCATCGCATGTGGAAGAGAGTATAGCGCAAGGACCGCCCGTCATGGGGAAAATCCACAACGCGAAACGCGAGGAGCGAGGAGCGGCCCGGCGAAGGGGCGAGCGCGATAACCTCCGGAAACAACAAACCCCCACGTAGGACAATCGAAGCCAACATAAAGGGGAATTCGGCGCGCACGAAAGGCCGCCGAAACAGATGCGTGCTACCATGGGCTCCTGTCCGATGCTCGGGAAGGAGCCCTTTTCATGTGCGACGCGCCCTCATGCGATTCTGATGCCGCGAGCGAGAATGCGCCCGATAGCGCGAAGGGACGTGCGCCTGCTGGTGGATGCGCGCCTGAAAGCTCGCGTGCCTCCGCCGCCCGCCGCACGCCCACAAGCTCGCAGGTTCCCACGGCCAGCCGCACGCCCACAAACTCGCAGCTGTGCATCCGCCTGGCATCGGCCGACGATGCGGACGGCATTCGCGCGGTGTACGCCCCTTTCATCGACACGCCCGTGACCTTCGAGGAAGAAGTCCCCTCTTGTGAGGCATACCGCGAGCGCATCGTGCGCATCTGCGAGAAATACCCCTGCCTCGTCGCCGAGGAAGGCGGGCGTATCGTCGGGTTCGCCTACGCCCATGAGCTGCGCGAACGTGTCGCCTTCCAGTGGAATGCCGAGCTTTCCGTCTATCTCGCGCCCGCTGCGCAGGGTTGCGGCGCAGGGCGTCGCCTGTACGCGGCGCTCATCGAGCTTTTGCGCCTTGTGGGCATAAAGGCGGTCTACGGCGTGGTGACCTCTCCCAATCCTGCAAGCGAGCGCCTGCACTGCGCATTCGGGTTTGCGCTCATGGGAGTGCAGCCGCACGCGGGTTTCACCTGCGGCGCTTGGCACAACGTCACCTGGTACGTGCTTGAGATCGCTCCCTTCGAGGACGCGCCCGCGCCGCCCGTCCCCTTCCCCGCGTATGCAAGCGCGCACCCCGACCAGGTAAGCGAGGTCATCGCGCGAGCGAACGAGGGGCGGTAATTGCAGCAGGACCGGGAAGGGGAAGTGCGGGCCCAAAGGTGAAGTCCGCGCAGCCACGCCCCCTTCCCCACGCGCAACCGCCCACAACGCCCTATCCCCTTCCCGCGCGTAGCCCGCGCCCGCCGCGTCCTTCCCCGCGTGCAGCCCGCATGAAAAAGCGCGGATGCAAGCCTCGCAGACCCGCATCCGCGCTTGATAGCACGCGCGCCTCTTTCAGACAGCGCCTATTCCTCGGCAGCAGCCCCGCTGATGCGCGCCTCGGGGTTCGCAAACATCTCGCGATCAAGCGTCTTGTTCACGTTCGCCGACGTGACGCCCGCGACCATGGAGTCGCTCACGTTGAGCGCGGTGCGGCCCATGTCGATGAGCGGCTCAACCGACGCCATGAGGCCCACGATCTCAATCGGCAGCCCCATGGTGCCGAGCACGATAAGGCTCGCGAACGTGGCGCCGCCGCCAACGCCTGCCACGCCGAACGAGCTGATCACGATGATGGCAATCAACATGACCACCCACGTCGGGTCGAACACGTTGATTCCGACGGTCGGCGCGATGAGCGTCGCCATCATAGCTGGGTAGATGCCCGCGCAGCCGTTCTGTCCGATGGACATCCCGAAGCTCGCCGCGAAGTTCGCCGTCGCCTCGTCAACGCCGAGCGCCTTCGACTGCGTCTCGATGTTCATGGGCAGAGCGCCCGCGCTCGTGCGCGACACGAACGCGAAGGACAGCACGGGGAACGCTTTCTTCAGGTACGTAACGGGGTTCACGCGATTCACCGCGAGGATGATCAGGTGCACGACGAACATCGCGATAATGGCCACATACGAGAAGATGATGAACTTGCCAAGATCGACGATTGCCGCGAAATCGCTCGTGGCCATGACGTTCGCGATGAGCGCCATGACGCCGTAGGGAGTGAGTCCGATGACCATCTTCACGATGCACATCACGATGCCGTAGAGGCTGTCGATGATGCGACGGAAGAGATCGGCCTGCTCAGAGTCGCGCTTGCAAAGCTTCAGGTAAGCCAGGCCCACGATGGCCGAGAAGATGACCACGGCAATGGTCGACGTCGAGCGAGTGCCCGCCAAGTCGGAGAAGACGTTCGTCGGGATGAACGACAGGATGGTCTGCGGGATGGTGGTGTCGGCCACCTTGTCGGAGCGCGTCTGAAGCGCGTCCATCTTCGACGCATCGACCGTGCCCTGCGTGAAGTCGGCGCCGGCCAACCCCGAGAAAGCGATGGTGGCCCAACCGAACACGGCGGCGATAGCGACCGTGCCCAAAAGCACTGCGAGCACCGAGATGCCGATCTTGCCCAGATTCTCCGTCGCCTCCGTTCGCGTGAACGCGCCGACGATCGCCACGAAGATAAGCGGCATCACGAGCATCTTGAGCAGGCTGATGTAGCCCGTGCCCACAAGCGACATCCAGTCGAGCGCGCACTTCGCGGCATCGGACCCGCGGCCCAAGGCCAATTGCATGGCAACGCCCAGCACGATGCCCATGCCGAGCGCCGAGAACACGCGGACCGTGAACGACAGCCCCTTGTTCTTCATGAATTTCAGCACCGCAAGTAATGCGGCGAAGACGATTAAAACGACAGCTACCGCCGCCCCCACCTCGAATGACATTGCATACTCCTTCAACGCCCTATTCCTACTGAACAGGTGGCTATTATCGTACATTAAACCTATAAGTTCAATAGGACATCTAGGAAATCGGGGCAGAGCATCGGTAAAATGAGATGAAATGCGTGATGCCAGCTAGAGCGCGCTGGGCAGTCAGAGCGAACACGGCAATTACGCGAACGTGGGCAGGGTCGCGTCAGAGCGGGCGGAACAACCGAGGTGAGCCTGTCGGATAGCCCGTTCCGGCCGATGCCCTTAGAGATGTGAATCCAAAAAGCTTGTCGAGCCCGTCTCGCCGAGCGTGAAAAGCGGGCTCGAAAACGCGCCCGTATCGCAGGCAAGGCCATCGTCGCAGGTCACCTTTGTGACGCTTGCATTCTCAATCTTCACGGGGTCGTTTACGCGGGCGGGGTCGAGCAGGTACATGGTCGAGCGGATGACGAACGAGTGCGTCACCACGAGCACGTTGCCGCCGCCCGAAAGCGCCACTTTGCGCGCCACATCGCAATAGAAACCGCCGAGCCGAGCCGCGATTTGTTCCCAGCCTTCCGCTTTGCCAGAAGCATCCCAGCGCTTGATGGCATCGGCGGTTTCCGGGAGGCGGACATTGAGCTCTTCAAAGGGCATGTCGCACCCGAACCCCTCGTTGAGCACATCGCGCATGAGCGTGCCAGGGCGCGCCTCCAAGTCGCCGTAGCACCATTCGCGGATGCGGGAATCCGACATGCGAGAAGGAAGGGCCAGCTCAGGCGCCACCTCGCTGCGCGCCGAGAGCAGCTCGTCCATCGTCTGCACGGCACGCCCCAAATCGCTCGAGTAAGCCGCCGCAAATTCGATGCCCGCACGGGCAAGACCGCGTCCGCAAGCGCGCGCGTCGCGAACGCCCGCTTCGGTCAAAGCAGCATCACACCAGCCCTGGACCAGGTGTTTCAGGTTGTATTCCGTCTGTCCATGGCGAACAATGTAGAAGGTGACGGGCGCGCCCTCACTTGGGGAAGGCGCAGCGGCAGGTGTCGCTTCGCCCAGAGGAACCGCAAAACGCCCATCGGCCGCGGACGCAGTCGAGTTGCCAAAAACCTGCGCGCCGTTTTCCCCGCGCACCATGTTGGAATCAATCATTTCGGTCCCTACAGAATACGGTAGCTCACCGTGCGAAGGCCCCAGTCATCGCAGGAGGAATACCCGAAGGCCTTCCATACGCCGGGCTGCAAATCGAGCGAACGGCTGCCGCCGCCCATGCCGCCGCAGTCGTTGATAACGGCGTACACCGTCATGCCGTCGTAGGAAATCTGCACGGTGCGCCCGAAATAGCTGCTGAAATTCGGCCATGCCATCGGGATTGCCACACCCATCGAGTGATCGTCGCACACATCGCCCGTCGCCGTCGTGCCGGGATTGGGAGTATAGGGGTCGGTCGAGCCGCCGTACGCCGAGGCGATGCCCGTCTTCCAGCCAGCACCGGAATCGGGAGCCGGCTCGGGGTTGGGCTCAACCGGCGTCGAATCGGGCACGACCTCCTGACGATCCGTGGTGTTCGCCTTGTCGGAAACCTGCGTGGAAGACCCGCCCGCACCCTGGTCGGACGAGCCGGAGTTCGACATGCTCGCCGCCTGCGCCTGAAGCGCAGCAAGGCGATCGGCCTCCGCGTCCTTGGCATTTTGCAGCTGCGACTGGGCCTGCGAAACGACGGCCGCCGCTTCCTGCTTCGTCTTTTCAAGCTCGCCTAAAGCGCGCGTCTGCGAATCCTTCTGGGTGTTCAGCTCGGCAGTGATGCCCTCGAGCGTGGCGACGCGGTCCTTCTGCGCCTCAACCTCGTCAGCCTGCGCCTGCAGAATCGAACCCGCGTACACCACGTTGCGCGTCAGCTCGTCGAAGGAGGCCGATCCCAAAATCAGCATGAGCATCGACCCCGCCGAGGGCGAGCGGTACTCGCTGCGGGCGGCGTTGCTCAGCGTTTCGCGACCCGAAATCACCGCCTGCTGGGCATCGAGCGCGTCGGCGGCAGTCGCATCGATCTGCCCCTGAATCGAGGTGAGCTCGGCATTGATCTTATCGTATTCTTCGGAGATGGTCTTCATTTGGGCCTCAGCGGCGTCAAGCGCCGTCTGGGCATCGGAGACATCGTCGGCAAACGCGGCCACAGGAATAAGGGATACCGAGAGTAGAACGCTCAAAGCCATCGCGCACATTGCGAAGACCAAGCGTTTCACCTGTTCACATGCACTGAAGTGCGTTCCCACCAATTTCCTTCCAACGGCCAATAGAATGCATGCGGCACTGCTTCGCCACACGAAAAACGTCCCTTTCGGGACGCCTTGCGAAACTCAGTATGACCAAACAGCCCCCTCCTGGCAAGTGAAACAGCGCAAACAACATGAGCGCCCCGCAAGCCGACAAGCCTGCAGGGCGCCAGGGTGAGCAATCCCTTCCTTGCTAGATCAGCGAGCCACCGCAGCTTGAGCCGGCGCCGGCAGCGCAGCTGTAGCACACCGGGTTCGTGCGAACTTCGCGCGGGGGGAGCGGCGCATCCACGATATCGGCGATCGTCGCGTCGCGCCCGTCGAGCTGGATAGGCATCTCGAGCACATGGTTGCACTCGCAGTCGTACAGGCGCCCGTCGACATCGACGTTCACCTGGTCGCGGCACATGATCTTGCCCACGGCGAACGCGTTGAAGTTGTCGTGGAGCAGCTTCAGGTACTCATCGGTGAGCCCCGCGTCCGCCAAATCCATCGCGAAACGGCCGAGCGGGAAGTTGTTGAAGGCATACAGCTCGTTGAAGTCGATGCCCTGCTGCTCGGTCAGCTTCACGCGATAGGCATCTGCCAGAAGCTCTTGCGGCGGCGGCAGGAACGGGCCCGCCACGTTGTAGACGATCTCGAGCTCGGGACCGCCCTCGCGCCCATACCCTCGCTCGTTGAGCTTGCGGATGTTCGCGACGGCGCGCTTGAAGACGCCGCGTCCACGCTGGTTGTCGGCGTTTTCGGCGTCGAAATACGGAAGCGACACGCACACATCGGCCCCCACCTCGGCAAACACATCCATGAAATGCTCGTATTCCGGCTTCTCCTCAAGCGTCAGGTTCGTGCGGACGATCACCTTCTCGGCGAGCTTGGCGCCCTCGCGCAAGAACCACTCGCAGTCGGGATGCAGCTCAGGCGAGCCGCCCGTCACGTCGAGCGTCTTGTAACCGCCCGTCTTGAAGGCGGAAAGAATCTGCTCCATCGTCTCGCGCGACATAACCTCGGTGTTCTTCGGCCCGCACTCCAGGAAGCAATGGCGGCACGCAAGGTTGCACGCGTAGGTAATGTTCACCTGCATCGTCGCAGGTCGCTCGTTTGCCTGCAGGATTTCGGGCAGGTTCACGCGATCGTAGAACGAGGGAATGCCGCAGCGCTCGCACGCCTCGTTCAAATAGTCGAGGTCGGCCTTGCGCTTGCCGCGGCGCATCTCGAGCGCCTGCTGAGCGCGAGCGAGGTCGAACCCGCCGCGATGCGCGCCGCGAGGCGTCACCTCGAAGTACTTCCCGTAGCGCGACTGCTCGAGCATTGCCGCAAGGTTTCCACTCACGGCGTACTCGCGCCCCTTGATAAGGCGCAGCTCTTCGGTCAGGTCGAAGTAGCGCGGCATCTCGGGCATCCCGCCCAGGTAACGTGCGACCTGGCCGTAGTTCTCCTCGGCGTCTTCCAATCCCTCCGCCTTGATAGCGCGCACCGTGCGCGAGGTGAACGACGTGAACCCGAGTTTCGTCTCGAGCGCCAGATCGGAGACGTGGATATCCTCCACCGCCGTGCACACGTAGCTTTTCCAGCCGTGCTTGGCCAGCATGCGACGGAAGTCGTCGATGTACATCGCGCCGCCCAGGCACTCGCCGCGAAGCACCGGGTCGGCGCGCAGCTCGTCGGACATGCGACGATCGCAGAACACATCGGAGAAGTACAGCTCGCCGCCGGGCTTCAGCACGCGGTAGATTTCGGAGAACACCTGGTCTTTAAACGGCGTCAGGTTGATTACGCAGTTGGAAACCACCAGGTCAACCGTGCCGTCCTCGATGCCGAGCTCTTCCAAGTCTTCGATGAAGCCCGCCTTGAACTCCACGTTAGAATATTCGAACCCGAACTTTTCCGCCTGCTCGTCTTGGTACTTCTGCGCAACGGCAAGCTGCTCAGGAGTCATGTCGATGCCAATGACGCGCCCGGTCGGCCCCACGAGCTTCGAGAGCACGTACACGTCGCGCCCCGTGCCGCAGCCCAAATCGACCACCGTCGCGCCGGTAAGTGCCGGCGGAATCGGAGAGCCGCATCCGTAGAAGCGCTCGACGATCTCGTCGGCGATGTCGGGCATCACGTCGAGCACGTACTTCGGCGGGCGCTCGGTCGCGCAGCAGCATGCGTTGGTCTTCAAGTCGTCGGAACCGCCCAACGTCTTGCCGTAATACTCGCGCACCTGAGCGCGAATGTCGTTCTTCTCGTCTGCCATTGTTCCCCTCTAGAAAAGCAATATCACAGGAAGCATCTATTTTTATAAAGAGATAAGCCACGCCCCAAGCGGAAACGCCGGCGGCGTTCACAAAGCGAGTTCCGCACGAGCCGAACAGCCCAGTGGGCTGTTCGCGCGAGCAGGACTGCCGAGCGACTGAACGTTGCCGGCGCTTCTGCGCAACCTGGGATGGATTATCTTCCTTCGTCCGCCATGCCGAAGCATTCGGTGAAGAACACCTGGCAGTCAAGGTCGTACTTGTCGCACACCTCGTCGAGCGCGTCGTCCATGAGGCGAGCAAGCGGGCGCGACTCGCAGACGGCGCGGGCGTTGATTATCATGCGCATGTTCTTGTGGTCGCGCAGGAATTCCTGGGCGTATTCGGTGTCGTAGTCCACACCGATGAGCGACGCCTTGTTAAAGTCGCCGTTACCCGAGGTCGCAAAGGTCTTCAGGTGCGGCACATTCCGTTTGCGCTCGATGAGACCCATGCGGATGCCCTCGATCAAGTCGTCGACCACCGCGTTGCAGTCGATCTTGGAACCGTCCTTCGTCTTCAGGTACAGACGGCGGTTATACCAGGTGAGTTTCGCTTCCGCATCGGCAAACTCCTGATTGTTGCGCACCGAGAAGTTCTTGAGCGCAGTCTCGTGCGTCGTCAGGTACTCGGCCAGCTCGGGAATGCCGGTCTTGTCCTTGGCCGAGATTTTCATCGCGGGAATGTCGGGGCACGCCTCGTGCAAAAAGCCCATGTAGCGCTCGATCGTGGGCTCGTCGAGCAGGTCGATTTTGTTAAGCACGATGAGGTCTGCCTCTTCGAGCTGCAGTTTCAGCAGGTAGACCAGCTCTTCGGGCAGGTTGATATCGGCATGCTCGGGCATGATCATGCGCAGGCGCTCGGGGTCAACCATCACCATGAACGGCGAGAGAGTGAACTCGTCGGCGTTGTTGTCATGCAGCGTGTGGTACACATGGTCGAGCGCGCCGACGCCGCAACCGGGGATGTCGCTCATGACGAACGTGGCGCCTTCCTTGTCGCGCAGGCGGCGAATCTGGTCGACCGTGTTGTCCATCTGATAGCAGATGCAGTCGTTGCCGATCTCCGCGACCGTGCAACCCGACGTCTGTGCGAGGCTCGTGTCCACGAGGTTCGCGCCCAGGTCGTTCGCGATAATAGCCGTCTTCCCGATGTTGCGATCCATGTATTCCGCAAGCGCGATCATAGTCGTGGTCTTGCCGGCTCCCAAAAAGCCGCTCACCACCATAAAGCGGATCTTGTCCACGTAAATGCTCCTTCTATCGTGATTGGGGCCGCGTCTTCCCGCGCGGCCCCTGCAAGTCCTTCTATTCTACCAGTATTAGCAGCAGGACACGCGCACCGGCTGGTCGTCTTCGTCGACAACGCCGTCAAAGTCGGGCGCGACCTTGATGACGTGGTCGCCATGGGTGTCGCCCGCATGACGATCGCGGCTGCCCTCATAGTCGAACACGGCTGCATAGCGCCCGCCGAATTCGGGGATGACCAGGCTCGTTACGTTGTTGCACACGTGACGTCTCTCCCCCACCCCGAACTTGATGTCCTTGTCGAACAGGAAGTAGTCGGGGAAATCGGGCAGGCCGCCCTTGTAGGTGACGAACTCGCCGTAATCTTCGCACACGTCGGAAGTGTAGGGAGTGTTCACCAAACGGCAGGTGATCGTCGCGAACGACGTGCCGTCGAACAGCGCAGCCTCCTTCTCGGTCACCGGCGTCTTGTTGGTGATCAGGTAGCGCGGGTCGTTGAAGCCAAGCTGCTGCGCGATGC
>JAUNWQ010000015.1 GCA_030540225.1 Coriobacteriia bacterium | reverse complement strand
CGACCAATTCTGATCCTTCGACTACCTTGGCGCATGCCGTTAGCACTTTACTATAAGAAGCGCGGGTGACGGGCGACTTTGCGAGAAATATCACATCATAGCCCGCCCAAGGGCCTTGCAGATCACGACAGATTGCGCGCATGCGGCGCTTCGCTGAATTGCGCCACACCGCGTTGCCGTGCTTTTTCCCTGCAATAAAAGCAACACGACCCCTTAGGTCGTGTTGCACTGCCCCCTCTGTTTTCTCCGAGGCGTAGACTATCGTGAGAAAAGGAGTATGAATCCGCTTTCCTCGCGAGAACATCTCGGAGATCTCTGCGCTGGATTTAATGATATCCAACGAAAAGCCTCGCTACACGCAGAGACGCTTGCGCCCCTTGTTGCGGCGAGCCTTGAGCACGGCACGGCCGCCCTTGGTTGCCATGCGAGAACGGAAGCCATGGCACTTAGCACGCTTGCGCTTGTTCGGCTGATACGTACGTTTCATATCTCTATCCCTTTCATTATCTGTTAATTCAAGCTGGATGCAGAGTAACTTCTGAATTATATAACACAGAAGCCATCGATGAACAGAGCTTTTTAGAAAGATTTCACACTAAGCTGGCCTTTTGCTTAACCGCATGCCCGCAAGCGGAATGATGCCCTTCTTATTCTTCGCCTTTTTTCTTTGTATATATGTTTCTCTTTGTAATGATAATAAGCGCGGGGGATTGGTGAAAAAGAAGCATCTTCCCAGGTGAAATCGCTATTCTCATTCATTTCCCTCGGTAGAGAGCGTGTTCTTCTTTCCAACGTGAATTATCGCTTTCGTTATCACTCCACCGCAAACCGCCGGTTTTCTACTGATTCTTCCCCGATTCTTGAGTAGGTTTTCAAGCGTAGGACGAAGCTGAGTGCCGTCCGTCATGAGTCCGCGCGATTACTTGCCTTCCCCAATCTGCTCTCGAAACCCCCTATTCCCCTCGCTATTAACACCATTTTGAAGGGTTTGAGCAGGAGAAAGGGGAATAGGGGATTGTTCTACAGGTCGCGAATGATCATCTTAAGCGCTTCGATTTCCTCGTTCATATCGCGGCTTTCCTTGAGTTGCTTCTCGACGTCGCTTACCGAGTACAGCACGGTCGTGTGATCCCGATTGAACTTCTTGCCGATGTCGTTGAAGGGCAAATCAAGCATCTGGCGGCAGAGGTACATCGCGATTTTCCTTGCGTAGGTGATATGACGTGGCCTTTTCTTCCCCACCATATCGCTGTGGCTGATTTTGTAATAGTTTTCCACCTCGCGTTGAATGTCGGCGACGGCAAGCCTTTTCGAGGGGCCGCCGGAGAAGTGGCTCTCGAGCACGCCGCGCACGTCGTCAAGCGTCAGGTCGGAGTTGTGGGTGAACGCCATCTGGTAGATGATCTTGGTGACGGCGCTTTTCAGTTCGCGGATGTTCGAGCTGGAGTTCTCGGCGATGTACATCTGAATATCGCTCGAGATGGAAAACGACGGGTCCCCTTCGCTTTCGCGATATTCCTCGATGAAGCTTTTCACGATTCCGAGCTTCGTCTCGATTTCGGGCGGCTGGATGTCGAAGGTTCCGCCAGAGTTGAATCGGGTGATGTAGCGCTCGTCGATATCAATGTTTTTAGGTGCGCGGTCAGCGGAAAGGACAACCTGTTTTCCCTGGTCAGTCATCTTATTGAATATTTGGAACACGATATCGAGCGTCTGTTTCTTGCCCTGGAAGTATTGCACGTCGTCGATGAGCAGCACGTCGGATTCCTCGTAGCGCTGTTTGAAGTTGCGATAGCTCGATTTTTCCTTGTCATGCGCCACCGAGGCTTCCATGTAATCCGAGAGCAGCTCTGCGGAATCGACGTAGGTCACCTTCAGCTGCGGCCGCGTCTCGTTGATGTAGTTTTGGATTGCGCGCAAAAGGTGCGTTTTCCCCAGCCCGCTCTTGCCGTAGATGAAAAGCGGATTGAGGTGCATCTTGCCGGGGGTTTCCGCAACATCGACGGCCATCGAGTAAGCCATTCGGTTAGAGTCGCCGATGACGAAGTTTTCGAAGGTGAGGGAGGCAGGCCCTTCCGCGCGTTTGTGAGGGGTCGCGTGCGCGGGCGGCTGCTCCTCTGCGCTGCGCTCGACCCCCGCCGCCTCGAAATGATCGTCGAGAGTCAATCGTCGTTCTTGCTCTGGTTGAGGTTGTGCAGCTTGAGGAAGGTCAACCGAAGGAAAGGAAGGGATGATCGCCGGTGGGTATTCGTGCACAGGGGCAACGGCCGCACTTGGGGGCATTGTTCCCGGGTTCGCCGGAACACTCTGAGGTTCGCGGGTGGTTGACTGAGGGTTTGACGGCGCCACCGCGGGCGCAGCCGGTGCGGAGTCTACAGCGAGGATGACGTTGAAAGGCACGTGAAAAAGGTCATTCAGCGCCTGTTTGATAATTTCGAGATAATGCTGCTCTACCCACGACTTGATGAAGTCGTTATCGGCTGTAAGCATCAGAAAACCCTCGCTCATCGCCTGGGGAACGAGACGCGAGAAAAAGGCGTTGACCTGCGATGAGTCGACGTTGTCGTACGTTTTCACCTGTTCGCAAACGTTGTTCCAATTATGGTTGAGTTCAGAGCTGTCCATATGAGTCTCCCGAGCCTATTCGAAGTATCTGCAATTGTATACAAAAAAGTGCCGCGCGTGGCCGTTTCGCGCGCGGCATGCGAAGGTAATCCAGATGAAGCTCAGGCTACATCGTCTCGGCGATTTCCATGCCGAATGCCGTGAGCGTGCGCTTCTTCTGCCCGGGAACCATCTCGATGAGACCTTCTTCCTGGAGTTTTTTAAGCGTGGTGTAAACGGTTGCTTGAGGTGTGCTCGTGAGCCTGACGAGGTCGGTCACGCCAAGCGGACCTTCGGCGAGCAGAGCGTTGAGGAAGGCCTTCTCCCGTGGATTGAGGGCGGGTGTCGCATACGAGCGGGGCTGCGGCTGTGCGTAAGGCTGCTGGTAAGTGTTAATAACTGGCTGCATGACCTGGGGCGTTACTTGTTGCAGGTAAGGTTGGGCAGGCATCTGCGCATATGCGGGGACAACCTGGGGAACGTACCCTTGCTGTGGATAATACGGGGACACCGGTTGCTGTACGGGTTGTTGCATAGGCTGTTGCACGGGTTGTATGGGTTGGACGGCGCCGGGATCGATTCGTTCTGCGACGAATTGGTCCTCCTTGGGCGCGTATTTGCCCACGGGGAGCTCCCCTTCCCCACGCTCTTCAGTATCGCCGGCACCCGTCTCGCCATTCATGCTGATGGTGACGACGGTCCCTTGCCCGATGTTGTCGTCGATCGAGATGGAACCATGGGTAAAGTCCAAATAATCGCACACAATCGGAAGGCCCGACCCGACGCCGCGGATGTAGCCCTTCATCGGCTCGACCGCTGAGGAAAATCCTGGCAACTGGGCTTTCTTCTTATCGCTAATGCCCGGCCCCTGATCGGCGAATCGAATGGTATTGCCGCCATCGAGGATGGATACGATGATCTCGGTGAAGCGAGCGTGGATGAAGTTTTCCGATACTTCGCGCACGACGGTATAGGGGATGGACCCCCCCGCTTGTTTCGCTTGATTGTAGATAGTCGACGCAAGCGCCTCGATGTAGTCGGGCGTGGATGCCGGCATTATCTCGGTCACGCGCGGAGCGCTGCGCAGGTCGTCGTAAAGTGCGATTCGAGCAACCGACGTCACGAAGGTGTAGTCGTAGGATCCTTCGCCTTCGGGCTGGGTCACCGGATCTTCATGTGGGGTGTTGTTCATTTTTTCCAAAACCGTGTTCCATTTATTCAGCGTTTTCAGTTTTATTTAGACGAATTGTAGCCTTTTTTCAACAATGAAAGAAGTCCACCTGCCTCTTTCTTGGTTGAGAAAGAAAGAAATTCACTTTCAGTTGAAAGAATTGGGGAAATCTACGAGGTGCTTTCAGACTTTTCAACAATTCATTCAATAAAAGTTGAAAACTCTGAAAAAGCACGGTGGAAAACGAAAAGTTGAGAAAGCGGATTGTTAAAATTTTCATTGACTTGAGGAGAAAATCGGTTTCGCCTGATGAAAGGCGCGCGTAAAATCAAAACCCCAGGTGAGTGATTTTTGATCTTTTAAAGGGAAGGGTTGAGAATACTCTCCTTAAGTTGAAGAATTAATATATTACCTGGTCAACATCTTGTCTTTTTGTAAAACCCCAGGTCGCAATCGTTAAGAAATTGAAGATAGGGAACTATATAAAAATAAGGTAAAAGACGACTTTTCCACAGCTCTTTATGCATGAATGCCCGTTTTTCAACATTTTCCACAACGGGAAGAGCCTCATCTGGTGGAAAACGATGTATGAGAAGGAATTGTGGATAAAAATGAAAGGTAAAAGCCAGTTTTTCACCTTTTGGTGAGGTGAAAAAGAGAATTGAGTGAAAGAGAGCTTTGAATTTTCGGATGCTTTCACTTGAGGATTATCCGTGCCTGTTTGAGCCTGTATAATGACGCGCAGCAGAAAAGAAAGAGAGAAGGTTTCCTTGAAATTCAGCATCAGCAAAAGCGAACTCCAGAATGCCCTTGCAATTGTTATTAAAGGCGTATCCACCCGCTCGACTCTGCCCGTTCTCTCCGGCATTTTGCTCGAGGCGACGAATGATTTGCTCGTTCTCCAGGCGACCGACCTTGAGCTTTCCATCCAGTACTCGACGGCTGCACTCGTGGAAGAGGAGGGCAAGGCGGTTGTTCCCGGCAAACTGTTCTCCGACATCGTGAAAAATCTGCCCGATGCCGCGGTTCACGTGGAAGCCGACGAGGAGAACGCACTTATCACCTGTGATAGCTCCTCGTTTTCGATCAAGGCGCTCAACTATGAGGATTTCCCCGGCTTCCCCCACGTGGAGGCTTCGCAGCGCATTGAGGTCCCCTTCACGAAATTCGCCGCGATGGTGAAAAAGGTTGCGCGCGCGGTTTCGAAGGATGAAAGCCGTGCGATTCTCACTGGTGCTCTGGTGACGCTCGAGGAGAACCACTTCAAGATGGTTGCGACCGACTCGTATCGTTTAGCCTTGGCCGAGGTTGAGCTTTCCGATTCCGCTGCCGATGAATTCGAGGCGGTGATTTCCGGCTCGTTTTTGCAGGATATCGCGTCCTTGCCGAAAACCGAGTCCAACGTTCAGATTGCGCTTGCCGAGAATCAGATACTTGTCAGCTGCGAGGGCACCGTTTTCATCAACCGTCGAATCGAGGGCAATTTCCCCAATTACAAGCAGCTGCTTTCGGGAAAGCATGGGACGCGCGCGAAGATCGACGTCAGCCACCTCGTCGCGGCGGTGAAGAGAGCGTCTCTTCTTGGTTCTTCTTCCACGCCGATTAAGTTCGATCTGAACGCGGCATCTCAGACGGTTCAGCTGTCCGCCGCTTCCCAGGATGTCGGATCCGCTCAGGAGACGCTTTCCTGCTCCATCGAGGGTGACGACGCGGAAATTGCCTTCAACTTCGCCTACGTGCTCGACGGCCTTTCGTCGGTGTCGAGTGATTCGGTGTATCTGGAGGTGGGAACTTCTCGTGAACCGGGAATCTTCAAGGCGGAAGCCCCTGAGAACTTCCTTTATCTCGTCATGCCGGTGCGCATCTCGTGACGCTGTCCATTGAGCATATAGGGTTTACTAACTTTCGCAATTACGAGCGCTTCGAGCTGAACGATATCGGGGCGCTCACCTTGTTCGTGGGGCCGAATGCGGTCGGAAAGACAAACATCGTCGAAGGCATTCAGCTGATGACGGCGCTTTCCTCGTTTCGCCATCCGCTCATCGACCAGGTAATAAAACACGGGGAAAGCTACGCCCGCACTGAGGCGCGCGTGACAGGAGACGATCGGGTCCTCGATATTGTCATGCTGCTTGAAAGTCATAAGCGGAAGTACACGTTGAACGGCAAAGCGAGACGGCCTGCTGATTTGAAGGGGCTCGTTCCTTCTGTGTCTTTCACGCCAGATGACCTCGACCTCGTGAAAGGATCAATGAGCGTCCGACGCACCGCGATTGATGCTTTGGGGTCGCAGCTCTCGCCGAATCACTACCTTATTAAGAAGGATTACGAGAAGGTCATCCGCTACAAGAACAGGCTTCTAAAAGAGGAATCCCAGGTAGCGCTCATCGACAGTATCAACGAGACGCTGGTAACCTGCGGCGCGCAGCTTGCGTGTTATCGTGCGGCGCTGTTTGCGAAGCTTGCGCCGGAGATTTCTCGTCGTTACGCCGACATCGCTCAAGGTGAGGAGCTGCAAGTGACGTATGCTCCTTCCTGGATGACCCCTGTTTCACGTGAAACACCGTGTGGGGTTGCCTCGTTTTCTCGAGATGAGGCGCGTGATGCGCTCGCTTCTGCCCTTGAAGCGCGCCGCGGCGAGGAGCTCGCCCGCCGAAAGAGCGTCGTTGGGCCTCATTCCGACGAGATCGGCTTCTACATCGAGGGAAAGAATGCGGAAAATTATGGAAGTCAGGGGCAGCAACGCTCTATTGTCCTTGCTTGCAAGCTTGCCGAGGCGTCGATTATCGAGGATATGCTCAGCCAGAAGCCGGTGCTCCTTCTCGATGACGTGATGAGCGAGCTTGACGAGCGTAGAAGGCATGCACTGGTGGAATTTATCTCGGGAGATATGCAGACGTTCATCACGACGGCTAACCTCGCCTATTTCGATGATTCCCTTCTCAGGAATGCTCGTGTCGTGCAGTTGGGTGAGGAGGCAGCACGTGGCTAGGATTGGAAAAGAAATGGCGCGTCTGTTCAGTTCGCTGCCGACTGATGAGAAGACGCTCATCGCTCGACGGGCCGCCGAGGTTCGCACGATGTGGAAAGATGCAATCGAGTATGTATACAAGGAAAATGCTCCCTACGTCCTCGATCATGTGAACGCTGTCTATATAAAAGAAGAAGAAGGAATCCGCTCGCTGTATGTGTATATGGACGATGGAAACTTCCGTTCGGATGTCCACTGCCGGCAGCATCTGATCATGCTTCGGCTCCATGAGCGTTTCGGCGAGAGGATAGATGAGTTCAAAACCTACCCTTCCCGGTTCGACATGCGCAAGCGTCATCCTTATAGAGATGTATGCGAAACGAAGTCTGAAAGTTCCCGCTCGGTTCCACTTTCCCCCGAGGAAAAAACCGAAGTTGAGCAGATGGTGTCATCTGTGGAGAACCCTTCGCTCAGGCGCGCGCTGGAAAAGGCGATGGTAACCGACAGAGAATGGAAGAAGGGTGAAAGGTCATAAATGGCGAAAAAATGCAGAATCATCCGTTAGAAGGCCTTAGAGACCGCTCAAACGCTTCATTTTATTCTTCTATGGTACAATAGGTCAGTTCGCGTTCTGCGCGAAGCATCTTCCAAACGTACCGAAAAGGAGCATGTCAGTGGTTAACAAACCCGATCATTACGATGGTTCTGACATTCAAGTCCTCGAAGGTCTCGAAGCGGTGCGCAAGCGCCCTGGTATGTATATCGGCTCTACGGGCCCGCGCGGCCTGCATCATCTGGTGTACGAGGTCGTCGACAACGCCGTCGACGAAGCGCTTGCCGGCTATTGCGACTCCATCGAGGTATGGATTCATCCCGATAACTCGATCACGGTAGCCGACAACGGCCGCGGTATCCCGGTGGACATGCATCCAAAAGAGAAGATTCCGACGGTTGAGGTCGTTCTGACGATTCTCCATGCTGGCGGCAAGTTCGGCGGCGAAGGGTATAAGGTCTCGGGTGGTCTCCACGGCGTCGGCGTGTCCGTCGTTAATGCGCTCTCCTCGCGCGTCGAGGTCAATGTGAGGCGCGACGGCAAAGAATACGAGATTGATTTTGACCACGGTCACACGAAGACGAAGCTCCATGAGATTGGAACAGCGGACCACACGGGAACGAAGGTCACGTTCTGGCCTGACCCCGAAATCTTCGCGGAAACCACGGTGTACGATTACGGCACGCTTGCGGCACGCTTCCGCGAGATGGCGTTCTTGAACAAGGGTCTCAAAATCACGATGCACGATGAGCGTGAGAATCCGAGCGAGGTTGTCTCTGAGAAGGCGGCCGAGCCGCGCACTGAAGTGTTTCAGTTCATGGGCGGCATCATCGACTTCGTGAAGTATCTGAACAAGGGCAAGGAAACGCTTAACGAGCCCATTTACTTCTCGGCCGAAAATGCCGACGGCACGGTGGAAGTGGCCATGCAATGGTCGACATCCTATTCGACGAACTCTGTCATGGCTTTCGCCAACAACATCAACACGCACGAGGGTGGCACGCATCTTGACGGATTTAAACAGGCCGTAACGCGCACCATCAACGACTATGCGCGCAGCAAGAGCATTTTGAAGGAGAAGGATTCCAACCTCTCGGGCGACGATACGCGCGAGGGCTTGGCGGCGATTATCTCCGTGAAGCTGCACGATCCGCAGTTCGAGGGACAGACGAAAACGAAGCTCGGCAACACCGAGATCCGCCCACTCGTGCAGAACGCCGTGACCCAGGGCCTTGCAGAATATCTGGAGGAGAACCCCTCCCCTGCTAAGAAAATCATCGGGAAGGCGACGCAGGCTCTGAAAGCCCGCGAGGCTGCTCGCAAAGCGCGCGAGATGACGCGCCGCAAGAACGTCCTCGACTCGTTTGCGCTGCCTGGCAAGCTTGCCGACTGTTCTTCCAAGAAGGCGGAAGATTCCGAAATTTTCATCGTAGAGGGCGATTCCGCAGGTGGCAGCGCCAAGCAGGCGCGCGACCGCAAGACGCAGGCGATTCTGCCGCTGCGCGGTAAGATCTTGAACGTCGAGCGCGCGGGTCTTCACCGTTCGCTTTCAAGCGAGACGATTAGCTCGCTCATCACGGCAATCGGCACGAACATTGGAGAAGATTTCGACGCCGACCAGGCTCGCTACCACCGCATCATCATCATGACCGATGCCGATGTCGACGGCGCACACATCCGCATCCTGCTGCTCACGTTCTTCTATCGTTATATGCCCGAGCTCATCAATCGCGGCTACGTCTACATCGCCTGTCCGCCGATTTTCGGCGTGAAGAAGAAAAATTCGCGTTCTACGAAGATCGAGCGCTACATCTACGACGAGAACGCGCTTTCGGAGACGCTCGCTGAGATGGGTGGTTCGGAAAAGTTCGACGTCCAGCGCTACAAGGGTTTGGGCGAGATGGACCCCGAGCAGCTGTGGGAAACCACGATGGAGCCCGCAACGCGCACGCTTCTGCAGGTCAATATCGACGACGCCGCCGAAGCCGAGCGCACGGTAAGCGAGCTTATGGGCGATCAGGTGGAACCGCGCAAGGAGTTCATCCAGAAGCACGCCCGCGACGTTCGTTTCCTCGATATCTAGGGCATCGTGCCTTACGGTGATTGAGCCTGAAATCTCGAAAGGATTCTAATGGCAGAAAATAACGACATGACCCCGCCGGAGGGGGAGCAGCCCGAGCGCGACGATGCGTTCAACGAGATGCTTTCCCGTGCCGAGCAGGATGCTGAGGCTGAAGCCGAGGAAGAGGAATCGCAGGAAGGTTCCGCCACCCCTGCCGTCGGCTCTGCGATATCTGAAGAGCAGCTCGCCCAGTCGATGCTCGTCGACATGCCGACCGCCCACGGAGAGATTATCGAAGGAGCGAATGGCGGCGAAGGTACGACCGTTCGCAGTGCCTACCTGGGCAAAGAGATGCAGGCGTCGTTCCTGGAATACTCCATGAGCGTTATCGTCTCGCGAGCGCTTCCCGATGTGCGCGACGGTTTGAAGCCCGTTCATCGCCGCATCCTTTACGCGATGAACGAGTCCGGCTACACCCCGAACCGCCCGCACATGAAGTCCGCACGTACCGTCGGCGACGTCATCGGCAAATACCATCCGCATGGTGACTCCGCAGTGTACGACACGATGGTGCGCCTTGCTCAGCCCTTTTCGATGCGCGTGCCCTTGGTTGACGGCCATGGCAACTTCGGTTCGATCGACGGCGACTCCGCAGCAGCAATGCGCTACACCGAGGCGCGCCTCGACAAGGCCGCTATGGAGCTTCTGCGCGACCTCGACAAGGAAACGGTTGATTTCCAGCCGAACTATGACGAGAGCCTCGAGGAGCCGAAGGTTCTTCCCGCGCGCTTCCCGAACCTGCTGGTCAACGGTTCGAACGGCATCGCAGTCGGCATGGCGACGAACATCCCGCCGCATAACCTCGGCGAGACGATCGACGCGACCTGCATGATGCTCGACAACCCCGATATCACGACTGAAGAGCTCATGACCGCGCTCCCTGGACCCGATTTCCCCACCGGCGGCATCATCATGGGAAAGAAGGGCATTCTCGATGCGTATGAAACGGGCCGCGGCTCGCTCACCGTTCGTGCGAAGTGCACGATTGAGGATCGCAAGAACGGCAAGTCGTCGATCGTGGTCAGCGAGATTCCCTACCAGGTGAACCGCAAGCGCCTGCTCGAGAAGCTCGGCGAGCTCGTGCGCGACAAGAAGCTGCCCGAGATTTCCAACATTCACGACGCTGCGGACCGTCATGGCATCGACATCGTAATTGACTTGAAGCAGAATGCGTTGCCCCAGGTCGTGCTGAACAAGCTGTACAAGCACACGCAGCTGCAGGTGGGTTTCGGCGTGATCATGCTGGCGCTCGTCGACGGCGTGCCCCGCGTGCTTTCCTTGAAGGAGATGCTCTTCTACTACATCGAGCATCAGAAGGAAGTCATCGAGCGCAGGACGCGCTTCGAATTGAAGAAGGCCGAGGAGCGCGCTCACATCCTCGATGGTTACATCATCGCGCTCGACAACATCGACGAGGTCATCCATATCATCCGCTCGTCCCAGACCGACAAAGAGGCGGGAGCACGCCTGACCGAGCGTTTCGGGCTTTCCAAGAAGCAGACCGACGCTATCTTGGAGATGCGCCTGCGCCGTCTGACCGGCTTGGAGCGCGAGAAGATCGAGCAGGAGCTGGCCGACCTTCGCGAGAAAATCGCGTACTACAAGCGCGTGCTCGAGGACGAGGGCCTTCTCAAGCAGATCATCAAAGACGAGCTGCAGGAAATCAAAAAGAAGTTCGGCACCCCGCGCAAGACGCAGCTTTCGGGCGACGCGAAGGATATCGACGTCGAAGACCTGATCGCTGAGGAAAACGTGGTCGTCACCATGACGAAGGCGGGCTACGTGAAGCGTCTTCCTGTGACCACCTATCGCCAGCAGAAGCGCGGCGGCAAGGGCATGCAGGGAGTGAGCCTGAAGGACAACGACTACGTCGAGCACCTGTTCGTCGCTTCGACGCATTCCTATATGCTGTTCTTCTCGACCGCGGGCAAGGTGTATCGCCTGAAGGTGTACGAGCTTCCCGAGGCATCGCGCCACGCTCGCGGCACTGCAATCGTGAACCTGCTGCCCCTGCAAAAGGGCGAGACGATTTCCGCCGTCATTGCGACGAAGGACTTCCCAGAGGACGAATACCTCATGTTCGCCACCGAGCAGGGCATGGTGAAGAAGACCTCGA
The DNA here is from genome assembly GCA_030540225.1 of Coriobacteriia bacterium. Classification (GTDB taxonomy): domain Bacteria; phylum Actinomycetota; class Coriobacteriia; order Coriobacteriales; family Eggerthellaceae; genus Ellagibacter. The sequence continues at coordinate 20,679 of JAUNWQ010000015.1, read as the reverse complement.
TGGACCTCTATGATCGCACACGCCGTGACGGACTCATCGCCATCAACCTGAAAGAGGGCGACCAGCTGATCAGCGTCCGTCGGGTGGCAGTCGGTGAGAAGGTCATCATGGTCTCGAGCGCCGGCAAGGCCATCATGTGGAGCGAGGGCGAAGTGCGCGCCATGGGACGCGACACGATGGGCGTGAAGGGTATGACGGTGCCTGCTGACGCGCATGTGCTCGGCATGGAGATTGCCAAGCCGGGAAGCGACCTGTTCGTGATCACTGAGAAGGGCTATGGCAAGCGCACCTCGATCGACGAGTATCCCGAGCACCACCGCGGCGGCCAGGGCGTGTTCACCATCACGATGACCGACAAGAAGGGTTTGCTGTCGGTGATGAAGATTGTGAAACCCAACGACGAGATCATGATCATCTCCGAGGAGGGCGTCGTCGTTCGCACTCCGGTGAGCGGAATTTCCGAGCTCGGACGCTCGACGCAAGGCGTTCGCGTGATGAATGTCGCGGACAAGGATCGCGTGACGGCTGTCGCCATCTCGAGTACTGGCAAGAAGAAGCGCGACCAGAAGGCCGAGGGAGACGACGTCGACGAAATCGACGAGATTGAGCTGGCCGATGAAGGGGAACTTGGCGAAGACGACCTCGATTAGGCGCAGGCGCTGCGCTCAAGCGGCATAAGTTGTTAATGAGGGGGCTTACGGCTGGCAGGCTGTAAGGCCCCTCATTCGTATGGCGGGCACGACAAGGACTGCTATCGATCCTGTGGTGGGACTCCCCTTCCGCGTTTACGCTTGGAAGTCTTCAGGGGAGATATTCTCAAGGAAGCTATGGAATTCCTCGATCTCGCTTTCGGATGCGTCTTCCCTGATGATGTAAGGGTAGCTTCCCTTATCAAGGGTCTTTTCGTCGATGTAGATGGGTGCATCTTCGCGTATGGCCAGCGCGATGGCGTCGCTCGGGCGGGCGTCGAGCTCGATCATCCGATCGCCTTGCTTTAAGTAGAGCTTCGCGAAGAAAGTCGTTCCCTTCACGTCGTTGATGACGGCGTGATCGATTCGCGCGTCGAGGTTGGTGAGGGCGTCGAGCATGAGGTCGTGGGTGAGGGGCCTTGGGGTTCTCATGTGCTCGACGGCCATGCCAAGCTGCATGGCTTCAGCGGGCCCGACCCATACCGGCACGATGCGCGATTTCGTTCGCTGATGCTCCTCAATTGGCTCCATGACCAGGGCTGCTGGTTGCATGGAATTCAAAACGATGAGGGTGAGAACTTTCAAAGGGATCATGCCGGCTCCTCAATCAAAAACTTTTTTCAAATTCTAGCAGATTATGGGTTGACGATATCTAGTCGTCGGGTTACTATAATCAGGCACTTTTCAAGGGCCCGTAGCTCAGTTGGTTAGAGCGCACGCCTGATAAGCGTGAGGTCGCTGGTTCAAATCCATTCGGGCCCACCAGTATTTGCGATAAACGCTCCACCGTGAGCCGAGTTTGCCGGTGGAGCGTTTATTATTGTAAAGTGCGAGTTGGGGGTTTAGCTCAGCTGGGAGAGCGCGGGCTTTGCAAGCCTGAGGTCAGGGGTTCGATCCCCCTATTCTCCACCATCAATTCAGTCGCCGGTCGAACAATCGACCGGCGATTTTTTATTTCAGCTTGGCGGTGATTGAACCCCGTGAGGGTTGGACAACCCTGCGGGCTTTGCTGCAACTCAAATCGCAATTGACGGTGACCGACCGATATATGCTTCTTACAAGGGGCTTTCATGTTATCTCCTTCTCGCGTTGTACAATGAAGTGTCATGATTGAAGGAGGAAGATGAACCGCAACGAGGCACTGCGCCTGCTGGGGCTTTCTGCGGACGCCACGTCCGAGGAAGTGAAGGCAGCATACCGCGAGACGGCTCAGATTCTGCATCCGGATCGGTTTGCTTCGAACAAGAAGCTCCAGAAGCGGGCCACCGAGCAATTCAAAAACCTTCAAGAAGCATATGAGGTGCTGACCAGTGGGAAGGGGTCCTCCGCGCGTGCTCGCGGAACGGTCGCCTCTTCTGCCGAGGAAGCGGAAATCAACGCTCGCCTTGCGGGCATCTCCGCCGCGCGCAAACAGCTGCTCACGCAGCGCGACGTCGCTCTCGACGAGCGCCGCAGCGGTTTCGCGATGGCGGGCATCGGCGCTTTGGTGGCACTTGCGTTCGGGCGCAAGCTCGGCGTGCTCGCTGTTGTCGCGAGCATCGGTGTGGCGTGTGCGGTGTGGGGCATCGTGAAAGTGGTGAGCGCGCAGAAAACCGCGAGCATCCTTAACGATCACCTCGACGAGCTCGCCGCTGAGAAGAAGCAGCTCCTCGCGCGTCTTGACGAGATAGGGTAAGGAAGAAGATGCGTCTTCCCTTCGGGGGTTTCACGTGAAACAGTCGAAGAGAAGACGCAAACAAGCAGGTAGGTTGTAGAAAAAGGAACACAGGTGAAACAAGAGAACATTCGCAACATCGCCATCATCGCTCACGTCGACCACGGCAAGACGACCCTCGTCGACAAGCTTCTGCGCGCGACCGATGCCTTCCGCGAGAATCAGAAGGTCGAGGAGCGCGTGCTCGACTCCAACGACCAGGAGCGCGAGCGCGGCATCACCATTCTGGCGAAGAACATCTCCATCGAGTACAAGGGCGTGAAGATCAACGTCATCGACACCCCGGGCCATGCCGACTTTGGCGGCGAGGTCGAGCGCGTCCTCAAGATGGCTGACGGCACGCTGCTTCTCGTCGACGCGTTCGAGGGTCCCATGCCCCAGACACGCTTCGTGCTGCGCCACGCTATCCAGGCGGGTCTTTCGATCATGATCGTCGTGAACAAGATTGACCGCCCCGGTGCCGATCCCGAGAAGGCTTACAACGACTGCCTCGACTTGATGGCGGACCTCGGCGCGAACGACGAGCAGCTCGAGTTCGCGATGGAGCACGTGGTGTACGCGAGCGCCATGAACGGTTTCGCCCGCCTTGACCCCGCCGACGACAACGACAACATGTACCCGCTGCTCGACATGATTCTCGATGACATGCCCGCTCCCGAGGTCGATCCCGACGGTCCGCTCGCCATGCAGTGCGTGACGATCGATCACTCCGAGTACGTCGGACGCATCGGCATCGGCCGCGTATATTCCGGATCGATCCACACGGGCGACACCATCCTCGTCGTGAAGAACGATGGCAGCGAGTCGACCGCGACGGTTCGCCAGCTGTTCACCTTCGACTACCTCGGCCGCAAGGAATGCGACGTCGTTGAAGCGGGCGACATCGGAGCTGTCGTCGGCATCGAGCGCACCGACATCGGTGACGTCTACACCGACCCCGAGAACCCCATCGCCCTCGACCCGATCGAAATCGATCCGCCGACGCTCTCCATCGTGTTCGAGCCGTCGACGTCTCCGCTCGTTGGCCGCGAAGGCGATATCGTCGGCGCCCGCCAGCTCAAAGAGCGCCTCATGCTCGAGCGCGAGAACAACGTGACGATGAAGATCGAGGAGCTCGAGGACAAATCTGGCATCGAAGTTTCCGGCCGCGGCATTCTCCATCTTTCCGTCCTGATGGAGACGATGCGCCGCGAGGGCTTCGAACTGCAGGTGGGCCGTCCGCGCGTCCTGTTCAAGAAGGACGAGAACGGCAACAAGATCGAGCCGATCGAGCAGGCTGTGGTCGAGTGCCCCGAAGAGTACTCGGGCAAGGTTATCGAGATCTTCGGCACTGCTGGCGGCACGATGGTGTCTCTTGATGCGTCGGGCCTGGTCACGCACCTTGAGTTCAAGATCCCGACCCGCGGCATCATGGGTCTTAAGAACCGCATCCTAAACGTCACCCACGGCGACGGCGTGTTCTACCACACGTTCCTGGAATATGGCCCCTATGCGGGCGACATCGGCGCCCGCAAGAACGGCGCGATGATTTCCATGAGCACCGACAAGGCGGTCGCCTACGCGCTTGGCACGCTGCAGGAGCGCGGCACGCTGTTCGTCGCTCCCGGCGACGCGTGCTATGAGGGCATGATCGTCGGCGAGAGCGCTCGCCCGGGCGACATGGTGGTGAACGTCGCGAAGACGAAGAACCTGGGCAACCAGCGCTCCTCCACTTCCGACATCTCCGTGCAGCTCACGCCTCCGCGCACCTTCACGCTCGAAGAGGCGCTCGAGTACATCACCGATGACGAGCTCGTCGAGATCACGCCGCAGAACGTGCGCATGAGAAAGCGCCTTCTCTCCGCGGTCGACCGCAAGAAGGCAGCTAAGAAATAGGGGGAATTCCGCCGGCCGCGAGGTCGGCGGAATGGTTTTTGAGTCAGGCGGGACTATGTCGAAGAAACTGTTGATGGGCAACGAAGCGTTCGCCCACGCCGCCCTCGAGGCGGGGGTGCGGGTTGTCGCTGGATATCCCGGAACGCCGTCGTCTGAGCTGATCGAGACCGTCGCGAAGCTGCATGCGGCAGGCAAAGCTCACGGCGTTCACGTGGAATGGTCGACGAACGAGAAGGCGGCGCTCGAGCTTCTTGCGGGCGCATCGTACTGCGGCGCACGCACGCTGTTCACATGCAAGCAGGTTGGGCTGAATGTTGCCTCTGACGCTCTGATGAGCCTGAATTACGTCGGGATCAAAGGCGGCTGCGTGCTCTTCGTCGCCGACGATCCGGGCCCCATCTCCTCTCAAACGGAGCAGGACACCCGCCGCTTCGGGGCGTTCTCGAAGGTTCCTGTGCTCGACCCTGCAACGCCCGAACAGGGCTTCGCCATGATGAAGGCCGCGTTTGACCTTTCCGAGAAATATCGGACGCCCGTCATCGTTCGCCCGACGACGCGCATCTGCCATGCATCCACGTTTTTCGAGGTGGAGGGCGAAACCTTCGTGAAGCCGATTCCCGAAGAGGGCTTCGAGCGCAGTTCCCGCTGGGTTATCTTCCCCCGCCGCGCCTTTGAGGGCCATGGCGAAATCAACGAGCGCCTTGTCAGCATCGCGAAGGACTACGAGCAAGATGAGCCCCTCGCGAGCTTTAATCCGCAGGAGCAGGGTGGCGACGCGAACTTGCCGCCGCGCCTCGGCGTTGCTGCGGGCGGCGTTTCGGCGTCGTATGTCCGCGAAGCCATTCGCCGGCTTGAGGAGCTTTGCGGGGAGCAGGGTATTCAGATGCCACCCTACCGCTTCTGGCAGGTAGGGACGCCGTACCCCTTCCCCGCCGCAGCTGCTGATGAGTTCACCTGCGGCCTGGACCGCGTTATCGTTTTTGAGGAGCTCGACCACGTGATCGAGGACGAGCTTGCCGTGCGCGCGGGACGCACTCATGCGAGCTACGAGGTGCTCGGGAAACTGACGGGCGACACGCGCGATCGTGGGGAAAACGACGTCGACGACGCGATCACCCGCCTGACCAGCTTCTTCGGTCTCTCCGATTCTTTGGGCGAGTCCCTGAAAGTGCCGGCTTCCTTCGACGAGCCTTTGCCTGTCCGCCCGCCGGTACTGTGCGCCGGGTGCCCCCACAGGGGAAGCTTCTACGCGGTGAAGCGCGCGTTGAGGAAGACCCCCGCCGTGCTCTGCGGCGATATCGGATGCTACACGCTCGGCAACGCGAAGCCTCTCGATGCGGTCGATACGTGCCTGTGCATGGGTGCGGGAATCACCATGGCTCAGGGATTCTCCGTCGTGGAGCCCGACAAGAAGCAGCTTGCCTTCGTCGGCGACTCGACGTTCTTCGCAAGCGGCCTCACGGGCATCGCGAACGCAGTTTACAACGGCCACGATATCACCGTTTGCGTGCTCGATAACGCGACGACCGCCATGACGGGGTCGCAGCCCCACCCAGGGACCGGTGTGACGCTTATGGGCCCGCATCGCAAGCCGATCAGCATCGAGGCGGTGCTTCAGGCGCTCGGTGTGGAATGCATCGTTCATGCCGACCCGCTCGATTTGGAAGGCTCGATCGATGCGGCGAAGCGCGCAATCGACTTCGAGGGCCCTTCGGCCATTTTGTTCGAGTCCCCTTGCGTTCAGCTGGTGAAACCGAAATCGCCTGTGAGCGTTAACGTCGACACCTGCACGGGATGCAAGAAGTGCATCACCGAAATCGGCTGCCCCGGCCTGGGCTTCGACCAGACTCGCCGTGGCGTGAAGAGTAAAGACCGCGGCCAGGCGTTCGTCGATGCCTCGCTGTGCAACGGCTGCGGCCTTTGCGTTCAAGTGTGCCCCTTCAAGGCGATCGAGCTGCCCAGCAACGCGGAGGAGAAGGGGGCGCCCCATGCGTAACGTGCTTTTGACCGGCGTTGGCGGGCAGGGAACGGTCCTCGCCGCGAAAGTTCTCGCGCAGGCGGCCCAGGCAAAAGGATGGCAGGTTCGTACTGCCGAGACGATCGGCATGGCACAGCGCGGCGGCAGCGTGGTGTCGCATGTTCGGATGGGCGACGATGGGGAGGAAGTAATCGCCCCGCTCGTTGCGAAGGGCACCGCCGACATGATTATCGCGTTCGAGCCGGCAGAGGCCGCGCGCGTGCTCCCCTACCTTGCGCCCGATGGCGTGATGGTAAGCGCGACCACGTCCATCCAACCTATCACAGCAGCTCTTTCGTCCGAGCCGTACCTTGCCAAGGCAACGGTTGCCTCGCTGGGAAAGCGCCTCAATGGGTGCGCCGACGCGCCCGCCCGTTTCGTCCTCGTCGATGATGAAGCCGTGTTGTCCGAGGTGGGAAACAGGAAGGCGCTCAATACCGTGCTTCTTGCCTTTGCGCTGAAAACGGGACATTTGCCGCTTTCGCTCGATGACTTGCGCGACGCGGTTCGCGCATGTGTGAAGCCTCGGTTCGTCGAGCTGAACCTTGCGGCGATCGACCTGGTGGAAAGCAAGGAGTAATCGTATGCCTCGCCCCTTCACTCGCCGCGCGTTCATCGCTTCCCTTGCTTGCGCAACTTCGGCTGCTGCCGCCAGTGTCATGACCGCGTGCTCGAAGACGGGCAAGGGCGCAAGCGCCGAGCAGACGGCTACGTTTCTCGACGTGATTCCCCTGAGGGAGGGGCAAGAAGAAGCCGCGTACAATTCGTCGCTTCTTCAACAGGCGATTGACGACGCCTCGAAGAAGGGCGGCTCGGTACATCTGGGTCCGGGGACGTTTTACTTCGCGTGGACGAAAGCTACCGACGAGGGCAATTGCGTTATCGAGATGCATGACAACGTCGAGGTGCGGGGAAGCGGTAAAGACGCGACGATTCTCAAGCCGCTCGGCCGCTACGCCATGACTGGTGAGGCCCCTCACGGTATCGACATGTTTTACTACGACGGGTTCGACGACCGCCGCTATCTCGATAACGCCTCGTTCTACGATTTCACCATCGACGGCGAGAGCACGCAGGGGTCGCTTCGTGGATACAACGCCTCGGGCAAGGGGTTTTTCTTCAAGCTGTTCCGCGGCTGCACGTGGGAGCGTGTCGAAGTGCGCAACACCGACGGTACGGGCTTCGGCGCCGATTATCCCGTCGACTGCGTGATGCGCGATTGCACGGCGATCGGTTGTGGAAAGAACGCGACGACGGATTCCTATGGCGCATCGGGGTTCGGCGTGGGCGTGGGGCTTTCCGAGGACGAATCGATGGTCATCGAGAACTGCACATCGTCGGCGAACACGAAGTTCGGGTTCTTCTTCGAGCATCAATCCCTCTATCGCCTGAACGGCGTTGGGGCGCGCCGCGCGAAGGGCTTTCAGGTTACGAACTGCACGGCCTGGGGAAACCTGATCAACTTCGGCGGCAATCGCGCGTACGACGTTGTATACGATTATTGCGTGTCTGACCAGCCCAAGAAGTCGGGCGACGAGCTGTATACCGACTACGCCTTCACCTTCGTCGAGCATTCTGTTCGCATTCTGGTTCGAAACGCCACGATCGACCAGATATATACCGACGTGCTGGCGGACCCTTCCAGTTCCGCGGCCATAGAGTGGGCCCTTTCGCGCAATGTGGCGCATGTGGGGGCGAGCGGCAACAACGAGTTCCGCCCCGAAAACATCATCACTCGCGCGGAAGCGGCTGAGTTCTTCTGGCGTTATGCGGGGCGCCCGGGTATGTTGCCCCTGCGTTACGATTACTTTGACGATCCCTCGAGTGACGTCAGCGCTGATTCGTTTTGCGCTGACGCGGTGCGGTGGCTGGAAGACGATGAAATTGCGGCGGGGAACAACTTCCGCGCCGAAGACGAGATCACCATTCAGGAAATCTGCTTGGCCATGCTGCGCTATGCCTATCTAGTAGAAGATGCGTCGAGCGAAGCGTCGCGGGCGCTCGCACTTTCAGACGAGGCAACCAAGTGGAGCACTCCCTCGAAGCCTTCTTCCCAAGAAGAGGAGAAAGTTGCCCTCGATTGGGCTTGCGAACAGGGGATTGTCACCAAGGCAGAAGCGGCAGACCCGAAGGCGAGCTTTACGCGCGCCAGGATGATGGGCATGCTGCAAGCCCTCGATAACGCGCGCGCAACAACCGCGAAGTAGCAAGCGTTACGACGCTAACGCGTCACGCAAAGTTCGTACGGCGCGAGGATGGGCGCAAGGCTTGAAGGGTCGTTCGGGTTCGCGGCCCAATCCCTCCCTCGACCAAAACGGCCCTCGCCCTTGAAATCGCGGGCCGTTCGCCTACAATGGGCTTATGACGAACTCAGCCGACATCCTCTTTTCCGTAGCCGCGCGCAACGCGTTGGCTGGTCGATGGCTCTAGCTTCAAGACTCGTAAGCGAGCCTTAAAGCATTCTGGGCTATTTTCGCAACGATCTTGAAGCGCCTCTCAGTTTTGCAGCACTCGCTGCGCCGCAATGCATTTCGGTCGCGCCACAATGCGACCATGTCATGAGAAGAGGACCATCATGAAAATGACCGACGAGCAACTCAAGCTGATCACCACGAAGCTTTCCACCATCAAGGATTGTTCTCCCTTTTACGCCGAGAAATTCAAGGACATCGATCCTGCTGACGTGCGCACGCAGGAGGATTTCGAGAAGCTTCCCTTCTCGGAAAAGGACGACCTTCGCCGCGTGTATCCGCTCGGGCTGCAGGCGGTTCCCGACGAGGAAGTCGTGCGCATCCACAGCTCTTCGGGCACGACGGGCACGCCGGTTATCATCCCCTACACCGCCCAGGACGTGACCGATTGGGCGATCCAGTTTGAGCGCTGCTACAAGACGGCGGGCATCACCAATCTTGACCGCATCCAGATTACCCCAGGCTACGGCCTGTGGACCGCAGGCATCGGCTTCCAGCTTGGCTGCGAGCGCTTGGGCGCTATGGCGATTCCGATGGGACCCGGTAACACCGAGAAACAGCTCAAGATGATGCAGGATCTGCATTCCACGGTCATCACCGGCACGTCGAGCTACGCGCTTCTGCTCGCCGAGGAAATCTCCAAGCGCGGTCTGCGCGACAAGCTCGACCTGAAGAAGGGCGTTATCGGCTCCGAGCGCTGGGGCGAGAAGATGCGCCACCGCATCGCGAACGAGCTGGGCATCGAAATCTTCGACATCTATGGCCTGACCGAGATTTACGGCCCGGGCATCGGCATCTCCTGCGAGGCTCATCGCGGTATGCATGTTTGGGAAGACTTCGTGTACGTGGAGATCGTCGACCCGAAGACGGGCGAGGTGCTGCCCGACGGCGAGGTGGGAGAAATCGTTCTCACCACGCTGCGCAAGCAGGGCGCGCCGCTTATCCGCTACCGCACGCACGATCTTTCACGCATCATCCCCGGCGCCTGCAGCTGCGAATACGGCAGCCATCATCCGCGTATCGACACCATCGTCGGTCGCACCGACGACATGGTGAAGGTGAAGGGATGCAACATGTTCCCCGCGCAGATCGAGGAAGTCATCAACTTCACGGAGGGCACCTCGTCCGAGTACCAGATGATGATCGAGGCGATCAACGGCCGCGACGTCATCACGCTTCTGTTCGAGACCGCGCTCACCGGCGAGGACCGCGAGAAGTGCGAGCGCGAGCTTGAGGCGATCTTCAAGGCGAAGATCGGCTGCACCCCCGAGGCGAAGGGCGTGCCCATCGGGGAGCTGCCGCGTAGCGAGAAGAAGACCAAGCGCATCTTCGACAGCCGTTACTAAAGGGCAGGATCAAACAGCTTCTTTTATTGATTACGAAAGACCTCGTCGCACGCCGTTTACCGATGGCGAGCGGCGGGGTCTTTTCCGTTGACTTCCCGCATTGCCCCGTTTGCCGCGACGAATCAGGCTGTTTCGTGAATCGCTCTCATCTGGTTTGCGCTCTGGTATTCTAAGAATCGAAATCCACCCAACTGAAGATTAAGAGAGATGTACGCACATGACTGACTTGAGCATGCCTTCAAGCAGTGTGCGCCTTGGCGCCGCTGTCCCTGTTCCCGCACCTGATGTTGACGAAAATGCGACAGGTGATGTCGCTGTTGCAAAAACCCCCACGAAAAAACGGCCGCTTCACAAGCAGCTCGCCTTCACGCTGTTCATGACGGGCGGCATGGTAACGCTCATGAGCCTGTATAACACTGCATTGCACACCTGGTTCAATTTCACCCTTTTCGACTGGCTTTCCGGAATGCTTCTTCGCTGGCCGATCGCGTTTGCTGTCTCCCTTACGATTGGCGATGTCATTGCGAAGCGCGTGCTGATGCCGCTTGTTCGGAAAATAGCATCTCCTACTGGATGGATCGCCTCACATATCACCCCGTTTTGCAAGGTCAATGCAATGGTTCCCTTCATGACGTTCTTTGCATCTCTGTTGTCTGCCGGTATCTCGCAAGACTTGCTGCCGCTGTGGGCTTTCACGTACGTGACAACTCTCCCGGCCGCTCTTATCGCAAATGTGGCGCTCGTCGGTCCTGTTGCAAGGAATATATACAGTCTGGTGTTTGGCGAGAAGTTCTGATGCTGCGTGACTGTCCCCGCGCGCGGCAGAGAGGGGACCGCGCACTCGTGGGACGAATCTCGTTCGAAAAGGTAGGATTTCGATTTTCCCGCCTTTCCGAGCGCTATAGTGTGATAAAGTAGCCGCATGAATTTTGGTGAGGGACATATTGCGCACACTGTTGCATCGGCTGCGACCGATGTCTTTTCTGCACCCCTCTACTACTATTATTCCTATCGATATCTCTAGCACACGAGGCCTGGCTCGTTGCGCGCATGGGCGCGCAGGTTGACAAGGAAAGTCTCGCGTCGTGTGCGCCTTCCATGTTTTCCCTGTTCAAACTCGGTATGGGAAAACGTTTCACGTGAAACCCTTAAGAATCGTTAGGAAACAGCAATGATTGCAAAACTATGCATGGTGCTCATTTTCATCGGCGTTGCCGTGGGCGTGGGCATCTACTGCCGCCGCTCGACGGCAAGCGTTGACGGCTTCGTGCTCGGCGGGCGAAGCGTCGGCCCCTGGATGAGCGCCTTCGCGTTCGGCACGAGCTACTTCTCGGCTGTCGTCTTCGTCGGTTACGCCGGTCAGTTCGGATGGAAATACGGCATCGCTGCGTTTTGGGCGGGTATTGCCAACGCCGTTCTCGGCAGTTTGCTTGCTTGGTGGGTGCTCGGCCCGCGCACGCGCGAGATGACGCATCGCCTGGGCGCGACTACGATGCCGGAGTTCTTCGGCCTCCGCTACGACTCGAAGGCCCTGCGCGTTGCCGCCGCTGCCATCATCTTCGTCTTCCTCATCCCTTACACGGCGAGCGTCTACAACGGCCTGTCGCGTCTGTTCGGCATGGCGTTCGGCCTGCCCTATGAGTGGTGTGTTATCGGCATGGCAGTTGTGACCTGTATCTACGTCGTGGTTGGCGGCTACATGGCCACGGTGATGAACGACTTTCTGCAGGGAATCGTCATGCTGGTCGGCATTATCGCCGTCATTGTGGCCGTCCTGTTTAACAACGGCGGCTTCATGCCCGCGATCACCGAGCTTTCGCAGATGTCCTCCGATTTGGCGCCTGACATGGCGGGCCCGTTCGTGAGCATGTTCGGCCCCGACCCGCTGAACCTTCTGGGCGTGTGCATTCTCACGAGCCTTGGCACCTGGGGACTTCCCCAGATGGTGCAGAAGTTCTACGCCATCAAGAGCGGTCCCGCGGTGAAGCAGGGTGCTATCATCTCGACGCTGTTCGCCTTCGTGGTCGCGGGCGGCAGCTACTTCTTGGGCGGGTTTGGTCGCCTGTACTCTGGACAGGTCGAGATGGGCGCGAACGGCCAGCCTATCTACGACTCGATCATCCCCACGATGCTCTCCACCCTACCCGATCTGCTCATCGGCATCGTCATCGTGCTCGTGCTTTCCGCGTCCATGTCGACCTTGTCCTCGCTCGTGCTCACGTCCTCCTCGACGCTGGCGCTCGATGTGCTCAAGGGTAACGTCGTGAAGAATATGAGCGAGAAGGGCCAGCTCTCAACGATGCGCGTGCTCATCATTGTGTTCATCGTGATCTCGGCAGCGCTCGCACTCGTGCAGTACCACTCCTCGATCACGTTCATCGCCCAGCTCATGGGTATCTCGTGGGGCGCGCTCGCCGGCGCATTCCTCGGGCCCTTCCTGTGGGGCCTCTACTGGGGCCGCGTGTCGAAGGCCGCCGTATGGGCGAGCTTCATCGTGGGCGTGGGCCTCACGACCGGCAACATGATCTTGGGATTCATTGGCACGCCGCTTATCGCAAGCCCCATCAACTGCGGCGCCATCGCGATGATTCTCTCGCTTGTCATCGTGCCGCTGGTGAGCCTCGTCACCAAGCCAGTGCCCTTCAACGTGAACCCGCCGAGCGCGGAGGGTGCAATCGATCGCGAGTACGTCCGCGAACTGCATCTGCAAAAGGAAAAGGAAGCGAAAGCGGCTTCTGCAGAATAGCTTCCGTCTGCGAAGACCTTGCTGGCGAAGTCCCCTGTTGAAGGGCCCGCGCTTCGCGTGGATTTTGAAAGAGGAGACCGTTCGTTTCGGCGGTCTCCTCTTGCGTTTAGGCGACGATGATCTTCGGCAAGGCGAGGTCGTGCGGCTCGGTCGGCACAGCCTCGACTTCCTGTTCCCGAAAGGCGATGCCGCATACGACGGCGTCGCTTCGAAGCTCGCGCAGGAAACGGTCGTAGTTGCCGCCGCCATAACCGAGGCGCATGTCGCTCGCATCGAAGGCGACCATCGGAACGACAACGGCGTCGATTTCGTGCGGATCGCGTGGCGTGCAGCCGGCAAGCGAGGGGTCGTCGGGGGCAATGGCTCGCGCGGGTTTGTCGAAGAAGGCGCGCCGCGTGCCGTCGAGGGGGACATCCCAAAACGTCATGCGGGCTTTGGCGTCGTTGCCTCTTCGCATCATGACGGGAAAAGCGCAGGTCAACCCATGCAAGTGGGCGCTTTTCGCGAACGAGGAGACGTCTACCTCGCTTCCCAGCGCATGGTAGACGGCAATGCGCGCCCCGGGCGCAACCGTACGGCTGAAGTATCGTTCGAGTTCTTCACACGCGTTTTTGCTGCGAGCGATGCGCTCATCGGCAGGGATGGCGTTGCGCCGCGCGATGACGAGGCTCCTTATTTCTGCTTTCGCGTTCATGTCTGCAAGTATAGAGTGCTCGCAAACCTCGATTCATTCTCCGAAAAAAACGCACATGTGGGCTACATAGCCGAAAAATCAAGGCATACTGAAACGGCCTGCAATTATGCAGGGGAAGTATCCGCCCACAACGAAGGGGTTCCTGTGGAAGGTTTCGACCTTATCAGTACGGGCGCTTGGTCAATCGTGCCGCCGCTTTTGGCGCTCGGGCTCGCGCTCATCACCAAGGAAGTGTACTCGTCGCTCACCATCGGCGTACTTATGGGCATGGTGATCTACCAGTTCACTCTCGCGGGGGTTGGCGTCGACCAGTTTATCGCGGCGTTCGCCATGGTTCCACGAATGATGGCGACGCAGATCGCCGACAACGGAGCGCTGTTGTTATTCCTTGCCCTATTGGGTGCGCTCACGGTGGTCATCGCGATCGCCGGCGGCTCGCGCGCCTACGCCGAATGGGTGTCGAAGCACGTGAAGAACGCGCGCCTCGCCTCGATTCTCACGGCAGTTCTCGGCATCCTCATCTTCGTGGATGACTACTTCAACTGCCTGACGGTCGGTGCGGTCATGCGTCCCATCACCGATCGCTTCCATATCAGCCGCGAGAAACTGTCGTGGATCATCGACTCTACGGCGGCGCCTGTGTGCATTATCGCGCCGGTCTCCTCTTGGGCGGTTGCCGTGGGCGGCTATCTGGGAGAAGACGGCTTCTCGACGTTCGTGCAGTCCATCCCCTACAACTTCTACGCCCTGCTCACGATCTTCTTCGTGTTCTTCATGCTGATCACGAAGCTCGATTACGGCTCGATGCGCGCGGCTGAGGAAGCCTGCGCCCAGGGGCACGACGTCGACGACATTCCGCGCGAGGGAAGCGCTCTTGCGGCGGTTTCGACGACCCGTCTTCCCGAGAAGAACGTGGAAGCGTACGAAGGCGACCATCCGGGCGTGCCGTCGGTTGTGACCGAGGAGGCCGACATCGACGATGCGGCATCGGGCGCAATCGACGAGTACAAGGGACTCAACATCTCCGAGAATGGCCGCGTGTTCGACCTGATTATCCCCATCGTCGTGCTGATTGTGTTCTCGATTCTCGGCATGATGTACGTGGGCGGCTTCTTCGAGGGCGTCGACTTCGCCACCGCTGTCGGCGAGGACCCGGTGACAGGCCTGTGCATCGGCTCTTGCGTGGCGCTCGTGGTCTCGGCTGCGATGTTCCTGCCTCGTAAGCTCACGACGCTCGAGGGTTTTGTGGAAGGCATCTCCGAAGGCGTGCGCTCGATGGTCGGCGCGATCATGATCCTCGTTCTGGCATGGAGCTTGGGCGGCCTGTGCCGTCACCTGTTGGGAACGGGTGAGTTCGTGAGCGGCGTGCTGAACGGGCTTGGCGTGGGGCTTACCCTCCTGCCTGCGATCATCTTCCTGGTGGCGGCGTTCATCGGCTTCGCCATGGGCACCTCCTGGGGTACGATCGCGCTTATCCTCCCCATCGTAATCGGCGTGTTCCCCACCGACGACCCGCTGTTCCTCGTGGCCGTCGGCTCGACGCTCGCGGGTGCTGTCTATGGCGACCATATCTCGCCGATATCCGATACGACGATCCTCTCCTCTGCAGGTGCAAAGTGCAACCACCTGCGCCACGTGGCCACGCAGATTCCCTACGCGACGCTTGTCATGATTTCGTGCTTCATCGGCTACATCGTGGCTGGTTTCACGGGCAATCCGTGGATCTCGCTCGCGCTCGGTGCGATCATCATCGTCGTTGCAGTGATTACGCTCCACAAGCTGAATTTCGGCGTGAAGAAGGGCGAGACGACATAGCTTCTCATTGGCAAATAGCGACTTGAGGGACCCACGTCCCGAGGACTATGTGAGAATGGCGGCTTCCGAGAGGAGGCCGTCATTTTTTGCGCTCGAGAAACGCTTCCTTGGAATAATTTCATTACAAGATATTAAAAAACGCGAATAGCCCTGTCGTAAAAATAGTCCTACTTAACGATATAGCAGTGCAATGTCAATTGCGCGGCAACCCTTCTCGATCGGTGAGATTTCCTCTCTTGCGGGGCCTCGCGCTACTCGATGCCGAGCACCTGCATCACGAGGAGCGCGACGGTGAGCACGGTCACGATGGCGACCGTCACCCAGATGAGAATCTGCGAGAGGCGGCTCGATTTGAAGGCCCCCATGATGTGCTTGTCCGAGGCGATGATGGCCATGAACACGAGGAGCACGGGAAGGATGATGCCGTTCACGAACTGGGCCGTGAGCATGATTCCCATGAGGTTGACGTTCGGGATAAGCACGACCACGGCGCCGATGATGATAACGAACGTGAAGATGCTCTTGAACATGGGCGCCTCGCGCCACTTGAACGACACGCCTGCTTCCCAGCCGAATGCCTCGCAGATAACGAAAGCCGTGGTGAGGGGCAGGACACAAGCTGCAAGGAACGAGGCTGCGACCAGGCCGATGGCGAAGAGCGCCTCGGCGTACTGTCCGGCGAACGGGGCGAGGGCGCGCGCTGCCGCCTCGGCGCTGTCGACCTCGATGCCTTGCGGATAGAGCACGGCACCCGTGGTCACGATGATGAACCATGCGACGAGACAGGCTGCGATGGTTCCCGATACGGCGTCGATCTTCTGCTCGAAGAGTTCGTTGGTCGTGGTGCCCTTCTCGACGACGTTGCTTTGCGTGAAGAACATCATCCACGGGGCGATCGTCGTACCGATCATCGCGATTACAAGCGATATCCAGCTCACGCCGCCTGTAACTTGCGGAACGACGGTCGAGGTGAGGGCATCGTTCCAGTCGGGCTGGGCAAGCACTGCCGCGATGATATAGGTCACGAAGACGAACGACAGCGCAAGGAACACGTTCTGCACGCGCTTGTAACTGCCGCCGACGATGAGCAGCCAGACCGTCACCACGGCGATCGGGACGGAGACGTACTTCGAGACGCCGAACATCTCCATGCCCGACGCGATGCCGGCGAACTCGGAGAACGTGGTGGCGACATTGCCGACGAGCAGGGCGAACATGGCCAGTGCCGCGAGGCGAATGCCGAATCGCTCGCGGATGAGCGCAGCAAAGCCCTTGCCGGTTGTCGCGCCCATACGGCTTGCGGTCGTTTGCACCACGATGAGCAGAATGCACATGATGGGGATGACCCACAGCGTTGTGAAGCCGAATTTCGCGCCTGCCGTGGAGTACGTCGAAATGCCGCCCGCGTCGTTGCCCGCCATGGCCGTGACGATGCCGGGCCCCATCGCTGCGAGGATGAGCAGCAGCCGATTTTTCTTCTTGCCGTCCTGGCTGTCGGCTTCCAAAGCGGTCGTCTTGTCGGGGAGCGCTGCCCCCGTCGCCTTCTTCTGCTTGCCGCTGACGCCGAAGGCCTTGCCGGGGATGGGGGCAAGGGTCTTTGCCGCGCCCTTCGCAGCGTCTGCTTTCTTCTTTCCAAACACCATGGCTTATCTCCAGGAGTAACCGATGATCTGGAACAGCACGAGCGTATAGAGTACCAAAAAGAGGATAGCCGCCGCGGTGGCGCCCAGGCCGAGCAGGACGCTCTTCTTCGTCTTGTCGCCGCTCACGTCGTCTTCGATGGCATCCCACGCGTCGTCGGTGGTGACGATGCCCAAAAGCTTGCCGCGCTCGTCGACGACGGGCATTGCGGGGAGGTCGTATTTGAAGACGTCCGCCGCCACGTCGTCTTCCGTTTCGTCGGGGGAGGCGGTGATGAGGTCGGTGTACATGATGTCGTGCATCACCTTGCTGTCGTCGGTCAAGACGAGGGTGCGCAGCGACAGCACGCCGACGAGCTTGTCGTACTCGTCGAGCACATAGACATAGTGGACCGTCGGGTGCTCTTCGGGCAGCTCGCGCAGCACTTCGATCGTCTCGCGGACGGTGAAGGTTTCCGGCACGGCGACGAACTGGGTGGTCATCATACCGCCCGCGGTGCCGTCCTTGTACCCCAAAAGTCGGCGAATTTCGGCGGCATCTTCCACGCCCATCAGGCGTAAGAGCGCTTCGGCCTTCTCGTAGGAGAGGTCGCGGACGATGTCGACGGCGTCGTCGGGGTCCATGTTGCCGAGGACGTTTGCGGCCTTGGCGTCGTCGAGGTCCTCGATGAAGTCGGCCTGGTACTCGTCTTCCATCTCGGAGATGGCCTCGGTCGCCTGGCTCTCATCGAGGTGCTTGAAGACGTTCGCGCGCTGCTGCGGATCGAGCTGCTCCAAGATGTCGGCGACGTCGGCGGGGTGCAGCTCGTCGAGGCGCTTGTGCGTGACGGACAGCTGCACTTCCGAGAGGTCTCGGTCGAGCAGGTCCATGTAGTTCCAGGCGATGATGCGCTCGTCGATCTGCTTGTGGAAGGTTTTCGCGACGGAGACGACGGCGCGCTCGAGCCAGGGGGCAAGCCCTCGCAGGATACCGCGAATGCCGACTTCAGCGCCGAGGAGTCGCAACTGCGTGCCCGACTGCGAGAGCTTGAGGTCGTTTACGCGCACGACCTTAAGCCCCTGGGTGTCGACGATTTGGCGATCCATGAGGTCGCGCGCAAGAAGCACCTCGTCAGGCTGCAGGTAGCTGAAGCGAATGTCGGGCGAATCGACGGAAAGCTTGATGCCCTCGTCGTCGAACTCGTCGACGTACTTTCGCCAGGAAATCATGAAGGGCACTTTGCCCGGCCCTTGGAAGGCGAGGCTCGTGATGCGGGGGAAGACCTCGCCGGTTGAGATTGCGAGGTCGGAGATCGTGCCGATTTTCTCGCCGGCGGAATCCACAACGGGCTTCCCCAGCATTTGGGATAAATAAAGCATGGCGCTCCCTTACGTTCTGATGCGCCGTTAGGCCGTGCTTTGGAATCGTACCACTCGGGGGAATTATCCCAGGTAAAATCTTTGTCAGGCCTGGCGCATTGCAGTCGACCCTCGACTGCCGACGCGGGGAGCCGAAGGGTTACATACTGTGAGGCTTATGTTTTCGAACCTTCAAGTACGGACCTTTCCTCCAACAATAAAAAAACCGCACGTGTTGGTGACCCAATCGTTGCGGAGTAATAAGCTGAAATGGTGCGCCATGAGGGATTCGAACCCCCGGCGTACTGATTCGTAGTCAGTCCCTCTATCCAGCTGAGGTAATGGCGCACTTCTAAACAGCAACGGATATTATGCCAGTGGATGAGGAAGGTGTCAACAACTTTTTTCAAAAAATGGGGGCGAAATCGAATCGCCTGCTCGTGAGGCCGTTTCGTTTTACTTATTACCGCTGCATTTTCTGGGGCGCCCTCTTCTCCATATTGCGCCCAGGTTACATTCTCGCGCAGATTTGCCGAATCCCGGGAGCGATGAGCGGTCGGGCGCTGCAAGGCGTTATCATGGTGAAACGAGAATGAAAGGTGACGCGCATGAACGACGAGCGTATCGATCTCTATAAGCAGTTCGAGAGAATCAATTACATCGACCCATCCTATTACGAGAAGTTCCGCGTGAAGCGAGGCTTGCGCAATGCCGACGGCACTGGCGTGCTCGCGGGCATGACGAACATCTCGAACGTGCACGGCTATCTGCTCTCCGACGGTGACAAGCTGCCGGACGAGGGCTCGCTGCGCCTGCGCGGCTACGAGATCACTGACCTGCTCGGCGAGGAGAGCGCCACGACGCGCTTCAGCTTCGAGGAGGTTGCCTACTTGCTCCTTCTCGGCGAGCTTCCCACGCAAGAGCAGCTGGACACCTTCATCGCTGCCATCGACGCGCAACGTGAGCTGCCCGACGGTTTCACCGCATCGATGATCCTGAAGGACACTCCGCCCGACATCATGAACGTGCTCGCCCGCTCGATCCTTCTTCTGTATGCCTACGACCCCAACGCGGAAGACCGCTCTCCCGAGCACGAGATCAACACGGCAATTTCCCTCATGTCGCGCGTGCCGCGCATGATGGTCCTTACCTATTACGCCCAGCAGGCGCGCTACCACAATGGCTCTATGATCATGCATCGCTTTATCCCTGGTCAATCGACGGCCGAGACCATCCTGTCGATGCTTCGCCCCAATCGCGAGTTCACGCCGGAAGAGGCGCGCATGCTCGACATCATGCTGTGTCTGCACGCCGAGCACGGCGGCGGCAACAATTCCACGTTCACCACGCGCGTCATGTCCTCGGCCGACACTGATCCTTACTCGGTGTACGCCGCAGCCATCTGCTCTCTCAAGGGAAAGAAGCATGGCGGCGCGAACCACCAGGTCAGGGCGATGCAAGCCGACATCAAGCAGCATGTGTCGAATTGGGAAGACGACGACGAGGTTGCCGACTATCTGGCGAAGATTGTGAACAAGCAGGCCTACGACAAGTCGGGCCTGGTCTATGGCATGGGACATGCAGTGTATACGCTCTCCGACCCGCGCGCCATGATTTGCAAGAAGTATGCGAAGAAGCTCGCCGAGGGAACGGAATTCGAGGCGGAATACCGGCTCCTCGAGAGCATCGAGCGCCTGGCGCCTGAGGTCATTCTGCGCGAGCGCGGCACGAAGAAAGATATGTGTGCGAACATCGATATGTATTCTGGCTTCGTGTACTCCATGATGGGGATTCCCGAAGACCTGTACACCCCCCTGTTCGCCTGCGCCCGCATGGCGGGTTGGGCTGCGCACCGTTTCGAGGAGATCGTTGCGGGCAAGCGCATCATCCGCCCGGCATACAAGAGCACGCGCAGCGGAAGCCGTCCGTACACGCCGATTTCCGAGCGCTAGTTTTGTTGGTAAGGGCGCTATAATGCCTTTACCAGGAGGAGTTGGAAGAGGGAGAGGAGGTGCGCATGCCGCCGAAATTTCCGAAGGGCAATGTGCGGCTTATGACCGACGAGGACCTCGACGGGTTCACGCTCGATCAGCTGAAGTGCCGCGCGTGCAGTGGCTATGGAAACTGCGGTTACAAGCAGATGAACATCTACAACGGCAAAGCCGTTTCCATCTGCCAAATGCGCAAGAAGAAGCTGCAGTGCGAACGCGATGGCGTTCCCTTTGAGATGTAGCCTCACGGATGGGCCTCGCGACAAGCGGGGCCCATCTGCGTTGACGGCATGAAAAACGCCCGAGGGTATCGGGCGTGTGTTGACCTGGCGGAGGAAGTAGG
>JAUNWQ010000114.1 GCA_030540225.1 Coriobacteriia bacterium | reverse complement strand
GTGTCAATAGCTTTTTTCAAAGTATCGAAGCTATCACGACGCCCACGAGAATCGCCGGGGCAAACGGAAACGTCTGGGAGCCGATTCGCTTCCCGCCTTCGCGAACACGCGAGACCACCTGAATCACAAGGACGACGAGACACGCCGCGAACAGGCACCACAGCCCTCGTTCCCAGCCCAGGAACAGTCCGACCACCGCAAGCAACTTGATGTCCCCGCCTCCCATGGAGGGGCGTTGGGCGAAGCGCTCGAACGCGACCGAGACCGCAAGCGAGCCACCTCCGAGCACGAGCGCCCCCACAAGCCCGTCGATAAGCATCAAGCCGAAAGGGAATGTCCCCATCGTCACGACGGACGCAACCGACGCCGCATTCCCCGCTTGCACGCCCGAGCCGAAGGCGCCGGCAGAGCAGGCGGCCACCATCACAGCAAGCAGAACGCGCACGGCAAGCCAAAGCGCCGCCATCGCTATCACTAGCTTGTTGGGAATCCGCCTCTCGCGCAGGTCAATCGCGCTCGCCCAGACAAGCAGCACCAAAAAGAGCGCGAACGACGCCCCACCCGCATACGCAGGGACGTTGTCAAGGACGACTGATACGCTCATCGGGCTCTCTTTCTATAGGAGTACTGCGACTTGGTGGACAACTGGAAGAGTTGTGCGACGTTTTTCGAACCCTGCTTACCGCAATTCGCGCCAAACAAAAGCAAAACCCCAGGAAAAGGCGAACGCCGACGCACTTTTCCTGGGGTTCCGCCTCGCAAACCAGTGCACAACTCGCTCAGTTGACCACCAACTACCGGTTATGCTTCACGCGGCCGATCGAATCGACGCTAGCAGCCGAACAGAAGCTCCTTCTCCTCGCCCGGAAGCGCCGCGCGCGCCTGATCGCGCAGGTTGTTCACGCCGATGAAGAACTGGCGCATCATGACCACCATGAGATAGCGGCCCTTCGGCGTCAGCGTGATTTCCTCGTCGTTGTTGGTGGCGAACGCCCCCGCCGCAGTCATGAACGCCATCTCGGCGGGAAGGCCAGCCTCAATCGAGCAGCCGAAATCTTCCCTAAACTGCTTCTTGTCCAGGCGAAGGCCGAACAGCTGCATCATGAAGCGGTAGCGCATGCGGTCGTGCTTGGAGAAGTGCGTTTTGCCCATGATGGACATACGACCGCTTTCGATCTTCTCGTTATACTGGCTGACGGAGAAGGTGTTCACATACATGTTCTCGCCGAGATACGTGATGCCGCCCGAACCGATTGCCGGGTACTCCTCGTAGTCGACCACGTACTCGTCGATCATCGCGTCTTCGCCCGCGGCACCCGTGCCCAAGCGGTTGAACGTCCATGCGCTGCCGTTCTCGAACAGCGGCTTGTCACCGCCGATCAGAAGCTCGCAGATAATCTCGTAGAAACGCTGCTCGCGCTTGTAGTCAACCTTGCCCACCGTGCGCGCAAGCGAGCGCTGTACGCTCGGCGACGCCATGAGCGGGTAAAACGTCGTTTGGCTCGCTCCGCTTTCGATTACGCGCTCGATGTCGTTGATCAGGATGTCCTCGGTTTGCGCCGGGAAGTTGAAGATCATGTCGGCATTCATGGACACAAAATACGGGCTTGCCTCCTGGATGCGTTCCATGATCTCCTGGCCGCAGCCGTACTTTTCGTAGCGATCCATCTGCTTGAGCAGCCCGTCGTCGAAGCTCTGCACGCCGACGGAAAGGCGATCGACGCGCCCTTTCAGCTTCTCAAGATAACTCGGAATAAGATGGTTCGGATTGGTCTCGGACGACACTTCCTTAATGGAGAAGTTCTCGCGCGCCATATCGATCGTCTCGCACAGCTCGTCGATCATGATGGTGGGCGTGCCCCCGCCGATGTAGACACTCTCGAAATCGTAGCCCAAATCCTTGAGCATCATCATCTCTTTGCGCATGTTGGCGAAATAGGGTTTCGCGCGCTCTTCCTTGAACGGGAAGCGGTTGAACGAGCAGTACGGGCACAGGCGCTCGCAGAACGGAACGTGCATATAGAGCATGTAGCGCTGCCCGGGCTTCGGCGGAGCGACCTTCGCGTCGTCGGTCGGCGTGAGCTTCAGATATTGGTTCGAGCACGCGCGAACCACCGTGCTCAGCATTCGTTCAGAAAGCATATTCTAACTTCTTCCCTGCTATTTCGCCCTCGTAACGTCCTTATTCCCAGGCGGAACGGCCGCGCGCGGCCTTCGCGCCGATATCGGTGCGGAACTGCTTGCCCTCGAAGCTGATGAGGTCGCAGGCGGCATAAGCGCGCTCGCGGGCCTCCTCGAAGGTCTTGCCGAGCGCCACCACGTTGAGCACGCGCCCGCCTGCCGTGACGAGCTCGCCGTCGGCGTTGTGGCTGGTGCCCGCATGGAAGACCGACACGCCATCGAGAGCCTCGGCCTCGTCGATCCCCAGGATGACCTTGCCCTTCTCGTAGGCGCCCGGATACCCGGCGCTCGCGAGGACGACGCACACCGCCCACTCGTCGGCCCACTCGAGCGACAAATCGCCGACGCGGCCCTCGGCCACGGCGCGCATCACATCGACAAGGTCGGTCTTCAGGCGAGGAAGGATCACCTGCGTCTCGGGGTCGCCGAAGCGCACGTTGAACTCCACGATCTTAGGCCCCGCGGGGGTCAGCATGAAGCCGCCATAGAGCACGCCGCGATAGTCGCGCGCGTCGTCGGTTGCCGCCGTAGCAGCTGCGGCCTTGTCCATGATGGCCACCATGGAGGCCATCTCCTCGTCAGTCACGATGGGCACGGGAGAGTAGACGCCCATGCCGCCCGTGTTCGGGCCCTCGTCGCCGTCGAACGCACGCTTGTGGTCCTGAGCAGGAGCCATGGGAAACGCCTTGCCGTTTGCCACGAAGGCGAGCAGCGAGCATTCCGGCCCCGTCATGCACTCTTCGATGAGGACGGTCTTGCCGGCGTCGCCGAACTTGCCGTCGAAGCACTCGCGAACGGCGTCCTCGGCTTCTTCTACCGTCGAAGCGACGACAACGCCCTTGCCAGCCGCCAGACCGTCGGCCTTCACCACGATGGGAGCGCCCTGCTCGCGAATGTAGGCGATCGCAGGATCGCACGCATCGAAGGTGGCGTACGCCGCCGTGGGGATGTCGTTCTTCTCCATGAACGCCTTGCTGTGCGCCTTGCTTCCCTCGAGCAGTGCGCCTGCGGCATCGGGGCCGAAGACCGAGATGCCCGCGTCGCGCAGCTCATCGGCAACACCCGCAACGAGCGGGGCCTCAGGGCCCACGACCACAAGGTCGACACCGTGCTCGCGCACGAACGAAAGCACGGACGAGCCGCTCATCATATCGACGTCGTTGACGTTGGTCGCAACCGCAGCCGTACCGCCGTTACCAGGAGCAACGAACAGTTCGTCGCACTGAGGCGATTTGGAAAGCGCCCACGCGATCGCGTGCTCGCGACCGCCATTGCCAAGCACCAAAATGTTCACAACAAACCCTTTCTCTCAGGTTCGCCAAATACAAGCAAGGAAAGCTCGCGAGCCGAACTGCAAAGCCGCGGGCTAACCACATACGCAGGCAAAACAGCCAAAACCCGCAGGTCGAACAAAAGTCAGCGAGCGCGGCTCTGTCGAGTGCAGATGGCGTAAAAGATTTCAATGCGTACTTTAAGGTACGTAAGAAATCTTTGGAGCGCCAGCTGCGCCGCCAGAACCGCGCGCAGCGTCGGCTCGTTTCGCGGGCCGTAAGGCCCGCGCAACCCATAGCCTACCAACCGCGCATGATGGTCTGGTCGCGATCGGGACCGACGGCCACGATCGAGATCTTCACACCCGTGATCTCCTCGAGATGCTCGACGTATTTCTGAGCGTTCTCGGGCAGCTCCTCGAAGGACTTGCACGCCGTGATGTCCTCGCCCTTCCAGCCGGGAAGTTCCTCGTAGATGGGCTTCGCGTGGAACAGCACGCTTTGCTGCATGGGGAAGTAGTCGTAGCGCTTGCCGTTGCATTCGTAGGCCACGCACACCTTGATGGTGTCGAAGGCGGAAAGCACATCGAGCTTGGTCAGCGCCACATCAGTGAGGCCGTTGACCTCCGCGGCGTAGCGCGCGATGACCGCGTCGAACCAGCCGCAGCGGCGCTTGCGACCGGTGGTCACGCCGTATTCGTGACCCACGGAGCACAGAAGCTCGCCGGTTTCGGCCTCTTCGCCCACGCCGCCGTCCTCGGGGAAGCGCTGCTCAGTCGGGAACGGGCCGCCGCCAACACGCGTCACGTAGGCCTTTTCAATGCCGAGCACACGGTCGATGTTCACTGGACCCACGCCCGAGCCCGTCGCCGCGCCACCCGCGCAGCAAGAAGAGGAGGTCACATAGGGATAGGTGCCGTGGTCGATGTCGAGCAGCGTGCCCTGCGCGCCCTCGAACAGCACCGACTTGCCCTCGCGCAGCGCGCTGTTGAGCATATGCGCAGTTTCGGCCATGTAGGGCTTCAGGATGCGCGCGTAGGGCAGGTACTCCTCGCAGATTTCCTCAACCGTGTAGGTGTGGAGACCGTAGATCTTGCTCAGGACGGGATTCTTCTGCTTGAGCGCAGTCTCGACCTTCAGACGAAAGATCTTCTCGTCGAACAGATCCTGGATACGGATGCCCTTGCGGGCGGCTTTGTCCTGGTAGCACGGGCCGATACCGCGCTTGGTGGTGCCGATCTTGTGCTCGCCGAGGCTCTTCTCGTCGGCGCCGTCGAGATCTTTGTGCCACGGCATGATGACATGTGCATCGCAGCTGATCTTCAGATTCTTGCACGAAATGCCCTCCGCCTGGAGCATCGCCATTTCCTTCACGAGCACACCCGGGTCGACGACGACGCCGTTTCCGATGACGGGAATAGCATTCTCGTACATGACACCCGAAGGCATCAGGTGCAGCGCCAGTTTCTTGTCACCGTGGACGACGGTGTGTCCCGCGTTGTTTCCACCCTGGTAGCGCACGACGTAGTCGTACTTGCTCGCAATGAGGTCGGTGATTTTACCCTTGCCTTCGTCGCCCCATTGGGCACCGACGAGAACTGTACTGGGCATGAGC
>JAUNWQ010000014.1:7762-32276 GCA_030540225.1 Coriobacteriia bacterium | reverse complement strand
CAAATTACAACAACGTCCAAAAAAGTGCTTGCGTTACTGTGCATAGTGTATATATACTGTGTTTACCAGATATACACACGTAAGGACTCACCGTGGACATCATCCTATCCAACTCGAGCGACAAGCCCATCTACGAGCAGATAACCTCGCAGATGAAAGCCCAGATTCTGTCAGGCGCGCTTCCAAGCGGGGAGAAGCTCCCTTCCATCCGCGCGCTCGCGAACGGCCTCGGCGTCAGCGTGATAACCACCAAGCGCGCGTACTCCGACTTGGAGGCCGAAGGATTTATCGCAACCGTGCAGGGGAAAGGCAGCTTCGTAGCCGCGGGGAACCACGAGCTTTTGCGCGAAAGGCGCCTGCGTCAAGTTGAGGAACTGCTCGCGCAAGCGGGCGAACAGGCGGCTGAGCTGGGGGTCACACGGGCCGAGCTTCACGACATGCTCGACCTCGTTGCTCCCGAGGACCTCGAATGAAGCCGCCGAAGAACTCGCACGTGAAAGCGATATACCAGATGAAAGGATACGGAACGCCCATGTCAAACCTTCTCGAGATACGCGACGCGAACCGCCAGGTGAGCGACTCCTTCTCGCTTCGAAACGCCAATCTCTCCATTGGATCAGGGGAAATCGTCGGCCTCGTCGGCGCGAACGGCGCGGGAAAAACCACGATAATCCGAGCCGCACTCGGCCTTTTGAAACTCGATTCCGGCTATGCAGCGCTTTTCGGCGAGCCCCTCGCCTCCGACACCCCCGACGCCGACGTGCGGCGACTTCGCTCCCGCGTCGGCGTCGTGTTCGACACGTGCCCCTATCCCTCCGAGATTACGGTGTCCCAAGTGGAAACATGCATCAAACCAGCCTTCCCCACCTGGGATAACACATGTTTTGAAGCGCTGGTCGCCCGATTCGGGATCGAGCCGAAGAAGAAGGTGAAGTCGCTCTCGCGCGGCATGGGCATGAAGCTGCAGCTCGCCTGCGCGCTCTCGCACAACGCCGACCTGCTCATCCTCGACGAGGCGACCGCAGGGCTCGACCCGCTCGCTCGAGACGAGCTGCTCGATGAGCTGCGCGATTATGCCTCAACCGGCGATCGCGGCGTGCTGCTTTCGAGCCACATCACAAGCGACCTAGAGCGCATCGCCGACCGCGTGGTGGGCATCGACGCGGGCAGCATCATCTTCGACATGCCGCGCGAGCAGATAACCGATGTTGCCGGTATCGCGCATTGCACAGCTGAACAGGCACAACGGATTCTCGCATGCGTTGATGGCGCTCGAGCTGCAAAGCGTGAGTTCAGCTGCGATGTCCTCGTTCCCAACCGCTTCGAATTCGCCGAAGCATTCCCCGAAGTGCCCTGCGACCGCGCCTCCATCGACGACTACCTGCATTTTATCCTGAAAGGAAACAACTGATGAAAGCCGCCTTCCTCTCCGAACTTGCCATTGTGCGCACCTTCGTCCTCAGCTTCATCGGCATCCTCGCATTCGTGTTTGTCTTCATATGTTGGACGATGGAGAGCGCCGCGGGCGCCGCCGCAGTCGTGTGCGCCATGACGCCGATGCTCATCATGTTCTCGCTCATGGGGTACGACGACCAAAACGGCTGGCTGCGCTACCGTGCCGCACGTCCCTTTGCACGCCGCGACATAATCGCGAGTCGCTATGCGACCATCTTGGCATGCGCTGCCGCTGTCATCGTTTGCGCTTCGATGCTCGGCATCGTGCTCAACGGGGCGCTTCCCCGCTTTCTTGAAGGTTTCGAGGCAGCCGGGGCGATCGAGATCATCTCGTCGAGCGTCGCCGCCACGATGGTCGTCCTCATCATCGCCGCTATCGCCGAGCCCTTCCTTGTGAAGTTCGGCAACACGAAGGGGATAAGCTATCTCATGTGCGTGTTCATCCTGGCGGGGTGTATCGACGTTGTCATCCTGACGAACTTTCTCGCCCCCGACGTCATGCAATCGATCCTCGCGTGGATCGACGCCCATAGCCTTGCGCTGTTCGCAGCGCTCACGGTCGCCGCGCTCGCCATCTACGCCGCAAGCTGTTTTATCAGCATCCGAATCTTCCAAGCAAAAGACCTTTAGGGAATCGCAGGGTCGCGCCGCGCGCTCTTCATCGCTCGCCCTCGCCTTCGCTATAATCAACGTCGACACGAACAAGCACGCGGAGAGGAACCCATGAACATCACCGTCTACCTGGGAGCAAATAAAGGCAACGACCCATCTATCGCCGAAGCGACTCGTGAGCTGGGCTCATGGATCGGGGAAAGCGGCAACGACCTCGTCTACGGCGGATCGAGGGTCGGGCTCATGGGAATTCTCGCCGAGAGCGCGCTCAACGCAGGAGCCCAGGTCACTGGCGTCGAGCCTCAGTTCTTCATCGACCAAGCCGTGCAGCTCGACACCATCACGCGCCTCATCGTGACCGACACCATGGCAGAACGGAAAGCGAAGATGATCGAGCTCGGCGACGCGTTCATCGCCTTCCCCGGCGGCTCTGGCACGCTTGAGGAAGTGTCGGAGGTCATGTCGATGCTCTCGCTTTCGCACTTGGACGCGCCCTGCATCATCTACAACTTGGATGGCTATTACGATCACCTGAAAGCCCAGCTCAACCTCATGATCGACAAGGGTTATTCCACCCCCGAGCGCTTGAAGCACGTCCACTTTGCAAGCAACCTTAACGATGTGAAGGGTATTTTGGGTCGCTAGCACATAAGCCGCCCGACGACGCGGGGGCCCGCGCCTCATTGCGACTCGTGCATCGGCCGCCTTCGCGTCCGCACCCCCGCGCGCCACTCGGACTCGCGCCCGCATCCCCTCGCGCGTATCGCCGGCCTTCCCGCCTCGTGATACGCTCCACCCGCGGCCCCTTGTCATCTGCGTGAATGCGCGCCACCTCGTGCGCGGGAATAGTACAATATGAGTTTGTCGCCCTGCGCGCCCGCCGAGCACCGCGCTCGCAATCTGCGCGAGCAGAGCATTTCATTTCCGAGCACGAGAAAGAACCAGCATGTCGACCCTAACGGATCAGATTTCCTCACGGCGCACCTTCGCCATCATCTCGCACCCCGACGCGGGCAAGACGACCCTCACCGAGAAGCTCCTGCTCTACACCGGCAGCATCCAGACCGCAGGCTCGGTCAAAGGCAAGTCCAGCTCGAAGCACGCCGTGTCCGATTGGATGGACATCGAGAAGCAGCGCGGCATCTCCGTGACCTCCTCGGTGCTGCAGTTCTCCTATGACGGCTATTGCGTGAACATCCTCGATACCCCCGGCCACCAGGACTTTTCGGAAGACACCTACCGCACGCTCATGGCTGCGGACGCCGCGGTCATGGTCATCGACGGCGCAAAGGGCGTCGAGGCACAGACGAAGAAGCTCTTCAAGGTGTGCACGCTGCGTCATATCCCCATCTTCACGTTCGTGAACAAGCTCGACCGCGAGACGCGTGACCCGTTTGACCTCATGGAGGAGATCGAGACGGTGCTCGGTATCGGCACCTACCCGATGAACTGGCCGATCGGCTGCGGACAGAACTTCCGCGGCGTGTTCGACCGCCAAACCCGCCGCGTCATCGCCTTCGAGGGCGACGGCCACGCCAACGCCACCAAGAAAGTTGCGGAAATCGAGGCCGAGCTTGGCGACGCCGCGCTTGCCGACCTTATCGGAGAAGCGAACCACGCGAACCTCATCGACGACATCGAGCTGCTCGACGGCGCAGGCGACGAGCTCGACCTCGATGCAGTGCGCACCGGCAAGCTCTCCCCTGTCTTCTTCGGCAGCGCGCTCACCAACTTCGGCGTCGAACCGTTCCTGAAAGAGTTCCTGCGCCTCACCCCCACGCCGCTTCCCTATACCGACTGCCTCACGGGCGAGCCAGTCGACCCGATGCGCGACGAATTTTCGGGATTCGTCTTCAAAATCCAGGCAAACATGGACAAAAACCACCGCGACCGCATCGCCTTCGTGCGTATCTGCTCGGGCAAGTTCGAGCGCGGCATGGACGCAATGCACATGCAGGGCGGCAAAAAGCTGAAGCTCGCCACGGGAACCTCGCTTATGGCGGACGACCGCGCGACGGTCGACGAGGCGTACGCGGGCGACATCGTCGGGCTGTTCGATCCGGGCATCTTCTCGATTGGTGACACTGTTTGCGCAGGTAAATGCCGCGTACAGTACCCCGAAATTCCCACATTTGCGCCCGAGATCTTCGCGCGCGTCACGCAGGTAAACACGCTCAAGCGCAAGCAGTTCGTGAAGGGCATGGAAGAACTCGCACAGGAAGGCGCCATCCAGATTTTCCGCGAGCCGGGCTTCGGCATGGAAAGCGTCATCGTGGGCGTCGTCGGCGTGCTGCAGCTCGACGTGCTCGAGCAGCGCCTGAAGAGCGAATACGGCGTCGAGGTGCGCAGGCAGGCGCTCCCCTATTCCGAGATTCGCTGGATCATGAACGACCCTTCCACCTACGACATCGCGAAGCTCAACCTGACAAGCGACACGCTGCGCGTCGAGGACATGCGCGGCCGCAAGCTGCTTTTGTTCACGAGCGCGTGGAACGTGAATTGGGCGAGCGAGCGCAACGCCGACCTGGAGCTTTCGGAGGTCGGCAACTTCTCCATTTAAGGGGGCGGCGATGGGACGAGGCAGACACGACACCTTTGGCACGCCCGCAGATGATTCTGCGGGCGCAGATTTTGCTCGCTCCGCACAGGTCTCAATACCCCTCTGTGCATTTGACGCCGAAGGCTCCCACGTGACCGTTTGGCGCACTAATTGCCTGGGCGGCAGCGGCAATCACAATGCCAGCAACCGCCTCAATCACATCGTTTACCTGCATGTTTACGACGGCGACGGCCTCGACGTCCTCAGCGAATGCCAGCGCGTCGGCTGCCCGCCTTTCACGCTTGTCGCCATCAAGCCCGCCTGCTGGAAGGACGACCTTACGCCTTGGGAATGCCCCGGCCTGTTTGCCGATGATGCCCCCTTTGCGGGACACGCCCAAGACCAGCTTCACTTGTTGGAGGAAGAAATCATCCCCCAGGTCGAGCGAGAATGCGGCAAACCCAACAGTCCCCGCATCTGCCGCACCGTCGCGGGTTACTCGCTTGCAGGACTCTTCGCCACCTGGGCGTCATTCAACTCGTCGGCCTTCTCCCGCATTGCAAGCGCTTCGGGCTCGCTTTGGTATCCCGATTTCGCACACTTCGCCACCGAGACGCCACTCGCCTGTCCAATCGACTGCGCATATTTCTCGCTTGGCAGCAAGGAAGCGAAGACCCCGAGCCGGCTTCTGCGCAACGTTGCAACGGGAACGGACGAGGTCATAGCCGCATTTCGCAGCAAGGGAATACCGACGCAATTCGAGTCGAACCCCGGCAACCACTTTAAAGAACCCGCCCTTCGCATGGCACGCGGAATTACCTGGGCGATCAGCCAGCAAGCGACCAATCGATAGGCTCGGCTCCGCATTCCCTCAGCAAGTCGTTTGCTCGGGAGAACGGACGCGAGCCCAAGAAAGCGGGAAGATCGCCAGCCGCGCGCGATGCCGAAAGCGGCGAGGGGTGCGTGCTTTTGAGGATGAACTTGCAGGCAAGAGCGTCACCTGAAGAGGAGCCGCTTGCGTCGACGACAGCAGGGGAGGTACCGCTCGATGCGGGGACATCGGCACCAGAGCCCGCAACGCCAGCGCATGCGCCGTCCTCGAGCGCACCCTTCGACACGCGCGACTTAGCGCTCTCGATTAGCTTGATGGCGGGACGTCCCCACGCCAAAAAGACCACCGGCTGAGGCAAGCGCATACATGCTTCGACGATCGCCGTTGTGACCACCTGCCAGCCCAACTTGCTGTGGGAGTTCGCCTCGTGTTCCCGCACGGTGAGCGTCGTGTTCAAAAGCAGCACGCCTTGCTGTGCCCACGCAGACAAATCACCGCTCACGGGCATATTGCACCCCAGGTCAGATACCATTTCCTTATAGATATTGCGCAAGCTTGGCGGAAGCTTCTCCCCGCTGGGCACCGAGAACGACAGGCCCATCGCCTGCCCCGGGCCATGGTAGGGGTCCTGCCCCAGAATGACGGCGCGAACATCTTCGGGCGCCACGTAAGCAAGCGCGTTCAGGATGTCGCCCTGCGGCGGATAGATGGTCTGCTCCGCCCGAAGGCCATTAACCTCCGAGAGCAATCGCTGCGCGGTCGTCTTCGCCTGCTCGGGAACGAGCGCGAACCACGCATCTATCGATTCCTGTTTTTCCACCGTCTCCTCCAACCAGCCGTCTTCCCGCAGAGCCACCTCGCAGCTTTGCGCTCGTCTATTTTAACGAACAAGAAAGGCCGATTTCTCCCTGTTTCGAAAAGCGCGCAATCGTATATCGCACTTTAAGGAGGGGTAACTGCCAGAAAATCGGCACTCTTCATCAAATCGAGAAGCCTTGTCGTCGAATTCGAAGGCCATACAACCGCTTTGCCAAGCCAGCTTCAATTCCGCACAAGCAAATGACCAGGTCAGAACAAAGCAAGCTGAGCCAACTCAGATTCAAGTTCACTACATCTTCTCCGGCTTGATGAAAACCACCTGATTTCTGGCAGGACCCCCCTGGCAAAATTGCACAAACGATCATATGAATGCGCTTGAACCGAAAATGTCCCAAGCACATCGTTTCTCGCGGAACAAACTCGAATTGACGCTGCTTATAGACTCTTGAAATGATTAGTGGTGCTCGTATCATACCCGCATGGACATCTGCCTCTCACATATTTCAGCCTTTCGATGGCTCATGCGCAACCCGAATCCTCTCGCGGCGCAGAGAAGGGCGCACTATCGCGCCGATGCGCCCGACGACATCCCCTCGCCGACTCGTTGCAGGGAGCTTGCGCTTGAGCTTGACCCAGAGCGCGGGTTTCTCGACTTCCTCTCGAGCAGCCGTCGCGGAAGAAACAATGACGAGCACTTCACAGTTCACATCCAAACCGAATCGCTTCCACCAAAGTCCTTCATCAGAATCGGCGCTATCGACAAGACTGTGATCTATATTGCCTCCCCGGAACTTGTTTTCATGCAGCTCGCTCAACGCCGCCCACTTGAAGAAGCGGTCTATTTCGGCTTCGCCCTTTGCTCGCTTTACCGCATCGACCCAACAGCACCCAGCGGATTGCGACAACGAGACGAGCGCTTGCTATCTAGTTCGGAGCGCATTATCGCAGATAGATCCCTCACAAGCATCAAACACATCGAGGCTTTTCTCGACACTGCCAAGGGAAACCTCGGTTACGAGAAAGCTCGCTCAGCACTGAAATTCGTCCGCGCCGGCTCGCGATCGCCTATGGAATCTGCGCTCGCGATTTCCTTGGGACTTCCCCGCAATCGCGGAGGTTTCGGTCTTGGCGTCGGGCAGATGAATCATGCAGTTCGTATCTTTAATGGCACTGATTGGTCAGGTGAAAGGCGCTATGTAACCCGATATCCGGACATCAGCATCGAACATGCTGACTCGTCGGGCAGAAAAACCACCGTCGGCATCGATTATGATGGGCACGCATTCCATTCAACCGCTACCGCTCTTGCTCGAGATGCTCGCCGAAGAAATGAGATAGCCTCGATTCGAGGATTTACCCACCTCAGCATCAGCGCGCAGGAAGCCACCGACTTCGTCGCTTTCTGCAAATTCGCCGACCAAGCAAGGCGAGCTCTCGGTATCAGGTCACTCGATCGATGTCCGCGAAACAACCCCACCGTTGCAGATCTCGAAAAACGCAACGCCATTGAGCGAAAACAACTCGACCTTTGGAGAAAGCTCATTTGTCAGAGTGACTTCCGAAGAATTGAATAGGGTCGTACCCGCTAAACGCCTGTTGCGACGATGGAGCTCATACTCTCATTTCTCTGGAGCAGAATAGTCTTCGTCCCCCTGGCGGTAATGCACTTTGATCCCCTCAACATGCCAGAAATCGGGTGGTTTTCATCAACATGGCACCCCACAGGGAACATGGAGCGATTCTCAAACCGCAGGCGCAAGGCGTTCACCTGCGATTTTTCTTTTTCCACTCCCACACTGCTTCTCAGAGTGCAGCCTAGAGTGCACTCGTTTGATGAAAACTACCCGATTTCTGGCAGGACCCCTCGTTTTTCGCCCGCAAAGAATCGCAAGCACTCGGGGATGGGCACAAGCAACGGTACGCGTTTTTGGCGAACAAGGGGACGAGCGCTCGGAAAGTACAGCAGACGCACACGTCAAAGATGCCCAGTAGACGCACTTAAACAAGCTGTTCAGCCCACCCCATCACGAAACGAAAGAAGGCCGCCCTCGGGCGGCCTTCCAAACACTTAGGAGCCTACTTCCGCTACAGGTGCAGCACGCGGTCCTTGATTTCCTGCGTACGGCCCTGGTTCCAGAACTGCGTGCCGATGTATCCGCAGGTGCGACGTGCAACGTTGAGCTTTTCCTGATCGCGATTGCCGCAGTGCGGGCACTCCCACACGAGCTTGCCGTCGTCTTCCACAATCTGAATCTCACCGTCGAAGCCGCACACCTGGCAATAATCGCTCTTCGTGTTGAGCTCCGCGTACATGATGTTGTCGTAGATGTACTGCATAACGCGGATGACAGCTTTCAGGTTGTCCTGCATGTTGGGGACCTCAACATAGCTGATAGCCCCGCCCGGAGACAGACGCTGGAATGCGCTTTCGAACTTCAGCTTGTCGAAGGCGTCGATCTGCTCGGTCACATGCACGTGGTAGCTGTTCGTGATGTAGCCCTTGTCGGTGATGCCGGGAATCACGCCGAAGCGACGCTGTAGCGCCTTCGCGAACTTGTACGTGGTCGACTCGAGCGGCGTGCCGTACAGCGAGAAGTCGATGTTGGTCTCCGCCTTCCACTCGGCGCACTTGTCGTTCATGTGCTGCATGACCTCCATGGCGAACGGCGTGCCCTCCGCCTCGGTGTGGCTGTGGCCGGTCATGTACTTCACGCACTCGTAGAGCCCCGCGTAACCGAGCGAAATGGTGGAATACCCGCCGTAGAGCAGCTTGTCAATCGGCTCGCCCTTCTCGAGGCGCGCAAGCGCACCGTACTGCCACAGAATCGGCGCGGCGTCGGAAAGCGTGCCCTTCAGGCGATTATGACGGCACATGAGAGCCTTACGGCACAGCTCGAGGCGCTCGTCGAAAATCTCCCAGAACTTCGCCTTGTCGCCATGAGAAGAAAGCGCCACATCAGGCAGGCTGATGGTCACAACGCCCTGGTTGAAGCGCCCATAGTACTTCGGCTTGCCCGGTTCGTAGTTGCCTGCGTTCGCCACGTTGTCGTAGCCGTTGCCGGAACGGTCGGGCGTGAGGAAGCTGCGGCATCCCATGCACGTGTAGCAATCACCGTTGCCCTCCGTCTCGCCCTTGGACAGCTTCATCTCGCGCATCTTCTTCTCGGAGATGTAGTCGGGCACCATGCGCTTCGCCGTGCACTTTGCCGCCATCTGCGTGAGATAGAAATACGGCGAGTCCTCGCGCACGTTGTCTTCCTCGAGCACGTAGATGAGCTTGGGGAACGCCGGCGTGATCCACACCCCGGCCTCGTTTTTCACGCCCTCGTAGCGCTGGCGCAGCGTTTCCTCGATGATCATGGCGAGGTCGTGCTTCTCAGCCTCGGAGCGAGCCTCGTTCAGGTACATGAACACGGTGACGAACGGAGCCTGACCGTTGGTGGTCATCAGCGTGACGACCTGGTACTGGATGGTCTGCACGCCGCGGCGAATCTCGTCGCGCAGGCGACCTTCCACCACTTCGGCGACGCGGTCGGCGTTGGCCTCGAGCCCGAGCTGGTTGATCTCCTGGAGCACCTGGCGGCGGATCTTCTGGCGGGAAACGTCGACGAAGGGCGCTAGATGCGTGAGCGAGATGGACTGCCCACCGTACTGGCAGCTGGCCACCTGTGCGATGATCTGCGTCGCAATGTTACAGGCGGTGGAGAAGCTGTGCGGGCGCTCGATCATGGTACCCGAGATGACGGTACCGTTCTGCAGCATATCTTCCAGATTCACCAGGTCGCAGTTGTGCATATGCTGCGCGAAGTAGTCGGAATCGTGAAAGTGGATGATGCCCTCGTTGTGCGCGCGCACTACCTCGGGCGGCAGCAGCAGGCGCATCGTGATGTCCTTGGACACCTCGCCCGCCATATAGTCGCGCTGCACGGAGTTCACCGTGGGGTTCTTGTTGGAGTTCTCCTGCTTCGCCTCCTCGTTGTTGCACTCGATGAGCGAGAGGATCTTGTCGTCGGTCGTGTTGGAATGGCGCTTCAGGGACTGCACGTAGCGGTAGATGATGTACTTGCGCGCCACGGTGTAGCGGCCCTGCGCCATGATCTGGTCTTCCACCATGTCCTGGATTTCCTCGACCGACACCGTGTGACCCGAGCGACCGCACAGCCACTCGACGCTATGGGCGGCGAGCGCGACCTGCTCGTCGGTCAAGCGCTCGTTTTGCGGAACCTCGTTGTTGGCAGCCTTGATGGCGTTCACAATCTTGTCGATGTCGAAGGGCACTTCCGAGCCGCTGCGCTTGATGATCTTCATGGCACTTCCTCTTCGTTGCTTATCTGAAACCGTCTTGCTCGCCCGTAATGGGGGCACGACCGCGCGGGAAGGTGTTTCCCGACGTCAGAGACGCTACTCACGATCTTTAAGGGGTTTACTGCGTGCGGACGCCTGCGCATCCGCCTGTCTGTTGTGCTTATGATACGACATTCAAACACAAGATGTTGTGTTTTCTTGTTTTGAAAAATCCATAGATGGTGTTTTCCCGATAGTTTTCCACCTGTCCCAAAAACGGCATAACCCCACTTCGTCACGAAAGGCGCGCATTGTTTGGGCGCCTCGAAAACGCAGTTTTCCACCACCGCAAAACCCCAGGAGAAAATTTTTTGTGCGCTGAAAGCTGGCACAAGGGGGTTGACAAGCGCAACGCTGCGACTGCGCTATACTTTCACGCATGGCAAGCTATCAGCATATCTCGCACGGGTTCGACCCGGTATTCGACGAGCATTCCCGCATCCTCGTGCTAGGGTCGTTTCCCTCGGTGCTCTCGCGCGCAAGCGCCTTCTACTACGGCAACCCGCAAAACCGCTTCTGGCGCGTCATCGCGCACTCCCTCGGCAAGCCGGTGCCGCCCAACGAAGGCGAGCCCCTGCCCCCGAACGGCAGCACAGCATCACTTGAGGAGTCGATCGCCGCGAAGAAGGCGCTTCTCCTCGAGGGCGGCATCGCGCTGTGGGATGCCATCGAGGAATGCGACATCAAGGGATCCTCGGACGCGAGCATCAAAAACGTCGTGCCCGCGCACATCGAGCGCATCACCGAGTGCGCGCATATCGAAGCCGTCATCTGCAACGGCGCCACGGCGGGTCGCCTCTACAAGCGCTACCTGCAGTGGAAGGTCGGGCTTGTCGCGCACGTGCTTCCCTCGACAAGCCCTGCGAACGCCGCCTGGAAAACCGAGCGCCTCATCGAGCGCTGGGGCAACGAACTCCGCGCGATTGCCGACGAGCTGGCGAAAGAAGACCGGCAACGAGAAACGGCGGCGGGCGAAGGCGCCGCCGAGGAGCCGCGCCGCCGCGCAAAGGAAAGCATAACCGTCCGCACCCGCAAAGGCGGCTCTGTTTCCTATGGCACCATACGAATCAACGCTCCTGCCGCCTCGAACTTCGCGGTGCACAAGTCAATGCAGGGAAACAAGCGCGCCGACACCAAGCCCGAGCTCTTGATGCGTGAACGCCTGCGCGCGGCGGGACTCGGTGGATATCGCTTGCAATGGAAGGCCCCCGGCCGTCCCGATATCGCCTGGCCAGGCAAGAAAGTCTGCGTGTTCGTGAACGGATGCTTCTGGCACCGATGCCCGCACTGCAAACTTTCGACCCCGAAGAAAAACGTGGAGTACTGGACCGCAAAGTTCGAGCGAAACGTCGAGCGCGACCGCGAGAACGTCGCCGCGCTCGAAGCCGACGGCTGGCGCGTTCACGTGGTATGGGAATGCGAGCTGAAAAAGAAGACGATCGACGCCACAATGGCGAAACTTCTCCCCGAACTCGCAAGCGAGCTGGGGAAAGAGATTGCGCTGCCCGGAGGTGGCGCGCTCGAGCCCGAGAGCACGAGCGCCGACCCCAAGCACGAGCCCGAGCCCGACGGCACGAGCGCAAACGTCGCACCCGCCGACGCCGCCCAGTCCTCGCCCGCCGCAAGCACGCCGACAAGCGAGCCCAGGCGCTACTACCTTTACGTCCTCGAATGCGGCGACGGCACGCTCTACACCGGCTACACGCCCGATGTTGCGACGCGCCTCGCCCAGCATCGCGCAGGCACAGGTGCGAAGTACACGCGCGGGCGCGGGCCGCTCACCCTGCTCGCAAGCGCGGAATTCCCCACCAAACACGACGCGATGAG
Organism: Coriobacteriia bacterium; assembly: GCA_030540225.1. Classification (GTDB taxonomy): domain Bacteria; phylum Actinomycetota; class Coriobacteriia; order Coriobacteriales; family Eggerthellaceae; genus Ellagibacter. The sequence continues at coordinate 19,848 of JAUNWQ010000014.1, read as the reverse complement.
CGCGGAATATCGCTTCAAGCGCCTCACGCGCGACAAGAAAGACGCCCTGCTCGCAAAGGCTGCCGCATCGAAAGAGCCCTTCGAGCGCATACTGGAGGAAGCGTTCGCGAAATAGGGCGCCTCGCAAAGCCAGCCGTAGCGAGAAGGGCCAATCAACAACGAAGCGCCGCACCATCACCGGCGCAGCGCTTCGTCCATTCCCTTGATTGTCGCAACGGGGGCAGCTCCTACTCGAAGCCGTAGAGGTCCTTCGTCGCTTCCTGGAACGCAGCGTACACTTCCATCGCCACGCCCTCGTCTTCCACGAGCTCGAAGCCGGACGGCTGGTCGTCCTCGTCAAATTCCACAGCCTCCAAGATGACCACCTCACCGGAGGAAAGCGCCGGCTCCTCTTCGCTCACCGGGAAGAAAATGCCATAGCGATGACCGCCGTGCAGAAGCAGGCCGAGGAATTCCAGAACGGTCGCGTCGCCTTTGGAGTCCTCGAAGTTGATGGTCAGGCCCTCCTCGACGGGCGGGCAAAAATTAGGGTTCGAACCTTCGCGCACGGGGCGCTCCTCTCTTTTCGCGCACCGATTGGGTGCCGCATTCTCGTAGCTGTAAGTCTTACCCGTAAGTATAGAGCGAGCCCCCGCCTTATCGTGCAAGGGCTCGCAAATCAATCGCATTCGCGCAAACCGGCAAAAGCCGCTCCGCCTTACTTCTTCCCCTTGCGCTCGGCGCGCGAAGGCTTCTTCTTGCCGAAGTCGGGCGAAACCGCCGCGTCATGAGGCGACACTGCCGAAGTCACAGCCGCCGAACCCTCGGAAGCGCCAGCGTCCACCGAAGAAGCCGCATCGCCAGCAGCCGCCGCAGCCACAGCGGGAACAGTCGCACCCGGAAGGCGGTTCAGGAACCAGCGCTGGATGTCGTTGCCGTACTTCTTCTGCAGCTTCTTGAAGCGCGGCTCGTGCGTCTTCCAGATGACGTAGAGCGGCGTCGCGATGGCGTAAGACGAGTAGCAGCCGCACACGAGGCCGATCGTCATGGCAAGCGCGAAGTCCTTTAGCGTTTCGCCGCCAAACAGCAGCATTGCCACAACCGGGATGAGCGAGGTGATCGACGTGTTGAGCGAGCGCACGAGAACCTCGTTCACCGAGTGGTTCGCCATGGTGGCGAAGGTGCACTTCACCGACTCGTCCTTCATGTTCTCGTTGATGCGGTGGAACACGACAACCGTGTCGTAGAGCGAGTAGCCCAAGATGGTGAGCAAGGCGGCGATGGTGTTCGGGGTGATCTCGCGACCGACGAGCACGTAGACGCCCACGACGATTATAAGGTCATGCAGAAGCGCGACGACCGCCGTCACGCCCATCTTCGGGTCGCGGAAGCGGATCGAGATGTAGGCGATGATCAGAAGCAGCGAGATGAAGAAGGCGATTGCCGACGACTGGATGACGCTTGCACCCCAGTCAGGGCCGATCGTGGTGACCTCGAAGCTGTCGGTGGTCCAACCGAAGGTGTCCGCCACCTCGTTCGCCGCCACCGTCGCATCTTCAGCGGAAGTCGTGGTGGTGCGGACGAGGAAGCCCGGCTCGCCGTCTGCCGTCGTGGTCTGGATGACCGCGTCGGGCTCGCCCGCATCGCTGAACGCGTCGCGGACCTGCTCGGTCGTGACATCGCCCGTGCCATGGAAGGTCACCGACGTGCCGCCGACGAACTCGATGCCGAAGTTCATACCGCGCACGCCGACGATAATGGCAACTAGTACCATCGCGCAGCAAGCCGCGGTGAGGAAGATCTTCTTAAGCCCCAAAAGGTTGATGTCGAGCTTGATGAAGCGGCCGCGCACGTCCTTGCGGGAAGCAGCCTGCTTCACGCCCTGGAAGTAAGGCACAGCCTCGATGCAGTCCTCCACACCCCAGAACTTAGGATGCTTCGCGATGAGCTTCGGGGCGAGAAGGCGGATAAGCGGCGCCTTGAACAGAAGCATCATAATGATGTCGCACACGATGCCCAGGGCAAGCGTCATGCCGAAGCCCTTGACCGAGGCGCTTGCCAGGAAGAACAGCGTGAGCGCGGAGACAAGCGTCACGAGGTCGGCGTCGATCGAAGTCAGGATGCCGTGGCGGACGCCCGTGATGGACGCGGCGCGCACGCTTCGGCCCATGCGGATTTCCTCGCGGAAACGCTCGAGCGTCAGGATGGAGGAGTCGGCCGCCATACCGATGGTCAAAACGACGCCGGCGATGCCCGCCATAGAAAGGCTGAACTGGTCGAATGCGGAAAGCAGCGCGAGGATGCCCAGGTAGATCGCCGCGAACACGGCCATCGCCGCCGCGGTGATGACGCCGAGCCCCTCGTAGAACACGAGCAGGTAGATCATGACGACCACAAGGCCGATGAGCGCCACGAGCACGCCGGACTGCAGCGCGTCCTGGCCGAGCGTCGGGCCGACGACCTGGCTTTGCGCATACTCGAAGCTCACAGGCAGCGAGCCAGACTCGAGCACGGTCTTCATCTGCTTGGCCGCGTCAAGCGTATAGCCGCCGGTGATGGAAACGTTGCCGTCGGAAATGACGGACTGCACGGCGGGGGCGGACTGCACTTCGCCGTCGAGGATGATGACGATCTGGCCCTTGGTGGGGGCGAGGTCTTCAGTTGCCTCGGCGAAGGCCTTCGTGCCCTCGGAGTCGAGACGCAGGTTGACCGCATAGTCGGTCGAGGTCTGCGAAGCCTGGCCTACATCGACCTTCTCGAGGTTCGAACCGGTGATGATCGGCGTGTACGTGCCCTCTTCGACCTTGAGGTGCTGCACCTCTTCGCTCGGGAAGGAATTGCCGAATGCATCGGTCACCGTGCCCTGCGTGCCGTACTGGCCGTTCTGAATCTTCGTCTTCACATCGGAATCAGTGAAGGAGTCCAGGCGGGCGAACTCGAGCTTGCCCGTCTTGCCGATGGTATTGAGCGCTTCCTCGGTATCGGACAGGCCGGGGATCTGCACGAGAATCTGGTCGTTGCCCTGAATTTGCACGACTGCCTCGGATGCGCCGAGGGCGTTCACGCGGTTCTCGATGATCGCGCGCGAAGATTCCATGTCCTCAGTGGAAACATCCGACCCGTCGTTGTTGTGCGCCGTGAGCACGACCGAAAGGCCACCTTGAATGTCGAGGCCTTGATTGATCTTTTCCTGCGGCGGCGTGAACATCACGATCGAGCCGATGACCAAAAGCGCCATGACCACGAGCAGCCATACGTTGCGCCTATCTTTATTATGATGCTTCTTCTTTTTCTGAGGTTCCGCCATGTGCGTTTTCTTCCTTGCCCTGTCCCCCTACCGCAAAACCATGCGCGACGGGAAATCTGCCAGTAAACCTAACCCTCACATTTTTGCACAACTAAGCCGCATGAGAAAGCAACTTGTGGCATGTTGCAAAAAATTATTCTTAAAGGTAGATAAAATTGCGGTAAAGAAGCTTGGCAAAACGCCAGTGAGCGTCGGAGGCGGCATCGAAAGCACCCCATCGTCAGGATGCTTGCATTCCGATGCGGGTGCGCTATGCTGCTGATATCGACCTCAGCATGGCCGCAAAGTCGCAAGAGCGCGACCCCGAACAACGTTGCGCCGACGAAGGATGAAAAACATGCCCATTATTCTTGGATTTCTGGCAGGTGTCGGCCTTCCCATACAGACGAGCGTAAACACACGGTTACGGAAAAAGGTAGGCTCCCCCTTCAACGCAGCCCTGGTGTCGTTTCTTGTAGGGTTATTGTTTCTGTCCGTGTTGTTGCTGGTCACTGGACAGGGGCTGCATATCCCTTTCGCACAGTTGCTAAATGAGCCCGCATGGATCTGGATCGGCGGCATTTGCGGCGTGGTGTTTCTGACGGGAAACATCTTGCTGTTTCCGAAATTAGGCGGAGTGCAGACGGTCGTGCTTCCGGTTCTCGGCCAAATCTTAATGGGATTGACCATTGATAATTTCGGGCTGTTCTATTCGCAGCAAACATCATTGACCGCGTTTCGCATTGCAGGCGCGGTGCTGGTGCTTCTCGGCGTGGTTTTGGTTTCGACGGCGAAAGAAAGCAAGGCGGACCGCGCCAATCGGCAAAAATCAGCACCGGCCTCTTTGTGGCTCTGGAGGGCGTTTTCCGTCTTTAGCGGAATGGCAGTTGCAACCCAAACTGCCGTAAACGGATACCTTGGGGTAGCGGTGGGCTCCCCGATAAAAGCATCCGTCATCTCGTTCATCGTCGGAATCATCTTGCTGGCAATTATCTGCATCGTTTTGTGCCTAAAGAACGGGAAGCCAGAGCCAAAGGGAGGGAAACCGGCTAAAAACCCCTGGTGGATGTGGATCGGCGGAATCCTTGGCGGACTATACGTTCTCGCAAATGTCTATCTGTCGAGAATCATAGGAACCGGAATGACGGTTGTCGTTCTTCTGGTCGGCTCCACAACGGGCGGCATTCTAGTCGATCATTTCGGGATATTCGAGTCTCCGAAAAAGGCAGTTAACAGGCAGAAGATACTCGGCGTCCTCATCATGATTCTAGGGGCCGCCGCAATCAAGCTGCTGTAGGGGGAACAATCCGCCGTCAACCCGCAGAGCCTGCGAGGGTCGTATGCGGCTTACCGATGCAGGAGGAAGTCGATGATGTTCACGATTTCTATCCCGTCGATATCCGAAGGATAGCTGCCCTCGCCCACCACGACGATTTTGCGGTACTCGTCTCCGATGCGGCGCAGCGGGGCAAGTTCGCGACGCTGCGTTTCCTCGTCCTGCATATTCTCAGTTACCTGAATATACATCTTGCATCGAGGCTTTGTGGCAACAAAGTCAACCTCGCCTCCACGCAAATGGCCGATCAGAACATCGTAGCCGTCAAACAGCAGCTGGTTGAACACCAGGTTTTCCAACACGCGCCCGGTGTCGGTGCCTCGATAGCTGTCCAGGTAGTTGCGCATGCCGACATCCGCAATATAGTATTTGCCGCCCGTCTTCAGCAGCTCCCGCCCCTTCACGTCGTATCGAAGCACGTGACGGAACAGGTACGCCTCCGTAAGCGTCGAGATGTAGAAATCCGTTGTCGCTCGGGTCGCCGATTGCCCGTCGGCCTTCAAAGAACCTGCGATTTTGTTAATCGATGTTTCGTTGCCGATATTGTCCGCCATAAACGCGCAGATACGCTCGAGGGCCGCTTGGTTGCTAACCGCCCGCAGCCCCTTGCGCTGAGCGCGCATCATGATATCGCGAACGATTATGGTCTGGTATATGCTTCGTATATAGTCGCGGTGCACCGATTCATCCGGCTCCTGAAAAGCCAGATACGGAAAGCCCCCGAACGTGCGATACTGATCGAACAAGTTGGAAAGCGTTGCGAAAGAGCCGTCCGCGAAGGAGGCGATATCCGATCCCGTCTTTCCCGCAGGCTGCCACGTCGCCCCACGAAAATCGAGGTATTCGGCAAACGTCAGCGGCTGCATCCGTATCTCGACATATCGTCCCGAAATGAGCGTTGCAAGCTCGCTCGACAGCAGAAACGCGTTCGAGCCAGTCACGTAAATATCGCAATCGACATCGACGCGCAAAGCATTGATAGCTTTTTCCCAGTTCTCGACGTTTTGCAACTCATCAAAAAAGAGATATACGTGCGGTTGTTCGGCAATGCGGCTTGTGACCAAATCGTACAAATCGCGATAGTCGACGATTCCCGCAAGCTCCATCGATTCCATCTTGAACGTAAGAAGCCTGCTTTCGGGAACGCCCTGCCGCGCAAGGTGACGACGCATCATGTCAAGCAGCGTCGACTTCCCGCAGCGTCGAATGCCCGTGATTACCTTAACCAAGTCGGTATCTTGGAATGCGATGAGCTTATCGAGGTACTTTTGCCGCACGATCATAAGGCCCTCCGATGTTCTTTAGGACTGCTCGTAACGATAGTCAAAACTTGTGAGATTTGCAAGTTTTGACTATTGCATCGACAAAACTTGCAAATGGTGCAAATTTTGTCGATTGAGTTAGCGCAACGAGCCCGATCTCCATAGTTTTGCAGCTTGTCTACCTGTTTCGCGGGCGCCAAGCCGAGGGCAAGTGGCCCAAAACTGCAAGGGTGGTCCGCCATCTGCCCAGGACCGATTCACTTGTTTTCTTTATCGTTCGCTCATGCGGGAGTTCTGTGGGTTTGCAAGCAAAATCTAACATGTCCTCTAGCTAAGCATCTTGCAAATGTAAAGAAAATGCTGTACATTGCGATTACACTAAAGCAATGAGGTGATTAACATGCCAAAAACGGCAACTATCAACATGCGCGTGAACCCCGAGGTCAAAAGCGATGCGGAATCAATTTTTGCCAGCTTAGGCATGAGCCTCACTGAAGCAATCAACGTGTTTCTGCATAAGTCCATCATGGAAGGCGGCTTGCCGTTTGACGTGCGACAACCGCGATACAACGCAACTACCGAGGCTGCAATGCGTGAAGCACGCGACATCATGGCCGGTAAGGTAAAGGCAGAATCCTACGATAGCGCAAGTGAGCTTTTTTCCTCTCTCGACAAGTAACGCCTATGCCACTAAAACTTGTCCCGACATCCCAATTCAAGAAAGACCTCAAGCGAATCAGGAAACGCGGCTATGACCTTGACGCACTTGAGATCGTTCTCGATAAGCTATGTGCATGTCAACCGCTTGAAAATCGAAATCACGACCATGCCCTATCGGGTAATTACGTTGGATTTCGCGAATGCCATATCAAGCCCGATTGGTTGCTTGTATATGCAATCGATGGTAATCAGTTGATTCTAACCGCCTCAAGAACCGGCACCCGTTCCGATTTATTCCAAGAGTGATTATGGCTAGCAGCCGCTAAACCCTCGCTACTAAAACCGATTTTACTAAAAATGTTTTAGTAAAATCGGTTTTAGCTTTGCAGGAACCGAAGCATCTTCCCTCATTCCCCGGCGAGTATGAGCTGCAAATTGCTGCAATCCGTAGCTTCTTAGTAGTCCTTCGCCGCAGGGCTTGCCATCCATTCTGCCTCGAACTCGGCGTATGCATCGGCGAGCACGGCCTCGCGCGCGCGGCGCATGAGGTCGAGCAAGTAATGCAGGTTGTGGATGGAAAGCAAGATGCCGCCGAGCATCTCGTCCTGCTTCACAAGATGGCGAATGTAGGCCCGCGTGTGATTTTGGCAGGTCGGGCATGAGCACTCGGGGTCGAGCGGCGTGAAGTCGCGCGTATATTTGGCGTTGCGCATGTTCATACGGCCCTGGCTCGAAAACGCCGTGCCCATGCGGGCCGTGCGCGTGGGAAGCACGCAGTCGAACATGTCGACGCCCTCGCCCACCGCTCGCACAAGCGTGGTCGGGTTGCCCACACCCATGAGATAGCGCGGGCGATCGTCGGGCAGCGCGCGGGCTACCTGGCCCAACGTCTCGAACATCGTCTCGTGGTCCTCGCCCACCGAATAGCCGCCGATGCCGAAGCCGCCGAATCGGCGCCCGCCAGCAGCCAGGCTCTCGTCCTCGATTTCGCGCAAGCGGCGGATGCTCTCCAGGCGCAAGTCGAGGTTCATGCCTCCCTGAACAATGCCGAAGAGCGTCTGATCGGGCCGCTTGTGCGCCGCCAGGCACCGACGGGCCCACATGGCAGACAAGTCGACCGCGCGCTCGACGAACTCGCGCGTCGCAGGATACGGTGGGCACTGGTCGAGCTGCATGGCGATGTCGGCGCCAAGCGCTTCTTGGATGCGCATGTTCTCCTCGGGCGTCCAGCGCACATAGCTGCCGTCGTAAATCGAGCGGAAGGTGACGCCGTCGTCATCGAGCTTGCGCGTATCGGCGAGCGAGAAAATCTGGAACCCGCCCGAGTCGGTGAGCATCGGCCCATCGTAGTTCATGAACTTGTGCACCCCGCCGGCTTCCGCAACCACGTCCTCACCGGGGCGCTGCGAGAGATGGTAGGTGTTTGCAAGCACCACCTGGGATTTCAGGTCGCGAAGCTGCGGCGGGGTGATGCCTTTCACCGTGGCGGACGTGCCAACGGGCATAAACATGGGCGTGTGGAAATCGCCGTGCGCCGTCGTGAAAGTAAGCGCGCGGGCATTGCCGCTCTGAGCGTCGCACGTGCAGTCGAAAAGCGCCATGTTACTTCGCGCCCCCTTCAAACGTCGCAGGATCGCTACAGGTAGGAAGGCCATCCACCCATGCAGCGAATTCATCCATCGTGCCATGTTTCACGCCCTCAAGCCCGCGGCCCTCGGGGTCCATAAGATGGTCAGTCACCAGATACACATCGCAGCCGAGCTTTGCCGACGCCAGGTCATCAAGCGTGTTATTGCCCACCATAAGCACCTCATCAGCGGAAAGACCGCAATTTGCGAGAATTTCAGCATAGTATTCCACCTGCGGCTTCACCGCCGAGGAATTCTCATACGTGGAAATATAGCGAAACGGCGCATCTCCCACGCCGCCCCACGCAAGACGCCACTCGACCGCGCGGCGGGGAAACATCGGCTGGGTCGCGAGCACGAGCGGATATCCCTTCGCGACGAGCACCTCGAGGGCACGGCGCGCTGCCGGGTTCGGCTGAACGCCCTCGCCGATCGCGCCGAACCTCGTCTCGTAGTAGCCCGCGAACATCGCATCCCAATCGGCCGCGTCGCGATCGAGCACGGCAAAAAACGCGTCCCAGAACACATCGTAGTTCGTCTTCCCGCCGGGTTCGCGCTTAGCCATAGCGGAAGCGCCCGCACCGAACGCATGCGCGAACTTCTCGCCGTCGACCCCCTGCTCAGCCGCAAAACGGGCGATGTCCTTGAAGTACCCGCCCAAGAATTCATCGAGCTCCATCGGGCACAACGTGCCGTCGAGGTCGAACAATATCGCGCGATATGACGTGTTCGCCATGAAAGACCCTTCCCAGAAAAAGGCCGCCCCAACGGGCGGACCGCACATTCGATACGAACAACAGTATAAAAGAGTGGAACGCCTCGGCCGTCGAGTGCGATGCCAAACATGCAAAGTGCGGAAAACGAGGGGCGAAAGCATACGCGTCACGTCTTTGCAAACATCGAGGTTTGGCGGTTTCGCCAGCGGCGGCACGGGCTGAGTTCGGCCCTGTGCTAGTATCATTGGGTTGAATTCACGAGGGCGAGAGGAGCCGCAGATGAAATTGCTTTTGCACGCATGCTGCGGGCCGTGCTCGCTCGAGCCCGTGCGCCTTCTCCAAGCGGCGGGGCACGATATCGCCATTTACTACGCGAACTCAAACATCGCGCCGCGCAAAGAGTACGCGCACCGCCTCGCCACGCTCGAGGATTGGGCGAAAAGCGAGGGCATTCCCGTCATCGAGGGCCCTTACGACCCTGCCAGATGGGAAGAGGCTGCGGGGCGCATCGGAGACGCAGCGCTCGCCGACGTCCGAGCCGCACGCGAGGAAGCGCAATCGGCCACAGGAGAGCATGCCCCCCTCCGCGCCGACGTCCTTTCCGTCGACCCCGCGCGCCGAGAGGCACGCTGCCGCGCGTGTTATCGGCTACGCCTCGAAGAGACGGCGCGGGTGGCTGCCGAGCAGGGCTTCGACGGCATCGGCACCACGCTTTCCGTAAGCCCCTACCAATACACCAAGGTCATCGAGGAAGAAGTGTGCCGGGCGGCCGAGCGAGAGGGGATCGAGGGCGTCTTCGAAGACTTCCGCCCCTACTACGACGAGGCGACGCGCCGAAGCCGCGCCCTCGGGATGTATCGCCAGAATTACTGCGGTTGCCGCATAAGCGACGAGGAAGCAACCGCCGAGCGAGCAGAACGCAAGGCGCAGCGAGCCGCCGCAAAACAGGCAGAACGCGCCGAGCACGCCGCCGAAATCGCCGCCGCCGAGGCGGAGCTCAAACAGCATCGCGCTGACCGCGCAGCATACGACAAGAAGCAAGCCTGCAAGCGAGCGATTCTCAAATCGCTTCGCGAGCAGGCAAAACAGGAAGTTTCAGAGTGAGACCTTTCGCCGATCCCATACACCGTTACATGGACCACGTGCGCCGCACGTGCGAGACCGACCCCGAGCGCGCCTGGCGAGACGCCCTCATCGGCTTTCGCGGCAACACCTGGGGATCGCGCCATCTTCCCAACTTCCATGCGGCGCGTGGCTACCACAAGCTGGAAGCCTACACGCTCGGCCTCGTGTCTGACCAGCTCGGACACGAAAACAACTACGTATGGGGCAACGTGTTCGCGCCGGTGGAAATCATGGAGTGCTTCGGCCTGGGAACCGTGAGCGTCGAATGTCTGGCGAGCTTCTTCTCGGGATACCACGCCGCGCCGTTCTTCATCGACCGCGCGCAGGAGGCCGGCATCGCGCCCACGCTGTGCACGTACCACAAAACGGTCATGGGGATGATGGAGACGGGCGTACTGCATGCGCCGCGGCTCGCCGTGACCACCTCTTGCGCCTGCGACGGCAACCTGAGCACCTTCCGCCAGCTCGGTCAGCGGATGGACGTCCCCATGGTGCTGCTCGACGTACCCTACGACAGCGACGACGCATCGGTGGACTACCTCGCCGACCAACTGCGTGAGCTCACGCACACCCTCGAAGAGTTGACGGGCGTGCCCTTTGACGAGAGCCGCCTTTCACATCTTCTGGAAGTCGAGCGCGAGACTAACACCCTCGCCTGGGAATTCATGCGCCTGCAAGCGGAGCACTTCTACCCGGCAGAGTTCATTCACCACCTATTCTTCGTGCTCGCCATGCAGCTTTCGGCGGGAAGCGAGGAATTACGCGATCTTTTGCGCTTCATGGTTGACGACATCAAGCGCGCGCCGAGGCTGCAGGGTGACAAAATCCTTTGGGTGCACCTCATGCCGTACTACCAACAAAGCCTGAAAGCCGCCTTCGACTACAGCCCGGCCCATCAGATCGTCGCCGTCGACATGGCCTTTTGCACAATGAGCGACCTCGCCGACGCCGATCCCTTCCGCGCGCTCGCCAAAAAGCTCATCGGCAACGCAATGAACGGCCCCTACGAACGCAAGCTCGCACTCGTCGACCGCCTGCTCGACGCGACACACGCCGACGGCGTCATCCACTTCTGCCACTGGGGATGCAAGCAGTCCGCTGGCGGAAGTGCCCTTTTGCGCGAGCACCTGCACGAAGCCGGCGTGCCGCTTCTGCAGCTCGACGGCGATGGCATCGACGAGCGCAACAGCCACGACGGGCAGACAAAGACGCGCCTCGAGGCATTCTTCGAGGTGCTCGAGGCGAAGCGAGCGGAAAGCAACGCGCAGGGCGGGGATTCCAGTGGGGAAAGCGCCGCGCAGGGCGGGGGCGTCGAGGCGAAGGGCGGTGCACGATGAGGATCGGATATGTCTGCAAATACGCCCCCATCGAGGCGCTCGAGGCGATGGGGGCGCATATGGAGCGCATCGAGCCTGATGAGAGCCTCGTCAGCTTCGATGCTGCCGAATCCTGCATGCACGCGAACGTATGCAGCTTCGCGAAGGCGACGTTCGAGACCGTCCTTTCGGGAAACCTTGACGGCATCGTGCTGACCACCTGCTGCGACAGCATGCGCCGCCTCGCCGACGCCCTGCGCGCGCAAGCTCCCGACCTGTTCATCCACGTGCTCGACGCGCCGCGCGACACGAGCGAGACAGCCTGCGCGCTGTTCGAGCGCAACGTGCGAAAGCTCCTTTCTGCGTACGGCGAATTCGCCAATGCAACGTTTTCGGAAGAGAAGCTGTTCACCCAGCTTGGCGGCACCGTTTGCCCTGCGGAAGGAACCTGCGACTCAACCCTGGAGCTCGACTCCGTCTCGCAGGATTCTATCTACCGCGACAAGGCCGGCGACGCCGAAGCGCGGAGCGAAGTCTGCGTAGCTTCTGAGCGAAGTGCTTCCGCGGCGCCAGCCGCCCCGCAGGTCGATTCCCACGACCGGAACCAGGCGGCGGACTCGGCCGCATGGAGCGAAGGCTGCGAAGCTTCTGAGCGAAGCGCGACCGCGGCAGCCGCCGCCCCGCAGGTCGAACCCAACCGCAACAAGGCTGGCGCCGGCGCGCGGAGCGAAGGCTGCGAAGCTTCTGAGCGAAGCGCGACCGCGGCAGCCGCCGCCCC
>JAUNWQ010000014.1:0-7662 GCA_030540225.1 Coriobacteriia bacterium | reverse complement strand
GCAGTTCGACAACGCCCTGCAACCGCAGACGCACTTCTCCCCCACGATGCCCAACGTAGGCATCGCAGGCGCACGCGCGAACGCTGAAATCAAACGCATTCTCGAAGCGCACGGCGTGAACATCGCCTTCGACATCACCTGCACGAACGCAATCCGTCGCTTCGTGCCCCGAAAAACGGACACCCTTGCCCAGTACGTGCACGACGTGCTCACGCAGCTTCCCTGCGCGCGCATGCGGGACATATCCCCGCGCAAAGGCTTCTTCGACCACGTCCTTCCCCAGGTCGACGGGCTGGTCTACCACACCGTGCAATTTTGCGACATGTATTCTTACGAGTACAGCGACCTTAAACGGACATCGCCTGCGCCGATACTCGCGCTCGAAACCGATTGCACCGCGCAAAGCCGCGGGCAGATGCTCACACGGCTCGAGGCGTTCCTCGAGTCAATTGGCGCCTCGCAAACCGAACACCTCGCAAACCTGAAAGGCTCACCTATAAGCACAGCCGCCACCTTCGTCGTCGGGCTCGACTCGGGCTCGACTTCCACCAACGCCGTCGTCATGAACGAGGCGCGCAAGATCGTCGCGAGCGTCGTCATCAGAACGGGCGCGAAGGCAGGCGCCTCCGCCGAGCGCGCGTATCGCGAAGTGCTCGAGCGCGCAGGTATCACGCCTGACCAGGTCGCATGCACTATTGCCACCGGATACGGCCGCGTGAGCATCCCGTTTGCCGACGAGAATGTGACCGAGATCAGCTGCCACGGGCGAGGTGCGCACTACTTCAACCCCGACGTTCGCACTATTCTCGACATCGGCGGCCAAGACAGCAAGGCCATCCATGTGAACGCCGCGGGCGAGGTGACCGATTTCGCGATGAACGACAAGTGCGCGGCGGGCACGGGGCGTTTTCTCGAGATGATCGCGCGCTCACTCGAGATCAGCCTCGACGAGCTGGGCCCGGCAGCGCTCGAAAGTAAGAAGCGCCTGGAAATCGCCAGCATGTGCTCGGTGTTCGCGGAGTCCGAGGTCATCTCGCTCATCGCCAACAACGAGGAGAAACCCGACATCGCAGCAGGCGTCTGCCGCGCCGTGGCCGGCAAGGCGTATTCGCTCATGAGGCGCGTCGGCCTGGAAGGCGCCTACATGATGACGGGCGGTGTCGCCCAAAACCCGGGCGTGGTACGCGCGGTCGAGGAGCTCATCGGCGAGAAGCTCTTCATCTGCGAGGACCCCGAAATCGTCGGCGCCACGAGAGCTGCTTTGCTTGCGTTGGAGAAATCAGAGTAGTGTATTTACGTATAAATCTTGCACAAATTTATGCTATAATTTCTTCCGTTCTAAGGAGGAATCTATGCCATTGCCTATACCGCAGATCAGGCCCATCAGTGACCTTCGCACCAATCTAAACGATGTATGCGAATTGGCGCACGAGAGCCAACAGCCCATCTTCATGACGAAGAACGGCAAGGCAAGCCTCGTGGTTATCGACTGCGAGGCGTACGAAGGGCAACAGCGACACGAACGCTATGCGCAGAAACTCCGCGAAGCAGAAATCGAGGAGAAATATCGATCGGAATCGCTCACGAAACAGGCAGTCGGCGATTCCATCGAGCGCCTCTTCGCACATTGGGGCGTTTAAATGCTTGCCCCCCTCTACCGTCCTCGCGCTGCACACGATTTAGAATCGATAGTGATTTATCTAGGTGAGGTGCAGAAAGTCCCGAAATCAGCCCGCAAAATCTATGATTCAATCGTCGAAGCGATCGATCACCTTTGCGAAACGCCCGAGCTTGGCCTCCCCTTCGCCGACGAAAGACTTTCTCACCAAGGGTACCGATCATGGCTTGTCAGCCCCTACCGCATTTTCTATTCTTTCAACAGCGAGAACCTTATCGTATGGCGAATCATACACACTCGCCAAGATATCGATGACTTTGCGTTCATCGACATCGATGATTAACCGAACGCAAAGCGACGATTAAAGGATTATTACATGAGAACTGAAGACTTTAATTATTCAACAGTCCAGTGGACTGTTGAACCCCGAGCACCGCGAAGCGGGGCGCAGGGGGCCAGGAAGGCGAAGGGCCACAGCGAAGGGAGGCGGGCCGCACTGAAAGCCTGCCGAACATCCTCAACAGTCCAGTGGACTGTTGAACCCCGAGCACCGCGAAGCGGGGCGCAGGGGGCCAGGAAGGCGAAGGGCCACAGCGAAGGGAGGCGGGCCGCACTGAAAGCCTGCCGAACATCCTCAACAGTCCAGTGGACTGTTGAACCCCGAGCACCGCGAAGCGGGGCGCAGGGGGCCAGGAAGGCGAAGGGCCACAGCGAAGGGCAACAAGCATGAGAACTGAAGATTTCAACTATAACCTGCCCGAAGAGCTTATCGCGCAGGAACCTGCGGCGGTGCGCGACGCCTGCCGCATGTTGGTAATGGACCGCGAATCGGGAGAACTCGAAGATCGCATCTTCCGCGACATCGAGGAGTACTTGCGCCCAGGCGATCTGCTCGTGGCAAACGAGACGCGCGTCATGCCCGCACGCCTTTTAGGCGCGAAACGAGGCACGGGCGGTCAGGCGGAAGTGTTCCTCCTTCGCGAGGTCAAAGGCGAGAAGGCAAAGCCTTATCTCGACGACGCCCTCACCGATTCACCCAACCAGCAGGCCATTTGGGAAGTGCTCGTGCGCCCTGGCAAGCGTCTGAAGCCAGGCAGCGGCGCGGTGGTCGACTTCACCGACAAGCAGGGAAACGTCGCGCTTTCCGCCGAGGTCGTCGACTGGGCGAGCGCGAAGAACGACGCAGCAGCGGGCGAAGGCCAGGACGCCGAGGCGTCGGTCGCTAAAGGCGAGCGCATCGCGCGCCTCACCACGACGCTCCCCTCGCTCGATGAGGCGCTTCACGCCGTTGGCCACACGCCCCTTCCGCCCTACATCAAAAACTACGCCGGCGACGAAGAGCTGTACCAAACCGTGTACTCGCGCCGCGAGGCCTCGGCGGCAGCGCCCACCGCAGGCCTCCACTTCACGCCTGAGCTCATCGATCGCTTGAAGGCGAATGGGGTTCGTTGGGAAACCGTCGAGCTCGAAGTGGGCCTCGACACCTTCCGCATCGTGGACGAGGACGACCCGACCAAGCACAAGATGCACACCGAGTTCTACACCGTACCGCAGACCACTGTCGACGCCATCAACGAGACGCATGCGGCGGGCGGGCGCGTCATCGCCGTGGGAACCACGTCGACCCGCAGCCTGGAAAGCGCCTGGGATCCGCAGGCAAACGGCGGCGAAGGCGCCATTACGGCGCGCAATCGCGACGCCACGAGCCTCTATCTTCTGCCGGGCAGCACCTTCCATGTAATCGACGGGCTCATCACGAACTTCCATGTGCCCAAGAGCACGCTCATGATGCTCGTGAGCGCGTTCTCGAGCCGCGAGCACATTATGGCGGCATATCGCCACGCCATCGAGAGCCGCTACCGTATGCTCTCCTTCGGCGATGCCATGTTCATCAAGCCGGCGAAATAAGCTGCATGCAAATACAAGCGAGGCCCCCGCGAAACTCGAGTTCGCAGGGGCCTCGTATCTTGCTGGGGGGGGAATCATGCCGAGGGGGACGGCACAGCCTACGGCTATTCCCCAGCTATTCCCCTACAGGCACCTCGCCAGTTTCCAGAATGTGCAGAAGCGCATCCTCGCCGAGCACGGGAACGCCGAGCGCTATTGCCTTGTCGTATTTGCTGCCCGCCGCCTCACCTGCGACAACATAGCTTGTCTTCTTTGAAACGCTGCCCGAGACCTTCGCGCCGCGCGCTTTAAGGGCAGCCCCCGCCTCGTCGCGCGTCATCCCGCTTTGCGTGAGGCTTCCCGTCAGTACGAAGGTCAGCCCTGCAAGCGTTTGCGGCAGCGCGTCTTCCTCGACAGCCTGCACGTCGTCTTCCAGCGACACGCCGTGCTTGCGCAGCCGATCGATCACAGCCACGTTGTCGGGCGTGCGGAAGAACAGGTACACGCAGCGCGCGATCTTCGGACCCACACCCTCGACCGCAGCAAGCTCCTCTTCGCTTGCCGCCATGAGCGCATCGATGGAAGGGAACGCCGCAGCGAGCGCTTCCGCCATTGTCTTTCCCACATGGCGAATCCCCAGGCCGAACAGAGGCCTGGCGAGCGGGCGCGTGCGGCTCTCGTCGATCGCCGCCACGAGCTTCTTCGCCACGGTCTCGCCCAAGCGGATTGGCGCGCCGTCCTTGTTCACGCGCCCCATGTCGAGCATTGAGAGCTCGACCACATCGAGCGTGTAATAGTCGGCGACGTCGGTCACGCGGCCGCTTTCGATAAGGCGCCCGATGATTTCCTCGCCCATGCCGTCAATGTCCATAGCGCCGCGGCTCGCCCAATGGATAAGGCGCTCGGCAGCCTGAGCTGGGCAATCAATGGAAATGCAGCGGTAATCGACCTCGCCTTCCTCACGCACAACGGGGCTTTGACAGCTCGGGCACACGCGCGGCATCTCCCAGGGCTGTGCGTCGGCTGGACGAAGGGAAAGCACGGGCCCTAAGATTTCAGGAATCACGTCGCCCGCCTTGCGCACAATGATCGTATCGCCCACGCGCACGTCCTTGCGGCGCACCTCATCCTCATTGTGCAGCGTCGCGCGCGCCACGGTGGAGCCCGCCACGCGTACGGGGTCGAGCTCGGCTACGGGCGTCAGCTTGCCCGTGCGCCCGACCTGTACCGTGATATCGCGCAGCAGCGTCGTCTTCTCCTCGGGCGGGAACTTGAAGGCAATCGCCCAGCGCGGAGCGCGCGCCGTGTAGCCCATCGCCTCCTGCTGCGCAAACGAGTTCACCTTCACCACAACGCCGTCGATCTCGTATGGCAGGGCGTTGCGACGCTCCAACGAGCGCTCGCAGAATGCATGGACCTCTTCAGCCGAATGGACGAGCTCGATGTCGGGATTCACGTGGAATCCCGCACGCTTGAGCCATTGCAGCAGGTCCCACTGGGTATCGAGCGCGAGCTTGCGCTCATCGCCCACGGCATACACGAACGTCGACAGGTCACGATGTGCCGTGACCTGCGGATCCTTTTGGCGAAGGCTGCCCGCAGCAGCGTTTCGCGGATTGGCGAACCCCGACTTGCCGTTTGCCTCCGCCGCCGCGTTGAGCGACTCGAAGCTCGACTTGGGCATGTAGCACTCGCCGCGCAGCTCGATAGGCTCTTCGGTGTCGCGAATGGCGGAAAGCGCCTCGTCGCGCAGACGCAGAGGAACGTCTCGCACGGTTCGCACGTTCACCGTGATGTCCTCGCCCGTCGTGCCGTCACCGCGCGTCGCCGCCTTCAAAAGGCGCCCGTTCTCGAAGGTGAAGGCAACAGACGATCCGTCGATCTTCAGCTCGCACACAAGCGGAGGGATCTCGCCGAAGAAGTCCTCCACGCGACCGAGCCATTCGTCGAGTTCGCCAGCGTCCATGGCGTCATCGAGCGAGTACATGCGACGCTCGTGCTGGATGGGCGCGAATTGATCGCCGACGTAGCCGCCCACGCGCTGGGTCGGGCTCGACGGGTCGATGAGCTCCGGATGCTCCGCCTCGAGCGCGCGCAGCTCGTGCATGAGCGAGTCAAACGCGCCGTCGGAGATCGCGGGCGCATCGAGGGCGTAATAGAGATAGCTGTTGTGCTCGATTTCGCGGCGGAGCGCCTCGATGCGCGCTGCCGGATCGGTTGCCTGAGCAGCCAATTCATCGCCGCTGAACAGATTCTGTTGCTCTTCGGGCATATCCGTCCCCTTCACGAACAAGGCCCCGGGCATGCCGGGGCCTGATACCGTTTCGCTATGCGGCCGCCCGCCAGGGCGACGCTACATGAGCACGCTGTCGGCGCGCCACCCGTACATGATAAGGGAAACGCCGCGCATAATGACAAACACCGCCAAGAAAACAGCGAGCATCGCCGGGTAGACGAAGAACACCACGCCGCACAGGATGTCCACGATACCCGAGAACACCATCCAGCCCCACATCGGCATGCTGAATTTGTGCAGCTGAACCGCACCGATGACCTCGATGACGCCGAATGCCACAACGAAGATGCCCACAAGCCACGACACGACGCCCGCGAAGACGATCGGGTGCAGCAGCAGCATGATGCCGATGATGATGTCGAGGACCGCATACACGATCATCCAGGGCGAAGGCGAGGTGAACAGGTTCCCCTTCAGACGCACATAGCCCACAAGGTCGAGGATGCCGCTCACGAGAAACCCAGCGCCCAGTATCGCCGTAATCGTCGCCAACGTGAGCCCGGGAAACGCGGTGATGAAAATCGCGAGGAGCACGAGGAGCGCACCTGCGACGATAAGCCCCCAATCGTGACGTTTCGATTCTGCCATAACGATCGACCTCCTTTGATATCGATGGGCACCTCGCCGTGGTCAGCGCGCCGCGCCCTCATGCAACAGCCACATTCTACCGCGCACGTTCGCCGCGGTGAATAGCTATTACACACTTGCAGAATAACGTGTGTACAACTCCCGCTCGCTCAAGCGGCTCTTAAGCGCCTCGAGTTCCCGAACCACCAGGGGAAGATAGCGCGGCAGGTCCTCCGCCACGACGCATCGCTCGGAGAGCTCGGACGCGGCAAGACGGCCCGCCCGGGCGTGAAACGTCGCCGCGAGCACGCACGCATCGAAAGGCGCGAGCCCTTGCGCGAGGAGCGCGCCGATCATACCCGCAAGCACGTCTCCCGTGCCGGCCTTCGCGAGCGCAGGCGTCCCCTCGTCCATCACCGCGGTGGTCTCGCCATCGGAGATGAAGCTCTTAGGCCCCTTAACAAGCGCCGTCACACCATACGCAAGCGAGATAAGGCGTGCGAGCTCGTCAGCATCGTCGGTCGGGAAACCGAAGGGGGCGGCAAGCCGAGCCGCCTCACCCGCATGGGGCGTCACGATCGTCTCGAGCCCGGACACGAACCGCTCTTGGACGAGCTTGCGGCCCTTTTTCGTGGCGAGGAAGGCAAGAGCACCCCCGTCTACCACAAGTGGCGCGCAGGTCGATTCGATCACGGTGAAGGCGAGCTTCTCGCACGACCCGCTCGACGCGTCGAAGCCAGGGCCTAAGACGTACGCCGACGGATGACCCGCCCGAGTTGGCGGGAAATCGCTAGGGGAAAGGTTCTTCCACGAGCGGACGACAAGGGAGGGGCTGACCGCGCGAACGGCATCGACCGACTTCGGCGCACAGATGACCTCGGTATACCCCGCCCCCATACGCTGAGATGCCAAGGCGGCGAGAGCGGCGGCACCGGGATAGCGCGAGCAGCCGGCAACGAGCGACACCTTCCCGCGCGTATACTTGTTGGCATCTTCCGCAAGCTCGGGAAGGAGGCCGCACAGCTTCGCATCCGAATACTTCCATGCGATCATCTTGAAGTCCCTTCGCGTTTTTTCATCATCTTGCTTGAGTATAACCGCTGCACGTCCGACTTGGCCCCCTCAAGCTGCCCACCATCTTATCCGATTTGCGATTTCGGTGGACGGGGCGAGCGGCGCAAAGCGAAGATTTGGGCGAACCCGCCGATGGGGGCAAGCTGGGCGACGATCCGCAAGCGCCATCCCTGCGGCAGGCCGAAGCCAACTCGAGCGGGAACCGCAAGTGCCAGCCCTG
>JAUNWQ010000113.1 GCA_030540225.1 Coriobacteriia bacterium | reverse complement strand
CGAAAGCGGGACAGCAATACAATGCGCCCTCGGAAGGAGTCCGCTCAACGCGGGAAAACAACCCTCCGAGGGTCTTTTTCTTTACTCGGTGAGCGACAGGAACTCGGCGACCTGGGCCTCTATCACCTCAAAGCTGCTCTCCCAGAACTCGCGCGTCGTCACGTCGACGCCGGCAACGGCCGTCGCCCCCTCGACCGTATCGGTCGTTGTGGCGCTCAAGAACGCCTTGTAGCACTCGACGAACGACGGGCCCACTTCCTGATAGCGCGCATACAGCCCGTGCGCGAGCAGTAAGCCGAACGTGTAGGGGAAGTTGTAGTAGCTGAGCGTCGTCATGTAGTAGTGCACCTTGTTCACCCACATGTAGGGGTGAAGCGCGTCGGCGTCGAGAGCGGACCCGTACGCCTTCTTCTGGGCATCCTCCATCAAACGGCAGAGATCCTCGGCGACGAGGTACTTCTCGGCGCGCTGTTCGAAGACGGACTTCTCGAAAAGGAATCGTGAGAAGATATCGCACACCGTCTGAGCGACATCCGAAAGCCTCGCGTCCAGAAGCGCAATGCGCTCCTCGGTCGTCTTCGCCTCCTCGATGGCGGCGCTCATGAGCACAAGCTCGTCGAAGTTCGAGGCCGTCTCGGCGACAGGCATGGTATAGCACCTGTTCAGCGGTCGTTTCGTTTCAATCTGCTGCCCATGGAAGGCATGCCCGAGCTCGTGCGCGATCGTGTCGACCGCGCGCAGCGTGCCATCGAAGTTGGTGAGCACGCGGCTTTGACGCTGGTTGGAGAGGTTGCGGCAGAAGGCACCGCCACTCTTTCCCGGGCGAGGATCGAAGTCGATCCAGCGCTCGTCGAAGGCTCGCTCGATAAGCTCGCCGAGTTCGGAAGAGAAGCTTCCCAGATGCTTGACCAGGTACG
This sequence comes from Coriobacteriia bacterium, assembly GCA_030540225.1. Taxonomy (GTDB): domain Bacteria; phylum Actinomycetota; class Coriobacteriia; order Coriobacteriales; family Eggerthellaceae; genus Ellagibacter. The sequence goes on along the minus strand of JAUNWQ010000113.1, from coordinate 4,154 downwards.
CGCGCGCCGATTCAATGGTAAACGAGGGCGCATCCGACGATTCGCTCACGACCGGGGCGAAGAAATCCCACCACGGAAGTCCGCTTTCGTGCCCAAGAATCTCCGCTTTGCGTTTCAGATAGGCTTGAAGCGTCGGCAAATGCTCCGACACGACCTCCCACAGCACATCGAGCGTCTCGCTTCTCATCCGCGACTGAAAGAGCGCCATATCGAGCGGGGAGGAGAACCCGCGCATCTCCGACTGCAGGATGACCTGCTCCTTGATGCCGTTAAGCGACGCGGCGACACCCACCGAGATGGCTTTCGAGCACTCGATTTCGGCATCGAAGGCCTTCTTACGCGTCTCCGCGTCAGTCGAACGGGCAAGGTTGCGCAGCTCGGTGAGCGTGAGCTCCTTCCCGTCGAGCCGCGCGGTCGCGAAACCGACCAGGCTCGAGCGCAGGTCAATCCACGCATCTCCCGCGCATCCCTGCATGCGAGCAAAGACGTCCTCCGCATCGGAGCTTCCCTGGTGAGCGCCCTCGAGCCTCATCTGCCCGATCACGAAGCGGTAGTCAGCGAGGAGGGAAGATACGGAGAAATCTTCCTCGGTGAGCTCAAGACCCGCCGTGCAGCGACGAACGAAGAGACTCGGGCGCGCCATCTTCCCGTAGCCCTTGCGTAGGGCGGCCATCGCCGAGAGAGCCTGCTTGTCGCCTGCATCAACGGCGCTGCGCAGATAGGTGAACTCATGAAGGTCCTTGCCAATCAGCCACAGCTCCTCCTCGCGCTTAAGGAATTCGCAGAGCGCCTTAACGTCAAAGGTTCGCTCACCGCGCTCGATTGGTGCAAGTGCTGCGATATATTCATCGATGAGCTGGGAAAACTTCTCGCAGTCTTTCACATACGCCTTGTCATCGAAGCCTTTGTAGATCGCATCGAGGCTCCATCGGCGCGAGGTATCCACATTCGAGTTGCAATTCGTTGAAGTCATCGGCTCATCCTATCCTCGATTAGCGTCTTGAAGAAGTCGACCCCGAAGGGCAGGGCAGCGCAATCGATGTTCTCGTCGATTCCATGGATGGTCGCGGTTTGCTCCGCCGAGAAGAGCATCGGCGTGAAGCGTATGCAGCACGGCGCGACCTCGGTGAAATGTTTGGTGTCGGTTCCGCCCGAGAGCAGGACCGCACGCGGCTCCGCTCTGGGATATACCGAAGAAATCGCATGTTCGACCTGGGCATATGCATACCCGCTCGTATCCGAGACGGGACTTGGCGGCGTGCTCTTGTCAAGCGTCACCTCGACATCGTGGCGCTTGGCAATTGCCTCGAGGGCCTCGCGGGCCGATTCCGCCGTCCGGCCAGGAGCCAAGCGCACGTCACACACCGCCCACGCCTCGCGCGGGACAACATTGGGCACGCTCGATGCGCCCGCCATGGTGAACGCAACGGTGGTTCCCGACGCATCGAGAAGGTCGGGGCGCGCATCGCCCTCGAACAGGTTCGCGGCATCGACTTCGGCCATGAACGCACCCAAGCGCACAAGCGGCGTGTTTTTGCCGACGTTCATGGCGTGGCCACCCGGCCCAAAGGCGCTGCACTTGAAGACAGCCTGGCCTTTCTCGGCCACGGCAACCTGCGCTATGAGTGAGCCGTCCTCGCCGCGGACGACGCATGGACCCTCATCGACGAGCAGGTCGATGTCGACCTGCTGCTCCTTCAGGCAGCTCGGAACAAGGTCGTTTCCGCCGATTTCCTCGCAGTCGCTCGAGGCGACGTAAATATCGAAGGCAGGGGAAAAGCCCGCCTCGATAAGCTCCTCAAGAGCCTGCAGGATGCACAGGAGATTGCCCTTGATATCAAGGGCGCCGCGCCCCCAGACGCGACCTTCGGCGATTTCTCCGCCGAAAGGCTCATGGGTCCAAGGGCCCTCTGCATCGACAACGTCCTGGTGGCTCATAAGGAGCAGGGCAGGCTGTTTTTCCTCGTCAGCGCACGCAGAGCGCCAGCAGAAGAGCAGGCTCCCCCCATCGCTCCCAAACATTTTGAGCTCACACCGCTCGAAAACGGCGGGGAACAGCTCTTCGAGAAGAGCATGAAAATCCTCGAAGGACCGCGCATTGCCCGGCTCCTGAACCGTCCTCACGCGAATCATGCGCGCAAGCTTCTTGGCATAAACGCTCGCTCGCGCCGACCGCTCATCACGTTCCATCATTCGATTGCCTCCTTCAGCAATACCGCTTCAACGAAAAGAGTTTCCGCTACCGAAGAGGGTTGGCGCTATGCCGCAGGCTTCACGAACTTCTGAACGAGGGCGACCAACATGTTGGAAATCTTCTGGAGTGCCTGCACGGAGCAATGCTCAAAGGGCCCGTGGGCATACTCGCACCCTGCGCACAGGTTGGGGCAGGGAAGACCCATGTAGGAAAGGCGCGCGCCGTCGGTGCCGCCGCGCACGGCGATGATGAGCGGCTCAATGCCCGTGTCCTCCATCGCCTCGCGCGCAAAATCGACAAGTTCCATGTGGGGCAGGATCTGCTCCTTCATGTTGTAGTACTGATCAACGATGGAAAGCGCGACGCATTCGCAGCCGTAGCGGGCATTCATGAGCGCCGCCGCCTGCTCCATGATGCGCTTGCGCTCCTCGAAGCGCTCGTGATCGTGGTCACGGATGATGTAGTCGAGCGTGGCCGTCGCCACATCGCCCTCGATGGAGCCCAGGTGGAAAAATCCTTCGCGACCCTCGGTGGTCGCGGGAATCTCGGTCGCGGGAAGGAGCGCGGCGAATTCGCAGGCCAGAAGCGCGGCGTTGCGCATGCGGTTCTTCGCGGAACCGGGATGGACCACCTTACCCGCGATCTTCACGACAGCGCTCGCGGCATTGAAGTTCTCGTATTCGAGCTCGCCGAGCTCACCGCCGTCGACCGTGTAGGCAAGTTCGGCACCGAACTTCTCCACGTCGAAGAGATCGGCACCGCGACCCACCTCCTCATCAGGGGTGAAGCCGATGGAGAGCGGTCCATGGGGAGTGTCGGGGTTCTCATGCAGGTACTCCACGAGCGACATGATCTCCGCCACGCCCGCCTTGTTATCGGCGCCGAGCAACGTGGTGCCATCGGTCACGATAAGATCGTCGCCGATATGCTTCGCAAGCGTAGGGAAGTGCTCCTCGTCGAGTACCATGCCAAGCTCTTCGTTGATGACGATGGGGCCGCCCTGGTAGTTCTCGACGATGCGGGGATTCACGCCCTCGCCGCTCGTCTCGGTGGCGGTGTCCATATGGGAGATGAAACCGATTGCCGGAGCAGTGGTGCCTTCGGGAAGGTTAGCGGGGATATGCCCCATTACGTAGCAGTGCTCATCGACGCTCGCGTCTTCCACGCCGAGGGCCCGCAGCTCCTCGACCAGCATATTCGCAAGATCCCACTGGCATGCAGTGCTCGGGATGGCTTCTTGACCCGCGCAGGACTGCGTATTGATCCTCACATAGCGCAAAAAACGCTCTTCAACCGGTTCCATACGTCTCCTCTCATTCAAAGACAGCCCTCACCTTGAAAAGGAAGGGCTGCCGGATATGTCGATCGATTATTCGTACAGGAAGCAGGCCACTTTGTGCCCAGGACGCGCCTCGACCAAGGCCGGATGCTCCGTCCTGCAACGCTCCGTGCAATGCGGGCACCTCGACGCGAGCGGGCAACCCTTCATGTCCCCGATGGGGCTTGGGATATCGCCCGTGAGCGCGATGGTGTGCTTCTCCTCGAACGGGCTCGTGGGAGGAATTGCGGACAGGAGCGCCTGCGTGTAAGGATGGAGCGGCTCCTCGTAGATACCCTCGGCATCGCAGAGCTCTACCACCTGGCCAAGATACATGATGGCGATACGGTCGGAAATGTGCTTGATGACGCTCAGGTCGTGCGAGATGAAGACATACGTCAAGCCGAGCTCGCGTTGCAGCCTCCCGAAGAGGTTGAGCACCTGAGCCTGGATGGACACGTCGAGCGCGGAAACCGGCTCGTCGCATACAAGCAGCTTCGGTCCGAGCGAAAGCGCGCGGGCGATGTTGATGCGCTGGCGCTGACCGCCCGAAAACTCGTGCGGGTAGCGGTGCATGTGCTGGGTGTCTAAGGAAGCGCTGATTAATTCGCGGCCGGCGGCGCGCCGCACGCCGCCCAATCC
>JAUNWQ010000013.1 GCA_030540225.1 Coriobacteriia bacterium | reverse complement strand
CATGTCGGCAACCCTGCCCGCCAGAATCTGCATTGCATCCATAAGCATTCGATAAAAGGCTTAAAAATGCAACGACTTAAAGATAGGAGACTGTCCATGAGCGACAAGGAGAAAGTTGCGCTGACGAAGCTCACCAGCAAGGGCGGTTGAGCGGCAAAGTGGGGTCCGGGCGACCTCGAAGATGCGCTGCACTGCCTCTCCCCCGCAATCGACCTGCCTGACAAGGACAAGCTCCTCCTCGGGTTCGAAACGAGCGACGATGCGGCAGTATGGGAAATCAACGAGACGACGGCTGCCGTGCTCACGGTCGATTTCTTCACGCCTGTCGTCGACGACCCCTACGAGTTCGGACGCGTTGCGGCGGCGAACGCACTTTCGGACGTGTTCGCGATGGGGGCCCGTCCCCACGTGGCCCTAAACCTGCTCGCTCTCGACAGCGAGCTCGGCGCCGAGGTCGCAGGCGAGATTCTGCGCGGCGGCGCCGACACGGCGAATGCAGCAGGGGCTTTCGTGGCAGGCGGCCACACAATCGATGATGAGGAACCGAAATACGGCCTGTGCGTGTTCGGCACCGTCGATCCGAGCAAGATCGTGCGCAACGGCGGCGCGGTTGCAGGAGACATCCTCTACCTCACCAAGCGAATCGGCACAGGGATCATGAGCGCGGCCGTGAAAAACGAGCTCGTCACCCAGCAGGAGTTCCGACCGGCCGTCGAATCGATGATGGAGCTCAACATAGCAGGCGGCGAGGCGATGGTCGCAGCGGGCGTCCATGCAGCAACAGACGTGACGGGGTTCGGCCTGGCAGGACACCTTCACGAGATGCTCGAAGCGTCGAACGTGGCGGCGGAGTTGGGCTTCGGCGCCATCCCCACCTTCGAGCGCGTATGGGAGCTCTCGTGCGCGTATTGCCGCCCCAACCGGGCGTTTTCCATCATGGACCTCGCGGAGGAATACGTGCGGCAGGGCACGCTCGACGACGACGAGTTCGACAACCGCATGGGGGTTATCTGCGATCCACAGACCTCGGGCGGCATCTTGGCGGCCATCCCCCCAGACCAGGCAGAGGTGTTCGAGCGGGAATTCAAGCGGCGGGCAGGACGCGCACCTTGGAAGATCGGCCGCATCGTTGATGGCGAGGCGGGCACAATCTCGTTCAGCGATGGAACGCAGTAGTCTTACTTGCGGGACCGTGCGGCTCGAAGCATCTGCGCGGCACGGTCTATCTGACTCGCGGCAAAGTCGATTTCGGCTGTTGTGTTGTAGAATGCCGGAGACAGTCGCGCCACGCTGCTCGTTCCCAGCCAATCGAGCACAGGCTGCGCGCAGTTGTGGCCGCTGCGCAGGGCGACACCGCGCGCATCGATGAGCGTGCACAAATCAAACGGGTGCACTTCGTCGATCGTGAACGAGACGAGGCCCGCGCGCTCCTTCGGCGAGCCCGCTATATGAAGCCCCTCGATTTCCCCGAGAACGCGAACTGCATGGTCGACCAGCTCGGACTCATATGCCGCAATCTCCTCGCGACCCAAAGCGCAAAGGTAGTCGCATGCCGCGCCGAGCGCGATAGCGCCCACGTAGTTCGGCGTGCCCGCCTCTAGGCGCAAGGGGAGCTCTTCCCAGGTGGTCAGCGCTTGGGTCACATTCCCTACCATCTCGCCGCCGAAATCGCGGGGGGCGAGCATCTCGAGCGCGTCGCGCGTGCCGCAAAGCGCGCCGATGCCTGTGCCCGCCATCATCTTGTGGCCCGAAAAGGACAGGAAGTCGACACCGAGATCCGCGATATCGACCACTCCATGGCGCATGATCTGCGCGCCGTCGAGCATGAACAAAGCGCCCGCATCATGGGCCATCTTGGCAAGCCTCTTCACAGGGGTCACGGTGCCGAGCACGTTCGAGCACCCCGTCATCGCAACAATCTTCACCTTTCCATCGGCGAGCAGCTCCGCGTAATGGGCCTCATCGAGGTCGCCCTCGGCGGTGAGCCCAGCGACGCGGAAGTCGGCGCCTTTGGCAAAACACGCCTGCTGCCAGGGAACATAGTTGGAGTGGTGCTCCATAAGGCTCACCACAACAGCATCGTCTGGCCCGAGCTCGTGCGCCAAGCCGCGGGCCACCATGTTCAAGCCGTCGGTCGTGCCTCGCGTGAACACCACGCACGACGAATCGGCCGCGCCGACAAAGCGGGCAACCGTCTCCCGAGCATGCTCAAGCGCGTCGGTCGAGGCATGCGCCAGATAATGCATCCCACGATGCACGTTCGCGTTGCTCGTCCGATAGTGCTCGGCAACAGTGGAGAGCACCTGCTCGGGAACTTGCGTCGTCGCCGAGTTGTCCAAATACACGAGAGGATGGCCGTGAATCTGCTGTCCCAAAATCGGGAAATCCTCACGTACGCGCTCCACATCCATGTTCGCCACCCCTTCCGCCCCAGCATATCATCGCATGCCGAGCATTCTAGTTCATCAGGAGTCCCTGCGCATGGACGGGTCGTCCTTCGCATCGAAAAGCGCGTCTGCGAGCTGCGTAATTGTCTCAAGGTCGGCAGACTGCTCGGGCGTGAAGCGAACGTTCAGCGCGCGCTGGAGAGTCAAGGACAAAAGCACCTTCTTGATGTCGGTCGAGCTTTGGTTGGTGCACGTGGTCGAACCTTCCGCAAGCTTCACGCTCTTATCGTTTTGGCGCAGAAGCTTCTCGACGCTCTCGTCGGCGAGTTTCAAGATGTCCTCCGTGCCCAAAGCCCGCACCTCGTCTTCGGTCAGGAAGAACTTGGCGAGCGTATAGTTGCGCACCTCCTGGCGAAACGCCTCGCGGCCAAGCGTGCCCGACGTGATCTTCTCCTGCGCAGCTTCAGCGTCCTTCGCCGCGATATCGAGGCGATCTTTCAGCGTCACCGTGCTAGCCATGATGAGGTTCCTCCTTATCGGAAAGCGCCTTGCGCGCAAAATCCTTGATAGTCGACGCGATTGCGGAAACGCCCGCCTGCCGCTTCGCGTCGAAAATATAGACGAGCTCGGTCTCTTCCACGAAACGCACGGGGCACTCGATAATCGCCTGCGCATCTTGTCCTGAGAACATTTGCTGGAACAGGTAGATCACACCACGCACCATGAGCGTGTCGCTGTCGCCGTCAAGCGCGAAGCCCTCCCCCGGCGCCGCGCCCTCCCACGAGGGATAGAGCCACACCTGCGATTGACACCCCTCAACGAGCACTTCTTTCACTTTGCGCTCCTCGGGAAGTTCCTCGAGCTGCGCCGATAGCTGCAAAAGGTAATCGAACTGCTCGAACGTGTCACCAGCAGCGACGAAGCCGTCGATGAATTCCTGTTGGATCTCGTCAGGAGCCTTCACGTTCCCCATCCCCTTTCTTGCCGACCCGAGCCCCGAACTCGGGAAAGAACAAGCCCGCGACGTCGACTGCGGCGCCGCGGGCTTGGCGTTCGGCGCGTGATACGCCTTCTCGTTGGCTCGATTTACGCCTGGACGATTTCCAGACCGAGCAGCTCGCCGAGCTCGATGACCTGCTCTTCGAAGTCACCGTAGATCAGCGGCATGTGGTTGCCGATGGCGGCCTGCTTCTTGAAGAAGTCCTTGGAATCCTTCACCTGGAAGAACACGCCCATGGAGCAGTTGGTCTGATCGTAGCCCATGGAGGTGATGATCTTGCCCTTCGCGACGAAGAGCTTCTCGACGTTCGGGTCGACGCGGCACATCGTGATCGTCTGGCCGGCGTCCTCCTCGAACTTGTAGCGCAGCGTCGCACCGAAGCCGGAGCGGGCGAAGGAACGGATCGCGTAGGGGCGGAAGTCCTCGTCGAAGGATTCCCAACGGCGGTTCGGCACCGAGTGGAAAGTCAGGACGACGTTGGGGATGTCGCCGAGCTCTTCCATCTTCTGGTCAACATGCTCGGGCGTGAAGAACAGCGCCTTGGGCAGCTGAGCACGCACACCATGGCGCACCGGGCTCGTGAAGCAGTTGCCCATGTAGGACGGGCGACGGCCGATGGCCTGCAGCATCAGCTTGGAAACGACGGCGCCCAGGTCGTACTCGCAAGCGGACGGGATGCCCTGCTCGTTGTTGAGCGAGTGGTTCAGGCACATCGTGAACTGTTTCTGGTTCAGGCGGCGCGTCGCGCACAGGTCGGGGCACGGGGCGGTGAAGCAGTTGCACTCGTAGGCGTCGAGGAACTTCTGGATGCCGTAGTTGGCTTCGACGGACTTCTTGACCATCTCGCGCGTCATCTCGCACTCTTCAGCGCCTGCGATGAGCTCGTCGGTTTCCTTGTCGATGATCTTCTCGTCTTCGGCGGTGAGGTTTAAGCCCTTGCGACCCGGCGTGCAGTAGTTCTCCATCGGGTCGTCGTAGGAAATCTGGTCGAGCAGCTCGTGAGCGGAGACGTAACGGATGCGAGTGCCGAAGCGCTCGGTGATCTTCTCCGGGTCGATGATCGAGTCGGGCGCGCTCACCGAAACGGTGCTCGTCATGCGGGTCGCAGCGAGGATCTTCGAGTCCTTCATGACCTTGCGGGCACGCAGGACGGTCATGTACTCGGTGGCGTCCTCCCAATCCTCGAAGGAGTAGAACTCAAGGCCGCGGGCAAGGAACTCGGCGGACGTGATAGCGGACGCGCAGCATGCCTGGGTGATGGCGCAGGGCTTGCCGACGCGCTGTGCAAACTCGAGGGCCAAATCATAGGGGCGGCTCGCATACCCGATGAAGTACAGGTCGACTTCTTCGCTGCCCTCGGCAAGCTTGTCGATCATCTCGTCTTTGGTGAGGAAGTTCTCGTCGCGCTCGACCTTGACGGGCTCGAGCAGGTTGACAACGTTCTCCGGCATAGCGGCCTGGAGCTGGGCATACCAACCCTTGAACTTCTCGGCGGCCATATGGAGGTCGAATTCCTTCTCAAGCTGGATGCCCTCGCCGAAGCGGCACGGTCCCTCGAACACGTACTCGTGGTACAGCGTCAAGAAAATCGGCTTCACGTTGAGACGGATTTCCTCATGTTTTTTGATGGCCATGGTGACTATCCTTTCCCCTGTTCTGCGGCACTCTCTCCCGTGCCGTGCTGACATCGAGAAGAGTACGGCGCGCCGCAGCGTAAATCATGGGGCTGGAATCACCGTCTTCGATAAATTCTATTGTGCATTTTGCATAATCTTGATGTCGTCGAAGCGGTACGCAAAGAGCAGCGCGAAGCGAAGGGCGGGATCGGACGTGTCGATACCGTACGCACCCTCGATACGATCGATGCGATACTTCACGTTGTTGCGATGCATATGAAGCTTCTCAGCAACGATGTTCGCGCGGCGTTCGCACATGAGGTACTCGTAGAGGAACTGATAGTTGTCAGTGCCCCGCTCGGCGTCGTCTTTTGCGATAGAGCGAACGACGACGCTCGCATAAGTTGAATTCAAAAGCGGCAGGTCATCTCCCATTTTGTCGGCGATAAAGGCGATTTGGGCTCGATCGAACGAGAAGATACGGCTCCAGTTGAACGAAATCGGCAGCTTATGAGCGCCCAGCTTGGCCTTCGCCCCAAGCCGGGCAGCCTCGCGCGCCTGTCGATAGGCAATGGAAGCCTTAGCGAGATTTGTGAACTTGGAACTGCGTCCGCAGATAAGGTCCATTTTCTCCATGAGCTCGTTGATGCGCGAGGAAATAGATTTATGCCCCCTTGGGCACGAACCGACCTCGCAATGCAGCGCGCACTGCGGAGAGAGGCAGTTGAAGCACAACACCGCGACGCAGCCGTCAAAAAGGGTAACTTTCGCCGGTGCCACCATCGTGACCAGGTCGGAAAGAAGCCGCGAGGGAGACATATCCTCGGTAACGGGAATCGCTAACAGGCAAAACCGCGCTTCTGGCGGAATACCCACGAGCTTACATCGCTCGCGAATGGTAGCCTCGTTACTCTCGCGACCCAAAAGAAGATCATGAAGGAACGTGTCGACCGCGTTACCCGAGGGTTTGTCTTCCGGGTATTCGCGCTCGGCAATGCGTTTGACCCTCGAGAGGAAAAGGTCGAACGTATCGTAGAGATAGTCGCAGGGGGAAAGCTCGTTGCACATCATGACGACGATGAGGCTGAAGCTCGTTTTGGTTTTAAACGACCTCACAACTGTGACGTATTTGCAGATGGAGAGCGTATCGTTGACGATGAAGCCGTCTTCTTTCGCCCATGGCTTGAAGCGCTTGTGCAGCTGGAACTTCCGGATGTTCTCCTCGGTATGGTAACCGTGCTCGATCAGCTCCATCGTAATCGGGTCGTCACAGGGAGTCCCCTTGGTGTAGGCCAAAAGCTTGAGGGCCGGATCAACTACGACGACGTTGTTGCGCAGCATCTTCTCGCTCACATCCATAAGCTCTTGAAGCCCGCCGCCGCGGCCGAGCACCTCATCCATATTGCGCTCCCACATCCCGAATCGATAGAAGATTTCGAGCAACGCGTTGAATACCTGGAGCGTTCCCTCTCCCCCCGTGACGGAAAGCACGGCGGTCGAGTCGGGCTTGGTCGCGTGATGGTCCACGAAAGCTGCATGGCGGCCGTAGCCTCGAACGCTTTCGCAGTCTTCGCTCGTCGAGCAAACGTAGAGGATATCGTCCCCCGCAATCGACGATTCCCCCAGATAAAGACGGGCATTTTCAAAATTAAGACTCCCGTCAGACGAGATTGAGACGTTCCCCATAGCCTCAAGTTCGCGCTTCATGATGTTCAGCGAAACACCCATGACCTACCCCCTCAGATAAAGCCATTGCGCCGCATCCCATAATGGCCTATCTCCCGTCCGATTGCTTTAGTCGAAAGCCACGCTTTTCGACAATCTTATTATGCAAAATGCACAATAAGATTTCACTCCCATCGTGCACGTCTTGCAAGAAGCACAACGGGTTCCATTTCTTTCGTATGCCCCATGCCCACTGACTCATGTGCGCGAGGCCTATAAGCTAAGCCCGAGCGAGAGACCATCCCCTCCGCTCTCTAAAAGCCCCTTCTTCCCTCGAATTTCAACGAAGGGGCAGCATCGCTGGGGCGGGTGTTCTTTATCCCAAAACCCGCCCCTCCAAAAAGCTTACCCCGTCTGCAAAGGCGGTTGACATACACAGCTGAAAACGGGCGCATAAGGGGATAGCGTCCAATCTAAGGAGGAGAAACTATGCCAAGAATCAACACTGCCATACGTTCCGTCTGGGGGGTGTCCGAGATAGGCTTCTCGATAGCCGCGACTCTCGAGACCGCCTTCTTCCTGTTCTTCCTAACTGACGTGGCGCAGCTGCCGCTCGCCATCTCCGGCGTCATCGCCGCGAGCGCATCGGCAGTCGACACCGTGTCTGCCCTTTTGGCGGGCGTGTTCATCGACAAGTTCCACTTCAAGAAGGGCAAGTACCGCCCTTGGCTCATCATCGCTCCGATCATCGCCATGGTGTTCTTCATCATGTGCTTCACCAAGGTGGGCGGCGACGTTGTGGCAGGCATCGTCATCAGCATCGGTTATGTCGTGAGCCACTTCTGCTGGAACATCACGTACGCGGGCATTCGCAGCATGACCAACGTGCTCACCGACGAGCCTTCCGAGCGCGCGTTCCTGTCGGGCCGCCTTGGTGCTGGCGCCGCTCTTGGCCGCGTGATCGCGTCGAAGCTTGTGCCGCTGATCACGACCGCACTCGCGGCACTTGTGAGCGGCGTGCTCGCCTACTCGATTTGCGCCGCTATCGTGTCGCTCATCTACATCATCGCGATGGCGATCTGCTTCTTCGCCACGAAGGGCTACGACACCGAGACTAAATCGGAAGGCAAGAAGATTTCCTTCAAGGCGATGGGCAGAAACATCGTCACCAACCCGAACCTGATTGGCGTGGTGCTCCACGACATCCTGCGCCTCATCGCATACTACACGGTCGCTGCAGGCACGGCATACTACGCAAAGGTCGTTCTCGGCGACGCATCGGCATCGGGCACCATCCTCATGATGTTCTACCTGGGCTGCTTCGTGGGCTCGTTCATCGCGGCGCGCGTTGCGAAGAAGCTCGGCACCAAGAACACCACGATCTTGGGTGTCGCGGGTTGGCTTGTGATATGGGTCATCGCCTACGTCCTGCAGCCGGGCTACGTGCTCTTGAACGTGCTGCTCGTGCTGTCCCAGGTGTTCTTCGGCCTGTCCTACGGCCTGTCGGCGAACCTGTACTCCATGTGCGCCACCTGGAGCCATTGGAAGACCGGTGAGAACACGCTCGGCACCACAATGTCGATCATGACCGTGTCGGTGAAGCTCGGCGTCACCCTGCGCGCGATCATCCTCCCGGCGTTCCTGTCGCTCGTCGCCTACGACGCCACGGCTACCGTGTTCGACGCGGCCGCCATCGCCGGCATCGAGCAGATGTACTTCCTGCTACCGATCGGGCTGCTTCTCGTGTCGCTCGTGCCGTTCCTGCTCCTGTTCAAGATCAAGGATTCCGACGTCACGAAGATGAACGAGGAGATCGCCCAGCGCGCATAAGGGCCGAACACGCGGGTAGGGGTTAAACCCGCAAAGGGGAAATTCGCCTAGCGCAACGCACGGGGGGCCGACGCTTTGATGAGCGTCGGCCCCCCGTTTTCGTGATTGGGCGGCTCATCCGCCCGCGAGACTTGCCCGCGCGACCCTCCTGGGCAGCTCACCCGGACAACCCGCCTCTGCTCGCAAGGTCACGAAACCTTCGTGTAGCCCTTTGCCTCGTAGAGCGCGGCGCATCGCGCGGCGTCGCCCGTCACCGTTTCGGCGACGAAGGCCTGCGCTTGCGCGACGCTAGGCGCCTTGAACCTGAGTGACATGCCGCACCCCGCGCTGATTTCTCGCGGCGTCGGGATGAGCGCGAAGGAGCGGCCGGCAGCCTTGAACGCGACCTGCACCGCCATCGCGGCATGGGTCGAGTCGAAAGCGAGCACGAAGAGCGCATCACCCGCTTCCTGCTGGTTTCCCATTTCCTGAGAATTACCCATTACAGCGTGATGGTCTTTGCAGACTCGCGCATGCGCTCGAGGATGTCGTACATGTTGGAAACCTCGCCGACGGAAAGCTCATCGGCAATGCCGAAGAAGTTCAGGCACGTGCCGCACACGAGCACCTCGGTGCCCTGCTCCTCGAGCTTTTTCACCGCCTCGATGACCTGCTCCTCGCCCGGTGCGACCAGCTTCACGCCAGCGTTCATGAACAGAAGCGACGTCGGCGGGTCGCCCGCTTCGGAAAGCGTGTAGAGAGCCATCTTCATAAGGTTGTGGCCAAGTTCAAGATCGCCATCGCCCACGAAATCCTTGCCGACGAACACGGAGTACCCGCAACCGCCCGTGGTCGAGCACGCGCTCCCAGCCTCGGGGATAGCGGCAGGAGCCTCGGCCTCGGCACCGTCGCCCTCACCGAAGGTGATGAGCCAGCCGCCCTCGATCTTGTCAACCGACGTGGCCATGTTCTTCTTCTTACCAAGACGCGTGAGGTTCTTCACGGCCGTCTCGTTGTCAACCTGGATAGCGAGCTCCGTCACGCCCGCGTCGAGCTCCTTTTTCGCCATGACGAGAGGCATAGGGCACTGCTTGCCGAAACCGTCGAGGATTTTCATGGGGGATCCTTCCTTGCTGAGGCCCGCGCGTGCGGGCACGGTGAATTGCGCTTGTTTCACGTGAAACAAGCTTCTAAGCAGGCGAAAATGCAGAATGTCGCGCGGCGGCAGAATCACGCGGCGAAAAATCGCTCTGTCAAGGATGAGTATAACGCAGAAACGCACGGGCGCCCATCTGACGGCCGCGACGGCCGCAATCGCGTCCGAGGGCGACGGGAAAGCCGCCCGCTGCTACAATTTGAGTCACCGTTTCTCGCACGAAAGGCGCATTCATGACTTCGCAGTCCCCGCACGATAAGCTCCGCTCGCTTCCTCAGGTTGAGGAAGTCCTCCACGATGCCTCGCTCGAGGCCCTCACCGATAGCGTTCCCCGAGACTTGGTATGCGACGCTGTACGTGCGAGCATCGACGAAGCGCGGCAAGCTATCCTCGCAGGGAGCGACGCCGATACATCCATCCCAAGCATCGTGCGCGCGACCCGCATGAGGCTTCTCGCGCTGAACCGTCCTTCCCTGCGGCGCGTTGTGAACGCAAGCGGCGTCATCATCCACACCAACCTCGGACGAAGCGTTCTCGCGCCCGCCGCCGTGCAGGCCGTGAACGAGGTCGCAAGCGGGTACTCGACGCTGGAATACGACACCGACGCGATGGCTCGCGGCTCGCGCCATTCCCACTGCGAGCAGCTCATCTGCACGCTCACCGGCGCCGAGGCCGCAATTGCTGTGAACAACAACGCCGCGGCAGTCATGATGGTGCTCTCCGAATTCGCCGCAGGTCACGAAGCTATCGTCTCGCGCGGCGAGCTCGTCGAGATCGGCGGGTCGTTCCGCATCCCCGACATCATGGCGCAATCGCACGCCACTATGGTGGAAGTCGGCGCCACGAACAAGACGCACCTTTCCGACTACGTGCGAGCGGTCACGCCCGACACGGCCATGGTCTTGAAGGTGCATCCCTCGAACTACCGCCTGATCGGTTTCACGGAATCGGTCGCCATCTCCGAGCTGCGCTCGCTTGCCGACGAGGAGAACGCTGCACGCGAGCAGGCAGGCGGAACGAGCGGCGGCAAGCTTCTTGTCTACGAAGACCAGGGATCGGGTGCGTTCATGCGCCTGACCTGCTTCGGTGACTACGCCGAGCCCACCGTCTCCGAATCGCTGCAAGCCGGAGCCGATCTCGTGTCGTTCTCAGGCGACAAGCTGCTTGGCGGCCCTCAGGCAGGCATCATCGTCGGTGCGAAGCCGCTGATCGCGCGCCTGAAGAAGAATCCGCTCGCCCGCGCGCTGCGTCTCGACAAGATGACGCTCGCGGCGCTCGAGGCCACGTTGCGACTCTACCTGAACCC
Organism: Coriobacteriia bacterium; assembly: GCA_030540225.1. Taxonomy (GTDB): domain Bacteria; phylum Actinomycetota; class Coriobacteriia; order Coriobacteriales; family Eggerthellaceae; genus Ellagibacter. The sequence continues at coordinate 22,182 of JAUNWQ010000013.1, read as the reverse complement.
CGAGAATGCGCGCCGCGAGGTTCCCACCCTGCGCATGCTCACCGAAACCGCCGATAAGGTCTGTGTCCGCACCAAGAAGCTTGCGAGTATGCTGAAGAAAGCGCTTCCCGCTGATGCCTGCGAGGTTTCCGTCGTCGAGGAGATTTCCCGCGCAGGAGGCGGTGCGCTGCCCATGTGCGACATCCCCACCTATTGTGTGCAGGTCAGGTTCTTGCGAGGCAACGCGCTCTCATGCAATCGGCACCTTGTTTCGGAGCGCCTCGTTCCCGTTGTGGGTCGCCTGAAGAAAGACATGTTGCTCTTCGATGGGCGCACTGTGCTCGACGAGGGAGAGATGCAGGAAATCGTGCGTGCCTGCACCGAGTATTTCGAAGGGATCGACCGATGAAGAACCACGACCTCGTCCTGGGAACCGCAGGGCACATCGACCACGGCAAGTCCTCGCTTATCCTCGCGTTGACGGGTACCGATCCCGACCGCCTCTCGGAAGAGAAGCAGCGCGGAATCACCATCGAACTCGGCTTCGCTCGCCTTCCCCTCGACGATGGCACCACCTTAGGCGTAGTCGATGTCCCCGGCCATGAGAAGTTCGTCCGCCAAATGATCTCGGGGTCAACCGGCATCGATATGGCACTCCTGTGCATTGCAGCCGACGACGGCGTTATGCCGCAGACGACCGAGCACTTGGCTGTTCTGGAGCTTCTGCGCATCCCCACGCTCGTCGTCGCGCTCACGAAGACCGACCTCGTCGACGATGAATGGGTCGAATTCATGATTGACGAGGTGAAAGGTCGCCTTGCGGGCGGACCCTACGGGGGTGCCGAAATCGTTGCTGTGTCGAGCCGCACGGGAGAGGGACTCGACGACCTGAAAGCGGCGCTCGGCCGTGCAGCGAAAGCAACGAAGCGTCAAAAAGCATCCGACAGCGCTCGCCTGCCAATCGACCGCGTCTTCACCATCAAAGGCGCGGGCACGGTCATCACGGGAACGCTCTGGAGCGGTGCCGTTTCCACAGGCGACGAACTTGAAGTGCTCCCGAGCGGACGCATATCCCGCGTGAGGAGCATCCAAATCCACGGGGAAAGCGTCGAGCGCGCCGAGGCTGGGCACCGTGTGGCGCTCAACCTGAACGCTCTTTCCACCGACGAAGTACGCCCGGGTGATTTTCTCGCAGCGCCCCATACCGTCACTGCGACCGACCGCTTCGACGCCGACTTCACCTTCCTCGGCCTCTCCTCGTCCGATAAGCCCCTCGAAAGCGGGGCGCGGGTCCATATTTCCCACGGAACACGCGAGGTCACAGGGCGAATCCTGCGCATCGGGGACGAGCAGGGCTTTAAGTCCGGCGAGCGAGGCTATGCCCAAATTCGCCTCGACGAGGAGCTTCCCGTATCCTGGCAAGACCATTTCATCGTGCGGTCGTACTCCCCCGTGCACGTCATCGGCGGCGGCGTCGTGCTCCGTGCGCACCCTAAGCGCTCTACCACGGAGACCCCCGAGAAGATCGCGCTCCTTGACGCCTTGCGCGACGGAGATGGCAACCGTGCAGCGGAGTGCGCGTTCTACCTCGAGAAAACGCCGGTAACGTGCGATGGCATCGTCCATGCAGCAGGATGCAGCCGAGCCGCCGCGCAGCAGGCGCTCGAGTCGCTCGAGAAATCGCGCAAAGCCGTTCGACTCAAAGCCGACCAGGCAGGCGCGGTTGAGTACTTCACCACGCCACGCTATGTGCAGAAGATGCGCTCAGCGATCGAGAATGCCCTGCTCGCCTTCCATAACGAGAACCCGACATCGACCGGCATCTCAAAGGAGGCGCTGCGCCAGAAAGCGGCCGCCCGCCTTTCTGCCGACTGTTTCGATGCCCTCCTCGCTGATGCGCAAGCTGCTAAGCACGCGGTGGTCAACGGCGGCGAGGTTTGCCATCCGCAGGCGGGCGCTGGAGCGCAGGCACTGGAGAAGCAGGCTGCAGAAACGTTGCTTGCCGCACTTCGCGAGGCTAGCGCATCGCCCGCGACTCTCGATGAGATCTTCTCGAGCTGCAAAATCGAGCCCGCGCTCGGCCGACGCGCCATGGCTTCCCTCGAGAAGGCAGGCGATGCAATGCGCGTCACGAAAGAACTCGCCTTCTCCACTGAGGTACTTGCCCAATTTAAACAGGCAGTTCGCACTCGTCTCGCCGACGGGGCCTCTGCGAGCGCCGCTGAACTGAGGGATGCCATGGGCACCACCCGAAAGTACGCCATCCCCCTGTTGGAATACTTCGACGACAAGGGCATCACCCGCCGCTCAGGCGACGAGCGCGTGCTGACGGGAAGATAGCGCAGCGCGCCCAGCGAGAAAAACGGCACCGCACCTCACTGCATGGCGAGAGCTCGGCGCGCAAGGGAGAAGCGTCTCTTCCGAGAATCAAGCTTGCGCTGGCAAACGCCCATCTTCAAGAACAAAAGGCCTCAGACGGATTATTCCGCCTGAGGCCTTCACCGTTATGCGCGCCGCTTTCCCTTAGAGGGATGCGACGTAGCGCTCGAGATTCTTCTTCAGTCGACCAAGGAAGCTTTCGCCCAAAGCGGAAAGCTCGGCATCATCCTTCGTAATATACCCAAGATGGATGGTCACATCCGTCTCAAGCGGGACGGTCGTCAGCGCCGGACCATCGGCGATGCCCACGAGGATGCCGCTTGTCACCGTATAGCCATTGAGGGCGACGCAGAGCTCGGAGAGCGAGGCACGGTCGGTCGTTGCTATCTTCTTTGCGCATGCAGGGTCGCACACCGCTTCTTCCGCGAATTCAGCAGGAGCGTCTTTACCCTGGTCAAAATAGATATACGGCCAATCAGCAAGATCGTCCAACGTAAGCGACTTCGCATTCGACATCGGATGGCTCGAGGGCAGGGCCACGCGCGGCGCCGACTGCACGAGCTCGGTGTATCGAACGCCCGCTGCTTTGAACGCCTCGTCGAGAGCGGCATCCGAAGCGGACGTCTTGAGCAGGATGCCCAGTTCGCTCACTCCCTGCGCAACATCATCAATGACGCCTTGCGTCGTGCGGTCGTGCAGCGCATAGGAGTACTCATCGCCGCCCGCCGCAAGCACGGTGTGCGCGAACGTCTGCACATCGAAGAGGTAGTGCTGACCTGAAACCGAAAACGTTTTCGACATAGCCTTCTCCTTACTTCTGCGTACGCTCATCGACGAAACGGCTCGCTTTGTGAGCGGATGACGTGCCCAGCTTGCCCGCGTCGTACACGATCACCTTAGCAGGTCGCACGCCGCAATGGGCCTTCAATGCTGCCTCGACACGCTTCGCGACCTCAGCATACGGCTCTTCGCTGCCAAACGCGCGCTCGACCGAGACCTCGTAACGGGTCGTGTAGTTCTCGTCGTACACGCGAATGGAGTACTCGCCGGTAAGGCCCTTCGACGCGCGAACAACGTATTCCACATCGGAGGGGAACACGTTCACGGCGCCGACGATGAACATCTCGTCCTTGCGACCGGTCACATGGATACGGGCAAGGGTTCGCCCGCATTCACACTTGTCGGTGCTCACATATCCGATGTCGCCCGAGCGGAAACGGATCATCGGGCGCGCCTTCTTCATGAGCGTCGTGTAAGTCAGCTCGCCGACGCTGCCCGGCTCAAGCACCTCGCCGGTCTTCGGGTCGACAGTTTCCACGAGAATCTGGTCCTCGACGATATGCAAGCCGTCTTTCGCTTCGCACATCGCAGCGCATGCGCCGTAGATGTCGGACAGGCCGAAGAAGTCGACGACCTTAGCGCCCCACAAATCTTCGATCGCCTCGCGCGTCGACGAGATGGAGCCGCCAGGTTCACCTGCAACGATGATAGTGTGGATGCTGAAGTCCTTGCGTGGGTCGAACCCTTTCTCCTTCGCCTTCTCGCCAAGCGCCCAAGCATAAGAGGGGGACGTCCAGATGACGGTCGGCTGATACTGCTTCAGCACGAACAGCAGGCGGTCGGAAGGAACCGCACCCACCCAGATGGCGAGCGCACCGAGCTCCTGTGCGCCCATGACGTCGGGGCCGCCGACGTAAAGCGCGAAGTTCAGCCCGTGCACATAGCGGTCGTTCGGACGCATACCCGCCTGCCAGAAGAGGCGCGCTTCAGTGGATTGCCACAGGTCGAAGTCCTCCTGCGTGAAGGGGCTCACCGTGGGAACGCCGGTCGAACCGGAAGAGGTCGCCATGAACACGACGTCCTCTTCGGGAACGGAGCACATCTCGCCGAAGAAGCTTCCAACATGCTGCGTCTCGCGCTCCGTCTTCTTGTCGATGAAGGGGAATTTCTCGATGTCGGCGAGCGAGGTGATATCCTCGGGCTTCACGCCTGCCTCATCGAAAGAGCGCTTGTAGTACACCGTGTTCTCGTATGCGTACTTCACCATTGCCTGCAAGCGCTCGAGCTGGAGTTTTTCCAACTCAGGACGCGGCATGCACTCGATTTCGGGATCGTAGTATTTCTGATCGTAAGGTATGTTCTTCTTCGCCATGCATATACTCCTCAATGTTGCTCATTGGTGCTTGATAATAAAACCACTCGAACTTGCTCGAGGCAAGCATTTGAATTGGACTTTCTTTTGAGTACTAGTTATCTTTCCAATCGATAGTTGCGTATAATGCAATTACAATATCAAATTCTGATTGAACCGAATTTCCCAGGAAAGTGGATTATGACTTTACAACAGCTTCGTTACCTCATAGCTATCGCGGAATATGGCTCCATCAATGCTGCGGCCCAAAACCTCTACGCCTCGCAGTCCAACCTCTCCACGGCGATCAAGGAGCTTGAGGCTGAACTAGGAATCACCATATTCACCCGCAGCAATCGTGGCGTCACCCTCACCAATGACGGAACCGAGCTGCTCGGCTATGCGCGTCAGGTTATCCAACAAGCCGACATGCTCTTCGAGCGCTACGCGAAAGGGTCTTCGAGCCATGCGCGCCTGACAGTTTCGACGCAGCACTATGCCTTCAGCGTGCAAGCCTTTGTCGAGGTCGCCGAAATGTACACAGGAGACGAGTACGAGTTCACTTTGAGAGAATGCCGAACCGGCGAGATTATCGACGACGTACGTACCTTCCGTAGCGAGATTGGAATCCTGTTCCGCGATAGCTTCAACTCACGTGTGCTCGACAAAGCTTTTGCTGATGCAAACGTCGTCTTCACGCCTCTCTTTGATGCGCAGGTCCACGTGTTCGTCGGCGAACATCATCCGCTTGCGAAGGCAAAAATCCTCACGCTTGACGATTTGGAAGATTATCCACGCTACTCCTTTGAGCAGGGTACGGAAAATTCCTTCTATTACGCCGAAGAGCCATTCAATCAGATTCCCCATAAGAAGGAAATCCGCTTCTCCGACCGCGGAACGTTGACGAACCTCCTTACCAATCATATCGGCTACACCTTGTCTACCGGCGTCCTCTCCTCTGAGATGCACACGGGCATTGTGTCTATTCCGCTCGACACCCGAGGCCTTCCCGGCAGCAACGGAACGATGCAGGTCGGATACATTATCCATAGCCAGATGAAACGCAGCCCGCTTCTCGAGGATTACATTTCGATGCTCGAGAACGTTATGAGGGACAATCCGTTCGTCCATCCCTATAGGCACTAAAAAAGGCGATGTTTCACGTGAAACATCGCCTCTCGCAAGCTGAGCGCGTTCGGGTTATTTAACAGCGCCAATGCGGCAGATCTTGCCCCCGCAGTCAGGGCAGGTTCCCTTCATAATGGGCTTACCGTTTTTGGTAACACCCTCAACCGGGTTCTGCATTTCCTTCTTCGCCTTGCATTTGACGCAATATGCTTCGATGGCCATTCCTATAAACCTCTCTATCGAATCGATATGGGTGGAACCAAAAGCCCGTTTCACCTCAAACGTTCGAAATTATACAGGAAGCAGACAATCTACCTTTAATAAATCCTGCTACTCTTAGATATTCTTTAGCATTTCCACAACGAACTCGACATTCTTGGAAAGATTGTCCGATTTCACCACGTCAACCGTATCATCCTTCTGACCAAAGAACGCGGGCTTAATCCCGTCCATGCCAGCAAGATGCATAGCCTGAAAACCTTGCTGTGCTGCATATGCGCCAGACCCCTCGCCCCACGGGATAGTCGCACCGCCCACGTGCGCGCCCGTTGCCTGAGCCGCCTTCTTCACGTATCGCTTCATACGAGAAGAGACGGATACCTTGCGCAGCGTGCCCTCGCTCTCGATAAGCGACAGCGACCCTGCACCCATCGCCTCGAGATCCACGATGATCGCACCACGCAACTCATCGGCGTGATCGGAGAGAAACGCCTTCATGCCGTTGTGGCCGGAAAGCTCGCAGCCAAGAGCGACGAACCAGACTTCCGTCGTAATCTCGGGGTTATGGAAGTGGTAGATGCGCTCCTCGTCTTCTTCGGGCTCCACAGTCTCCGGCATCATATCCGGCGTCACGATTTCCTCTTCGGAGCGAACGTTTGCATTACCCATCGAGATGCGCGAGAAGGCGCCTCCGTTCCAACGGCTGCGGCCGCCACGGCGCGCGCCATCGTCAGACGCAGGCTCAAAAGCGGTCGTCTTGTCCTCGTAGAAGCTGTCGTCCTCGTCGTAGTAATCGTCGTCGTACTCGTCCTGCGAATATTCCCCGTAGCCAGCCTGCGCAGCTGCATCAGCCTCGTAAGACGCAGATTCGTCGCGGAAGCTCTCCCAACCACCTCGGTCGGCCCCCACGGTGCGCGCGTCGAAGGAATCATCGACGTCGAGCCATTCCTGCGGCGTCATGGGAGTGTCTTCCTGCTTCTTCTTGCGGCTAAAGCGGTCGAAGAACTTGCGAACGCGAGACTTCGGCATCTCAACGTACCCAGGGCCCGCGAATGCGCCTGTCTCGGTGACAGCGCCGTCGTACGCCGAATCATCAGCATCGTCGACATAGATGTCTTCGTCGGCGACATTCTCGAAAAGCTCCTCATCGACAGGGGCAAAAGAGCCTGTCGCGCTCGCAGGTGCAAAAGATCCGATCTGGTTGATCGCGACCGTCGCGCCATCGGACGTTTCCTCGGCAGTTTTATTCTCTTGGGGTGCCTCCGCCGGCTTTTCAAGCGTGATTGAGCCGGAAAGCGACGGGAGAGAGCCTCTCAGGCTCGATACCGACATAGACGAAGGATGAGTCGGAGCGGCTTCCGTTTGGCCCTGAGAAGAGCTCTCAATGGACGGAATTTGTGCACGAAGTCTCTCGGCAGGCGATTTTTTTCCCTTCGAGGCGTCTGCAAGAGGCGCGCGCTGCTTCTTCAGCTCGGCGACCGGCTTCAAATCTTCTGCCGTTATCGCCTCGAGCGTCGGTGCCTGTGCAGTGCGGTTTGCTTCCGCGGCCAAAGGAGCCACGAACGGCGCAGGGGCTTCCGCCGCCGCCGCCTGGGCAGCCGCCTCCTCGCGCAGGCCGGTCACGTCGATCGGCGTCATTGCGCACGTAGCGTATTCCTCGGTCGAGGCGGGCGCGGGCGAGTCTGCTGCTCCAGCCTGAACGTTCGGCATCGGCGCTGCGTCCTGTGCGGGAACAACAGGAGGAATCGCCGTTGCGGAAACGCGCGGCTCGCCAGCGGGAGAATCAGCGGGCTGCGCCGGCACTTCATTGTTAGCAATCGGAGTTGCCTCTGCGGAAACCGGCTCGACAGCGAGGGGCGCCGAGGTATCGACAGGCTTCGTCCATTCGGGCATAGACCAATCGGGGATTGCCTGTTCCCTTTCCCCCGCGATGGACACGCGCTCCTGTTCGATCACCGCGAAGGTAGTATCCCCGCCCTCGCCCTCGAAGCCCGGCGCCTTCACTTCCATTATGGAATCGCGCATAGCAGCCAATCGCTGCTCAGTCTCGGATACAACCGCCTCGTTCGCTTCCTGGAAATGAACGCTGCTCGCGCTCACCGCGGCATCGAGCGCATCGGCATAACGAGAGCGATGGACTGGCTTGTCGTCATTCTTGGGACGCTTGGCCTTTTCCTGGGCGCGCGCAAACCACGCGGGAACGCTCGATCCGTCTTCTTCGACCACCATCTCGGCGGCCGCAGGAGCCTCTTGCTGGGAAGTTTCGGCATATGCCGCCTCATACGGGGAATCGAACTGCGACATTTCCTTGTCGAGATACCCCTCGATGGGGGAACCCTGAGCCGCAGGGGCGGGACGCGATGCCGCTAACGCAGCCTCGGCGGCATCAGCTTGCGCCGCAATCTGCTCCTGAAGTGCAGCGGCAGCTTCGGCGGGTTTCGGGGCGAAGGCGGCCGAGGTGCCCTCGCGAAGCGCCTGCATCTCCTCTGCGCTCGGCTTGCCGACCGGCTCGTCTTTCACCTGTACGAGATTCTCGGAAATATCGAACACAGGGGCGGCTCCTGGCACGGGCTTTCCAGAAATCGCCGCAATTGCCGCCTTCGCCTGAGCAAGGCGAGCCTCTGCCGAACCCGCAGGTGCTTGAGGCGCCTCGTAAACCACGGAGGCTCCGTCGGGGACCACGCCGGCGACGCGAGCCGCTTCCTCTCCATGGATTACCGGGTCCTCTTCATAGTTCTCAACAGCAGACGTAGGGCTGCCAACACGAGCAGCGGTCTCCATGAGCACAGCAACACCCGATGCATTGCAATTGGCACCGGCGCTATATCCAGCCGTACGGTGCACGAGCGCGAAGATTCCCGGAGCAATCGCAATAATCGCGGCAATCACCGTGATGATCGAGATAACGACGACGGGAGCACCTGACGCATTACCGAGAGCCAACCCGCGAATGAGAAGCAAAATCGCAGTAACCACAGCAGCAACAGGTGCACAAAGCTTGATTATCGGAAGAATCCCCAGAAGGGGCTCGTTCAACTCAGCCTGAACCTTACCGCTGTCGTAATGGGAAACGATCACGATCTTTCGATGGGAAGACTTCATGTCGGCGGAGGCGGGCTCGTACTTTGCCACTACGTTCTGGCTCACGCCTTTGCCGAGCATGCGAGAAAGGACTGGCTTGCCAAGCGACTCAGCGAGCATAAGACCCCCGCTTACCAGAGCAAGGAAGAATGAGAGAATCCCAATAGAGGGAACCGCAAGACCCAAAACCACTGCAATGAGCAAGATGCCTGCACAAATGAGCGACGGCGTCTCCGTGTTGGAGGCTATGGCGAAGTCCTCGATTTCTGCTGCGAGGCCCGCTTCCTTCTGAAGATAGTCGGCGATATAGAGCGCCGCCTGCTGCTCCTCTTCGGTACCGCCAGGTCGCGGCCCGATTTCCTCGGAGAGATATGACACATGGTCGATGATATCCGGCATAGGATGCCCTTTCACTTTCCTTTTGTATGAAGGCATATATGCTGCATACTATACGCTATTTATTGAAGGTGCCCAAATAATCACGGATAAAAGCATCTGCGCTCTGCGCTTGTGAACGGGCATTTTCATACATTTCTCGACTCGACGCCGTTTTGCTCTCAAACGCTTCCACTACGAGCTCGTCTGGATCCTCCGGAAGCTTCTCCGCGAGTTCGCCCGCCTGTTTCTCCGCGTTGTTGTATGAGTCGTTATACTCGGTCGCCGCTTGCGTGTCGCGGTTGATGAGCGCATCATTCGACTCGATGGCATAGCCTTGCGCTTCGAGTCTCTTATCGATGTAGCTTATATATGCGCTCAAATCCAACTGCGGGAAGAGCTGCTCGGCATTCTGCAGCGCAGTCTTTGCCTTCGAAAAGGATTCTATCGCCTGCTGGGACTTCTCTGTCGACGCTTGCATATCGGCCGACGTTGCCGACGAGGCGATATCCGCCGCCTCTCGAGCCAACCCATCGGCAGCGAGAACCAACTGCCATCCTTTCGTTGCCTCTTGCCTCGCCTGGAGAACGCTCACCGTGTCGTCAATTATGGCAGCGCCGCTTGTCAGCATCTGGCGACGAGCCGTTATTGTGCCAACCACCTTGGAATCGGGGGTATTGCTCGCATCGGAACTGTTACTTATCGCTACTTGACCTACCGCTTCCTCTGCCTCATTAAGCTCATCGATGCAGGTCGACTTCCCATCCTGCACCTTTTTCTGGACATCAAGCGTATCATCTAGCGAAAGGGAGGTGACGTCACTGTTCGCCAAATCGACGACGACGACATCGATTTCTGCCAACAGCTCGTCGTTCCCGGACAGCTCAGAGACGGCGCTGCTCAAGACCCCTTTGTACGTCTGCTGATCTTGATAGGTGCCGAAACCCCACCACGTCAACCCTCCAGCCACCGCAAGCAGGGCTACGGTAAGCGCGAACGATACGATCAACCGCCCGCGCTTGCGCGCACGCTTGCGCGATGCAACTTCAGCATCGAACGATCGAGGTTCACGCGCGCTGTGCGACCCACGAGCTGCTCCACTTACTCTTTTCTGCTCAAGACGACGTTGTCTGCGCTCGAATCGATTTTGGGAGCGCGCCGAGGAAGGTGACACTTCCCGCTGCGTCAGCGCAAGCCCCTCGTCTTTCGATGGCGTCGATATGCTCTTTCTCTTCCCAGGAAGCGTGAAAAGGGAAATCGTCCCGAAGGGTCTCAAGCTCCCTTCGCCATCGAGCGAATTTTTGGCCGCATCGAGAACACTGAAGGAAATCTCGTTCGAGGTTCCCTCCGTGTTTCTCTTGATGTGCGCCGCTTTCGCGACTTTGTCGATTCGCTTAGCCATGGCAATGTTTCACGTGAAACATCTACTCGTTTGCTGCCGCAAGTCGAGCGATGATTTCGTCGGTTGTGCACACTTCTATCGTTTTGCTCGGAAGCGAGCGGAGGAATACCTTTCCATAGCCCTTCGTTATCAAGCGCTTGTCAGCCAAGATGAGAACGCCCTTATCGGAAGCTTTTCTGATGAGCCTTCCAGCCGCCTGCTTCGTCTCGAGAACCGCCTGAGGCAGTGAATAATGGCTCCATGCGTGGTCATCACGCGTAGCTCTTTCACACGAGAGCGGATCAGTCGGCTTTGAAAACGGCAGCTTGGGAATGATCACGCCGCGAAGGGTCGAGCCCGGCGCGTCAAAACCTTCCCAAAAGCTTTTCAACGCAAAGAGCGAAAGATGCCTGTCCTTGATAAAGTCGTCGCGAAGTCCCTTAACGGATACTCCCCATTTTTGGCAAACGAGCCGCAGATCCTCTTCCTTGAGGACGGGTTGAACGACGTCAAAGCACTTCTCCATTTCGCGCCGGTTGGTGAACAACGTCAACATCGACCCCTGCTGCGCGATATGAGTACCCACCAAAAGCCGCTCGAGCGCGTCAAGGTAATGGGGGTCGGATGGCTCCGGGATATCGCTTGCCACGTATATTGTCATGTTCTTATCGAAGTCATAGCTCGAATCGAGCTGGCAGGTATGTGCGCGCGTTCCCTCGCCCGCGTTCAGACCCATCGCATTCTCGAAAGAAGTGAAGTCCCCGTCAATAGATAAGGTAGCGGATGCGAAAACAACTGACTTTGTCTGAGAGTACAGCTTATCTTCGAGGGCCTTGCCCACATTGACGACGAGAGCCTCAAGCTTATCGGTTTGCTTGTCCTTCTTACGGCACAGCTCAGCAGCATAGGCGTAGCTATCGGACTTCTCGCCGAAAATCACCTCAATTGATCCCACGAGGTCCTTCAGATCCATCGCAACCGAAGCAATTTCACGCTGGGGCTCCGCAGCTCCCTCGATGTTCTCAAGGTAGCCAACAAGCTCCTGGCTGCAGGTAATCGCCTTTTCCGCGCTTACCTGCATCGCCTTTGCAAGCGTTCGCAGCGAACCGAACGTCTCCGAAACCCGAATATCATCGTTGAGCCACAACTCCGTGCGGTCGTAGCTTCGACTGCGCTTATTCGGGTCAAAATACAGCAAGTCCTTAATATGGGGAACGAACTCGTGAGCCGCCGCAGCAAACATGTCGCCAGCAGACTTCGCCTTACCAACCAATCCCTCGAAAAGCGTCGCCCCATCGTTTTTAAGCGAGGAACTCAGCTTCTTTTCGGCGCGGGCGTAGACATTACGACTCTCTCCGCTGGCAACTTTTTGCGCAAGGCGAATAACATCCTCCGCTGCGATTTCCAGCGAGAAGGCGCGGCGAGCTTCCGCCTCGGCACCGTGAGCCTCATCGAGGATCCAATGGCGAACAGGTGGAAGAAGGCCATTATCGGCAGCAGCATCGCAGAACAACAGCGTGTGGTTCGTTACCACAACATCTGCCGTCTCCGCAAAACGACGCGCACCGTGAACAAAGCACGTCGTTCCGTAGAAGGGACATTTGCGACGGAGACAATCATGACTTGTAGTGGTCACCGCACGGCGGGGCACCACGCGATAGTCCATCTTCAAGCTGTCCATATCGTCGTAATCGGTCTGATCAATGAACGACAGCAAGGCTCCCAGAGAAGGAGCCTGGGAGTACTTCGTACCCTGGACGTCGACCATTTTGACGCCCTCTTTGACGAAGCGGTTGACTTTTCGCAGGCACGGGTAATGGGAAAAACCCTTCAGCGGGGCATACGTGATATCGCCAAGCGATTGGGCAAGCGCAGGAAGCTCATGATAGACCAGCTGGTCGAGCAAAGCGTTTGTCTTTGTCGCAACGCCGATAGCGATATTGTTCGCCTTTGCCATGAGAACCGCAGGAACCAGATACGCCATAGACTTTCCAACGCCGGTACCCGCCTCAACTACGAGGTTCTCGGATGCTTCGAACGCCGCACGAACTTCTTGAGCCATCGTGAGCTGCTCTTCACGGGGCTCAAAATCGTCATAGAGCTTTCCCACGATTCCCGTCGGGGAGAACGCTTGCGCAATGTCCTCCGCTGTCGGATACTCCATCGACTGAACCATCTTCGCATCGATACGCGGCTTCCGCTCATACGAAGTCATGCTTTCGTGACGGAGTTCCTTAAGGGAAAACGACTTTGCTTCCGGCTGGGCAAAATACTGGAACACCACTGCTGTGTTCCATTGCTCCAGCGGTGCGAGAAGCGCGATGCATTTCACCAAGGCCGGCGGCATCTCATGCACAGCTGCGAGCAGGATTCGAAACAGTGCGCACGTAGCTGCAACATCGTCATCCGCGCGGTGCGTTGACGTTGGCGCTCCAAAGGCCTTCACCAAATCGATAAGGCGATGCGACCTCATGCGGGGAAGGGCGATGCGCGCCAGGTCGAGCGAGTCAATCCAAATGTTGTCCAAAAGCGGATAGCCACTCGGATGACGAGTCGTAAACGTGCGGTCAAATTCAGCATTGTGAGCGACTATCTTCGCATCGCCGGCAAACTCGACAAGCCCTGCGAGTGCCTCATCCGGCGAAGGTGCGTCCGCTACATCTTCATCATGGATGTTCGTCAAATGAGCGACATCATCGGGGATCGATTTCCCCGGATTGACGAACGTTACATACCAATCAATGACCTCACCATGTTCCATGCGCGCCGCGGCAATCTGCGTAAGCTCATCATGGTTAAAAGAGAAGCCCGTGGTTTCGGTGTCAATTACCACGATGTTCTCGTCAAGATCGCCGAAGTCGGACTCTTTTGCCAAATCGGATAAGCGGCGGTAACGCTCACGAACTCGCTCGGGGGTTCCGTCACTGATATATGCATCGAGATTGCTATTCATGAAACTTCTCTCGTTATTCCTCTCAATTGTTTCACGTGAAACACTCGTCAATTATAAGATAATGTTTCACGTGAAACATTATCCAGCGAAGGAAGCGCACATGGAACGTTATTTCGGCTCTTATCAGAAAATCGAGCCTTCATCGAAGAAAGAGGGCGCTCTCCTTCTCAGCGCCGACAACATTATCGGCGATTCCTACGAAATCATCTTCGATGGCGATACAGCCTGGGTTAAGAATCGTTTCGGGGCGCGAGTAGGCCATTTTACCATCGATTTCTCCCGACAGCTTCGCGTCTTGAACGCTCGTGAGTGGAAATTCACCGCATTGCTCTCACTTGTTGCGTTTACGCAGGAACCGGAGCCGGGCACATACTGGGCTGAAATGGCCGTACTCTGCTTCGAGCCTCAATATGAGTCTTCAATCACTGAGTTCTCCAAGAGCATCTCTTCTATGCTCGCTGAGGGAATTCGCCCCGAGATCAATCTTGGCGAACAAGCCATATCGAAGGTCATCGAGTCGAACGGCACCTGGAAGCCTGACATGCGCAGCAGCAGGTCTAAAAGCGAAAACGGCACCGTCGTGATGAAAAGCCAGCGAAAAGTGAGCGAATCGCTCATCGAGAAAGGCCGTGCGGGAAACATCGGCTGCTACATCGTCAGCATTGCCTTTATCATCGTTGTCATCGCGGTAATTATCTTCACCATCAAAACGTTGCTCTTCTAGCCCTTCACCGCAAACAGCGCAGTGCGAACGAAATCACACTGCGCTGCCTCATGCTCGATCAACGATATTCCTAACGCCCAACAAAGGCTTTATCGGCCGCTCCGCTCAAGTGCATACTCGATCAACATCGTGCACAGCTGGGGGAAGGGAATGCCCGCCGCTGCCGCAGCGTCGGGGAGAAGCGAAGTCTCCGTCATGCCAGGGATCGTGTTGGTCTCAAGCGCCCACGGCTTGCCCTCATCATCGAGGATGAAGTCAGTGCGGGAAACGCCCTCGCACGAAAGTGCCTTATGTGCAGCGACGGCTTCACGCTTAATAGTCTCCGCGTCCTCTCCCGAAAGCTCCGCAGGGCAGATATGCTTCGAACCACCAGCGGCATACTTCGATTCAAAATCGTAGAATTCACCCTTTTGGGCAATAATCTCAATGATGGGAAGCGCGCGCGGCTTGTCATTGCCAATAACCGCAACAGTGAACTCACGCCCCTGCACGAACTTCTCAACCACAATTTCACTGTCATGTTCGAATGCTTCAGCGATAGCCTTCTCCAGAGCTTCGCGAGTATCAACAATCGAAATCCCGATTGAGCTACCCTCGGTTGCAGGCTTGACCACCACATGGGTACCGATTTGCGCGATGATGGAAGCAATATCAAGTGAATCGTTGGATGAAATCGTCATCGAAGGAGCCGTTGGAACGCCCGCGAGACGATAAAATTCTTTAGAACGAGCCTTGTTTATAGCCGTCGCGCTCGACCATACGCCAGGCCCGATATAAGGAAGGCCGATCGTCTCCAGGAAGCCTTGAATCACGCCGTCTTCCCCTTTGCGACCGTGCAGGCAAAGAAACGCTACGTCGAAGTTGCCATCAATCAGAGCAATCAAATCTTCTTTCTTGGCGGGATCGAAGCATTGGACGGGAAACCCCGCCTCTTGCAATGCCGCAAGGGCACCTTTTCCTGACGCAAGCGAAATTTCCCGTTCTCCGCTCGTGCCGCCGGAAAGCAATGCAACGCGGCATGTTGACGTATCGAAAGCGCTCGGCATGATATCTCCCCTTCATCGCGCGTCAATCTCTCGCTTCAGTATAGCAATGACTTATAATGCCACTTATGAATACAGACATCAAAACATACGATATGCAGGGTCTTCAGCAAGCTATGAAAGAGCTGGGTCAACCTGCATTCCGCGCAAAGCAAATCTATGAGTGGCTCTGGTACAAGCATGTCGACTCGTTTGATAAAATGACGAACCTCTCGCTCGCGCTGCGAGAGGAGCTTGCAAGCCGATTTTCGTTGTCTACACCCAAGGTTGTTGACAAGCAGGAATCCACTGACGGAACGCGAAAGTACGTGCTCAAGCTCTCCGACGGTGCACTTGTCGAGACAGTCGGAATTCCTGCCGATGCCTCACGCGAGCGGCTCACCGTATGCTTCTCGACTCAAGTCGGCTGCCCTATGGAGTGCGTCTTCTGTGCTACAGGCCACGAAGGGTTCACCCGCAACCTCACCATCGGTGAAATCGTCGATCAAGTCTACTTTGTAGAAGAAGACTTCGGACGGCGCGTATCAAACGTCGTAGGCATGGGCCAAGGGGAACCTTTCCTCAACTACGACAACGTACTTGCCGCGCTGCGCATCATGAACGACAAGAAGGGTCTCAATATCGGCGCACGCCGCATTGCGGTATCGACATGCGGCATGCTCGACGGCATTAAGCAGTTCTCGAACGAACCCGAGCAATTCACGTTGGCGGTTTCACTCCATTCCGCAATCCAGCCGATTCGCAACGAGATCATGCCGCATGTTGCACGCCAATCCTTGAAAAGCCTGCGCTCCTCCCTCGAACGCTATATCGAGAAGACGAATCGTCGTGTGACCTTCGAGTATCTCCTTATCCAGGATGTCAACGACACCCAGGAAGATCTCGACGCCCTCATCAAATATTGCAGAGGCCTGCTTTGCCACGTGAACATTCTTCCCATGAATGATATCGAGGGTAGTTATTTCGCGGCGACTTCCCAGAAGACGGTCAAACACTGGCTCGATTCGCTCGAGAAGCACCACATCGAAGCAACACTTCGCTCGTCGCGCGGCTCCGATATTGCCGGCGCCTGCGGACAACTGAAAAACAAACAGGTCAACCAATAATTGAGCGTGGATCCCATTCCTTTAAGTTTCTCCTAGCTGATAGAAATGCCTTACTAAGGTCGTCGACAGTAGTCGGCGGCCTTTTATTTACCCTTCGTTCTTTATACGGAACTTGAATGCTTCGCACGAAAACTGATGTTCACCCAAGACTGAGAAAACCCCAAGCCTTGCCTTTGAAAAATAGCCATGAGGAACCAAAAGTGTATGAAAAATGAGACTTCGCTGAGTTGTTCTTTACCCAAGTTGAAAATACGTTGTCAGGTAGCGAAATTTCAAGGGTTTATCTACCAACAAGAAGGAGTGTGGAGCTCGTGAGATCTATCACCAAAACCATCGTAATTGCTGCCTCAACAATCGCCCTTTGCCTCGGCCTTACCGCCTGCGGTGGTGGCCAGTCCTCATCGACCGACAGCGCCGCATCAAACAACAGCGCTGCATCGAGCGAGAAAACGGCCCCGACCGCGCAGGAAGAGAGCAAAGATGTCGACTTCTACATGTTTAAGGGCGAGATGCCCGAAGGCTACGGACTAACGGGCCCCAACGGCAACAGCTCTCCGCTCAACATTGTCGAGTTCCGCAATATTGAGAACCCCGACAAGATCGTTGATATCGAAATCGACGAGGGTAGCGCCCAGGAACAGTTTGATAAAGCCGCAGCAAAAGACAAATACACCGCGGGCGACGATATCAAACTGGGCAAATACACATGGAAGACGCTTAACTTCACTTGGAACAAGCAACCAAGCGTGGTTCTTTACACGGATATCGCCGAAGGGCTGTACGCTGAAGTTACCCTGTACGAGACGACGCTCGATGATACCACTATCAAGACCTTCCTCGAGGGCGTCGAATTCGCAACGGACTACGACGCTGCCCATAAGGCTGGCATGGACACGACTGTCGAAAAGTTCGCTGCAGACAATAACCTGAAACCCTGGGAAGCCAAGTAGCGACCCCCCCTGCATCACTTCTCCCTATAAGGTCAAATCATGATTTTGTAGGGAGACGATGAAGGAACAAGTTTAGAGAGGTCATCGGCAGAAGTCGGCGACCTCTCTTTTTCTGCCCCAAGAAGGTATCCTTTTACTAGCTTGGGTCAAAAAAACTCCCTCGTCCAATCTAGGAGACGAGGGAGCTTTTTTCGACTCGATATTCAGGGGAGAAGCTTATCTCTCCTTACATGTCATGAGAGGAGGTCATTTCCTTGAAGATGCGCTCAAGATCTTCTTCATCCTTGAACTCGATCTCAATCTTGTTCTTACCCTTCACCGTCTTGACGCGTACGTTGGTCCCGAACGTGCGGCGCAACGATTTGGCAACCGACTTGAACGCTGCGGGCGTCGGCGTGCGCGGCGTCGACTCGGCTGAATCTTTCTTACCTGAGAGCAGGCGGGCGATTGCCTCCGTCTCGCGAACTGATAGCTTCTCATCGACAAGCTTCTGCGTCAGCTTCTCGCGCCCTTCCTTCGAGGGAATGGAGAGAATGGCACGCGCATGACCGGCAGTGATCTTCTCCTCAAACAGCAGCTGTTGGGCGCGCTCGGGAAGATCAAGCAAACGAAGCGCATTGGCCACCGTGGAACGACCCTTGGACATCACCTGCGCAACCTCGGACTGCGTCATGTTGCGGCGCTCCATAAGGCGACGATATCCGTATGCTTCCTCGATAGGATTCAGGTTCGAGCGCTGAATATTCTCGATAAGTGCAAGCTCAAGCGAGTTATCGTCGTCAGCTTCTTTGATGCAGATGGGAATCTTCTTAAGGCCTGCCATCTTGCATGCCTGCCAACGACGCTCGCCAGCGATAATCTCGTACGTATCCGCGCCCGTTTTCCTCACAAGAATAGGCTGCAGGAGACCGTGAGCCTCGATAGAGGATGAAAGCTCCTGAAGCTCTTCCTTCTTGAATTGGGTTCGAGGCTGATCGGGGTTCGGGCGGACCGAGTCGATGGGAACCTCATTCGAAACCTTTTCCACGACGCGTGGTGAAGGTTCATGGGAGACAACTTCGTTCGCAGCTGCAGGAGCGGGAGCTTGAACGGCAGCACGACGCTGGACAACCCCTTTGATATGGATGTTGTCCTCAGGATAGGTCTCGTTAATTTCCTCGCGCTCGAGCACTTCCTCTTCCTCCAAACGACGCTGGGAGGGGACGGGGATCTGAGCTGGACGAGCTGCAGGAGCGGGAGCCGGAGCGGTTTTAACGGTATCCTCATACGAGCCAAGAAGAGCATCTAATCCGCGACCTAAGCCGCCTTTCGTGGATTTAGCCACGGGAAATCACTTCCTTCGCGAGATCGATATATGACTGGGCACCTTTACCCGTCGGGTCATACTGTGTAATCGGCTGCCCAAAACTGGGAGCCTCGGAAAGCTTCACCGTACGCGGGATGGAGGTCTCGAAGACAATTTTCCCGAAATAACGACGGACCTCATCGGAAACCTGACGCGAAAGCGTCGTGCGGTTATCGGACATCGTAAGGAGAACACCGTAGATATCGAGCGACGGATTGAGGCGCGATTTGACACGTTTCATCGAGTCGAGAAGTTTTGTCACACCTTCCAATGCATAGAACTCGCACTGAATGGGAATAAGCAGCTTATCGGCAGCAACAAGCGCGTTAATCGTAAGCAAGCCAAGCGAAGGCGGGCAGTCGATAAATACGTAATCGTAGCGCCCGCGCATCGGACCGATAGCATCTTTCAATCGATTCTCGCGAGCCATTTCCGAAACCAGTTCAACCTCGGCGCCGGCCAAATTGATTGTTGCCGGAACGACATCGAGCCCCTTCGACACATCGGGAATGATGATGTCGGTCAGAGGAATATCGTTAAGAAGCGCATCGTAAATACAGCGGGAAACCCTGTTCTTCTCAACACCTAAACCGCTCGAAGAATTACCCTGCGGGTCGAGGTCGATAAGAAGAACCTGCTTTCCCATCTCCCCAAGTGCTGCCGAGAGATTAATAGCCGTCGTTGATTTTCCAACGCCACCTTTTTGATTGATAATCGCGATAACCTTTGTCTGCCCCACAACGTGGGTCACTGCCTTCTTTTCGGCGTAGGTTTTCACGGGCACCGTGCGGGACTGGTCTTCAATTTGAGGAGCAGGCTCCCTTTCGATCACCTGATACTCCTCCTCCACCGCTTCCTCACTGTTATCCACGGTAGGAACCGACTCAACAATCGGTTCTTTAATTTCAGTGACAGCCTGAGCTTCTTTTCTTTCACGTTTTAGACTATCGAACCAACCCACCTATGGCCCCCTTTCTTGAACTTCGATTAAGTATAGATGTTTCACGTGAAACATCCTGTAACGATTCTGCGAGAATCGATTATTTCAAGGGACGTTTTTGAGCTAAGCCCGTTTTGCGAGGCAATTTTACTTCAGCATCCTTGAACTTCTGCATCACGAACATACAACGAGTCGTTTCACCGTCCGACAACGTGAACGTATCTTCATGAATACACTTCAACCCCAGCTTATCCTCAAGAGAGAGCGCATGGTCTCGTTCCTCGTCGGAAAGATGAGATTTATAGCATATAAGCAATCCGCCCTGGAAGAGGAGCGGAGAGGCAAGCTCCATCAAAGAAGGAAGCTGCGAAAGAGCGCGGGCTGTGGCGACAGCAAAATGAGAGGACATCTCTCGACCCAGATCTTCGATGCGGCCAGCATAAGTGGAAACGTTGCTGATACCCAACTTGTCCACAATCCCTTGGATGATCGCAGTCTTCTTTTTAACCGAGTCTACAAGCAGGGTGTCTCGGCCCGTTTGCACAGCCAACGGCACCCCAGGAAATCCCCCGCCGGTGCCTAAGTCGACATAAGGCCCATCAGGGGCCTCGTTTACGTATTTCAGCCCTGTAAGCGAATCTTCGACATGCAAGATCTCCGCACTTTCACGGGATACGATCCGGGTGAGGTTAGTGGTCTCGTTCGCTACAAGTACCTCATCAAGGTAACGCTCGATGACGTCCATTTTTACTCCTTATAACAAAAAAGCCGGGATGCTTCTCTTCGAAACATCCCGGCTTCAAGTAATTTTAACGGGGAACGACTACCACATGCCGGGCGCTTCCTTCGCCCTCGGAAGCGGTATCGACGCGATCATCGTCTCGAAGTGCAATGTGAACGATTCGGCGCTCGTAGGGAGTCATCGGTCGCATCTTCACGCTGCGATGTTGGCTCGCGGCCTTATTGGCAGTGGAGCGCGCGATCGACTCGAGCTTCTCGCGTTGACGGCTCTTGTATCCCTCGACGTCGACGATGACAGGATAGCGAAAGCCCATCGAACGGACGGTGATAGCGGAAACGACGAACTGCAAGGCGTCGAGCGTGCGGCCATGTCGACCGATCAGCACTGCAAGATCGTCGCCGGTGATATCGAGGATAAGCTCACCTTCGTCACCTTCATATTCATCGATCGTCACTTCGCCAACGTTGAAATATTTCAGGATGTCCTGCAAAGCGGCAATAGCAGTATCGGCGATAGCGTCGAGCTCTTCTTCTGTGACTTCGATCTGATCTTCACTCATAGCTACTCCTCATGTTTCACGTGAAACAATTAACGCTTCTTGGTGGGACGAGGCTTCTTCACCTTGCGGGTAACATCGATTTTCACCGGCGCAACCTCGGCGACAGCCTCTTCCTCAGCGTCCTTCTTCTTCAGGAAATGCATCGTGAGCTGCTGCTGAATAACCGCGAAGACCGAAGAAGCGCCCCAGAACAAAAGCACGCCTGCGGGAGCGGACCAGGAGATCCAGAGCATGAACAGCGACATAATGCCGGACATCATGAGCATCTGGCGTTTCTGATTCTGATCCTTGCTATTCTTCTGCTGAAGAAGCATAGGAGCAAAGGTGACAAACGCGAATACAAGCATAAGGATGAGATAGGGAATGAAGGCAATAAAACCCTCGCCCATCGCCGTTGCCGGATTCTTCGTCAGGTCAGGTACAAGATGGTAGAACTGATACGTCATGCCTTCGGGCATACGGTCGACCATGCTGTAGAGCACCTGATACAGCGCGATGAAAACAGGCATCTGAATGAGCATCGGGAGGCAGCCAGCAAGCGGATTGAACTTGGTCTCCGCATAAAGGCGCTGCATCTCCTCGCGCTGGCGAACGGGATCGTCGGCGAACTTCGTCTGAATTTCCTGAAGCAGCGGCTGAACCTTCTGCATAGCGAAGTTTGCAGTCGTCGACTTGTGAACGAGCGGAGCAACAATGATGCGGAAGATAATGGTGATGATGATAATCGCCATACCCCAGTCGCCCACGCCATTGTAGAAGAACTGGATGACGTCGAAGACCCAGTCCTTAATGACTTCCCACATAGCATTCCCTTCTATATTCCAAAGGGAACCCTACGGAACAGGATCGTATCCGTAAGGTCCTCCCGGACGGCACTTCAATATGCGCTTCGCAGTGAGGACAAACCCCTTTTTGAAGCCGTAGCGACGAAACGCAATCAGAGCGTACTCCGAACACGTCGGCGTGAATCGGCAGCAGGAAGGGAACAACGGCGAGATGGCAGCACGATAGAACTTAATAAGGAGAAGAGCCAGCTTGACCAGCAGCCCCTTCAACGTACTGCGCATATCGACCATGGCTAATCCCCTTTGGCGACCAATTCTGATCCTTCGACTACCTTGGCGCATGCCGTTAGCACTTTACTATA
>JAUNWQ010000112.1 GCA_030540225.1 Coriobacteriia bacterium | reverse complement strand
GCTCGCCGGGTTGGCGTCCACACGGCCGGTCACGTTCAGCCAGCGGAAGAACGTGCGCAGAGCCGAAAGGCGGCGGTTGACCGTCCTGCGCGAATAGCGCGCTGCATCGAGCTGCGCCAGGTAGCGCCGCAGGTCCCGATGGCTTGCATGGAGCGCATCGAGCTTCTCGCGATAAGCCCACCAGCCGTAGTCCCCTAAGTCGGTCCGATAGGCGCGAACGGTGTTGCCCGAAGCGTTTCGCTCTGCAACGAGCGCAGAGCAGAAGTCATCGATAGCGCATGAGACCACAGCGTCAATCTGCTGCTCCTCAGCGACAGCCTCATCGCCTGCCACCGTGGAAGATCGCTTGTTTTCCGCAGCCATGACCTAACGCTCGCCCCCTTCTTCCGAAGGCAGGAGCCCGCGCTGGCGCAGCTGGCCGCAATAGCCTGCAAGCGCCTCGGACCCGCGGCGCGCGTAGGCTGCATAGCGCTCGCGCTTGTTGCGGATTCGCTCGTCAAGCGGGCGCATGACGCCGAAGTTGACGTGCATCGGCTGATACCCTGTCGTCTGAGGGTCGGTCGCGTAGCCCATGAGCGCGCCGAACGCCGTATCCTCGGGAAGAGGAAGCGGCTTCTCGCCCGAAAGCTCTGCCGCGACGGCGAGCGCCGCATGGAGCCCCGAGCGGATGGCCTCGCAATAGCCTTCCGTGCCGGCGAGCTGCCCCGCCACATGGACGGGAACGCCCCACCGCGCCTCAATCTCTGGGCGGAACCTCAGGTTGGAGTCGAGAAGCGAAGGCGCGTTGATGAAGGTGTTGCGGTGCATGACCCCATAGCGCGCGAACTCGGCGCTCTCGAGCCCCGGGATCATGCGGAACACACGCCGCTGCTCGGGAAACGTGAGGTTGGTCTGGAAGCCGACAAGGTTGTAGCTTTCGCCATGGGCGTCCTCGGCGCGCAGCTGGAGCGCAGCCCAAGGCCTGCGGCCCGTGCGCGGGTCGGTAAGCCCCACGGGCTTCAAGGCTCCGAAACGGGGCGCGTCGATTCCCGTGCGGGCGATCTCCTCGATCGGCTGGCACGCCTGGAAGAGATCCTTCGACTCGAATTCGCGCTTGATCACACGCTCGGCCCCCACCAGCTCATGGGCGAAGGCTTCGTATTCCTCCTTGCTGAACGGGGCGTTCAGGTAATCGCCCACACCCTCCTCGTAGCGGCTTTGGGAGAAGAGCTTCTCGCGATCGAGAGACTCCGCCATGACGACGGGTGCCGCAGCATCGAAAAAGGCCAGATTGTCAGCACCTGTTGCCTCACACAGCGACTGGGCCAAATCGCCCTCGGTCAAAGGACCGGTGGCGACGATGAGCGCGTCGACGCCCACCGCCTCCTCATCGAGACTCGCCGCAAGACGGTGGGAGATTTCGATGAGGGGATGGGCGCAAAGGCGCGCCGTCACCTCGTTCGAAAACGCGTCGCGGTCGACGGCGAGCGCGCCGCCCGCGGCAACCCGATTGCGCATCGCGGCGTCGATGAGATGAGACCCAAGCGCAGAGAGTTCCGCTTTGAGCATTCCCGCAGCACTGTCGGGGTTGGTGCTCTTAAGCGAGTTCGAGCACACGAGCTCCGCGGCGTTACCGGTTTTATGCACGGCGGTGCCCACCTCGGGGCGCATCTCGACAAGCTCCACGCGAATGCCGCGATCGGCAAGCTGGAGCGCCGCCTCGCTGCCCGCGAGCCCTGCGCCCAAAATGCGCACCACACGTTGACTGTCGCCCATCGATTCCTCCTCGAAAGCAAAAGGCATCGGGCGAAAGACCCGGCCTCTCAGTGCAAAAGAGCGGACACGGCGCCCGCGTCGTGAGATTATACCAGAGGGCGCACCACCGGCCCGAAGCGCCCGTCTGGATACCGCTCCACCTCCCCTTCCTGCTCGAGCTTCGCCAGGCGCAGCATGAGCCAGACCCACGGGTCATCGCCAGTAGGCGCGCACTCTTTCGCGATGTCGCGAAGCTTTTCCATCCCCAAAGGCTCGGCCCGAAGCGCCGCGACGAGGGGGTCGGCAGCTTGGCGGCCCGCCAAGGCGCCATCCCCTGAGCTCTCGCCCGGGAAGGTCTCCTGCCGCAAGCATCCGTATATGCTGAAAAGGGCATCGAGAAACGTATCGTCGTCAATGATGGGCGCCGCCCCTTGCGAGATCAGGCGATTTGCCCCGCGGGAGGACGCCGATGTTATCGACCCAGGTACGGCGAGAACCTCGCTTCCCGCCGCGAGCGCCTCATCGGCGGTGGAGAAGGTGCCCGACGGCAGCCCCGCCTCGACGATGAGCGTTGCCGCAGAGAGACTCGCGATGAGGCGGTTTCTTGCGCGGAACGCGTACGGCACCGGCGGGAACGTCCAGTCGCGCTCGGAGACGACAGCGCCCCCACCATCGATAATCGACTGGAAGAGCGCAGCATTTTCTGCCGGGTAGATGCGGTCGCAGCCGCCGCCGAGAAACGCCACCGTCGGCGCGCCTTCGGCGATCGCCGCGCGATGGGCCTCGGAATCGCACCCGCGCGCGCCGCCCGATACGATGACAAGGCCCCGTGCAGCGGCGAGCGTCGAGAAGCGCCGCGCGCATCCGCGCCCGTAGGGTGTCGCCTTGCGGGCGCCCACGACAGAGAGCGAGGGCATCCGCAAGACCGCGACATCGCCGATCACGTACAGGCGATCGGGAGGAGAACCGCACCGCAAAAAGCGCTCGGGGTAGTCTTCGCTCCCCCGCTCGACGACCGATTTAGGCCCAGAGAGCACCGCGGTCTGCGCAGCCGTCGCGCTCATACGCCCACCCCTTCCCTCACCCGGAAACTGAGCGCCTCGCACAGATGCGTCATCAGCACTTCGTGGGACTCTTCCATATCGGCAATGGTGCGCGCAACGGAGAGGGTGCGCATGATGGCGCGGCCGCTCATGTTGTGGGCTTTCGCGGACTGTTCGAAGAACTCGCGGCTCGGCTCGGAAAGATGGCAATCGCGCACCAAGTCGGCCGGCCGCCTTGGTCCCGACGCGGCCGAACCGCGCGACGAGGCCTCATCGGGAGAAACGGATGCCGACACGCGAGCCCCCGCGTCGTGCAGCGACCTCCACCGCGCGAACTCCCTCGCTTTCAACACCCCTTCCCGTAGCGTCTCCGACGACGTTCCCGACCCCGTCGCGATTACGTCGCTCGGGGGAATCCTCTGAACATCGAGATGCAAATCGATTCGATCCATAAGCGGACCCCCTATGCGTCCTTGGTAGTTCTTCACCTGGGTGAGCGTGCACGTGCATGCAGTCTCCTCGTCCCCCAAATGACCGCACGGGCAAGGGTTCGAGGCCGCGACCAGCATGAACCGCGCGGGGAACGTGACCGTACCGTCGGCGCGGGTGAGCCTGACCTCCCCGGTTTCCATCGGCTGGCGGATGCCCTGCAGAACCGAGCTCCTGAACTCGGAGAGCTCGTCGAGGAAGAGCACGCCGTTGTGCGCGAGCGTGATCTCGCCCGGGCGTATCGGGCACCCTCCCCCGACTAGCCCCGCGAGCGAGGCCGAGTGGTGGGGCTTGCGAAACGGCCGCACCCCCGAGAGAATCGGCGCGATCGATTCCCCCGCCACCGAGTGGATAAGGGCGGTTTCGAGCGCCTCGTCCTGCGAGAGGGGCGGCAAAAGAGAGGGCAGCCGCGAGGCAAGCATAGTCTTGCCCGACCCAGGAGGCCCCATCATGAGCACCCCGTGCCTTCCCGCAGCTGCTATCTGCAGGGCGCGCTTGGCGACCTCGTGCCCTGCGACGTCGCGGAAATCGAGATCGCATGCCGTGCTTTCGGGCACAAGGGGCGAGAGCAAGGGCAAGTCGGCTGCCGCGCGCATCCCACCGAGGAATCGCAGGCCGTACTGGGCGAGCCCATCGACGCTCACCGTTTCGCCGTCCTCGGCGCACACAAGCGAGCAACCCCTCTTTTTGGCGCACAGCGCGAAGGCGAGCGAGCCCGCCACGCCGCGCACGAAGCCCTCAAGCGAAAGCTCCCCGACGAACAGGCGGTTCTCGATGCAGGCACGATCGATTTGCCCCGTTGCGGCCAGAAGCGCAACGGCGATGGGCAGATCGAGGCCCGAGCCGGTCTTTCTCAGGGAGCTCGGCGCAAGGTTGACGACGATTTTGTCGCTCGGCATCTGAAACCCGCTCGACCGAAGGGCGGCCCGCACGCGCTCACGCGCCTCTTGGACCGAAGCGTCGCCCATTCCCACGATAGAGAAGCCCGGAAGCCCGTTTGACACCGCAACCTCGACGTCAACGGGTATCGCCTCGACCCCGCGCAGCGTCGCGCCGAGCACCGTGCATCGACCGTACATCACCAACCAACCCCGAACGCGTCGATATGGTGGCGAATGAATGCGCGGTCGGGTCCGATAAGGGTGAGCGCGACGACGTCGAAGCGGACCGGCACGTCGGTTACCTCGGAATGCTCAAGATACAGACAGGCGATCTTCTCGTATCGCGCGCGCTTCTCCTTGGTGACGGCCTCCCCGGGAAGGCCGTTTGCGGCGCTCGTCCTGGTTTTCACCTCCACGAACACGATGGTGTCCCCATCGAAGGCGATAATGTCCGCTTCCCCAGCGATGCAGGTCCAATTGCGCTCGACGATGTCGTAGCCGCGCCTCACGAGATAGCGTGCGGCCGCCTCCTCGCCCTTGCGGCCAAGGTCCTTGTTGTGCATGTTCTTCTTACTCGATGAGCCCTTTTTGGGCTTGCGCTGCTTCGGGGCGGAATCCTCTTCGGGCGCGCAAGCGACAGGTCGGTTCGTCATGATGGTGCTCCTTTCTCGGGGACGGAGCACCATCATAGAGACGCATTCTGCCAGAACATGCACAGAGTCCTTGCCGATTCCTTACACCTAAGGTGGCAATCCGCGGCAGCGAATGCCAAGGAAAAGAGGCGAATACACGTTGCAAATTCGCCGCGAAGGAGAAAAAACCAGGCGCAATATCGCCCGCAAATCGCAAAAACCTCGCAAAAACCTGGCAAGAATCAAACAGCGATTCGCCTCATCGGTGCCGAAGGTCGCGGTCGTTCGCCAAAAACGGGGAAACCTCGCTAGAACAGCGTTTGCTGCGTGAACGCCGTGCAGAAGCTCTTGCGGTGAATAGGGCTTAAGCCAACGCACTCGATGGCGTCAATGTGGGCTTGGCTTGCATACCCCTTGTTCTCGGCAAAGTGATACTCGGGATAGCACTCCGCA
>JAUNWQ010000111.1 GCA_030540225.1 Coriobacteriia bacterium | reverse complement strand
AAGCTGGGGCCAGGCCCGATTTTGCCTCTTGACAATGTCCTGCTCATATTAAAAAGGGCGACCCTTGCGAGTCGCCCTTCGTTCTTGCTGGCTGGTGCTTACTCTTTCCCGAGGTTCGGGTGGAGAAGCGAGGGAGCCGCGCCCAGAAGCAGGCGCGTGTAGTCGTCTTTGGGGTGGTTGAACACCTCTTCGGCGGTTCCCCGCTCGACTGCCTGACCGTGGTTCATGACGATGATGCGGTCGGAGATGTAGCGCACTGTCTGAATGTCGTGGCTGATGAAGACCATGGCAAGGCCGAGTTGCTTCTTCAGGTCCATGAGCAAGTTCAGAATCTGCGCGCGAACCGAGACGTCGAGTGCGGACGTCGGCTCATCGGCGATGATGGCGTCAGGGTTGAGCGACAGCGCACGAGCAATGGCCACGCGCTGGCGCTGGCCGCCGGACATCTGACCGGGCAGCGCATCGAGAACGGATTCTGGCAGGCCCACCATCTCGATGAGCTCATGCACGCGGGCCTCGCGAGATTTCGCATCGCCCACGTTGTGCACGATCATCGGGTCGGTCAGCTGGTCGCGCACGCTCATGCGGGCGTTCAGCGCGGTCGCCGGATCCTGGAACACGACCGAGATCACGCGGCCGATGATGCGGCGCTGCGCTGCGGTGCGCTTCGTGACGTCGGTTCCCTTGAAGTAAACGTGCCCCGACGTGGGCGCTTGCAGGCCGCACATCACGTTTGCCGTGGTCGATTTGCCGCAACCCGACTCACCGACGATACCGATGGTCTCGCCTGGCATGAGCTTCAGGGTAAGGCCGTTCACCGCGTGCACCTTGTTCGGGTGCAAAATCGAGCCCGTGCGCGTCTTGAAGATCACGTGCACATCGTCAAGAAAGATGATAGGCGTCTTCTCGTCCCTGCTGTCTGCTGCGGTGTTCGTAGGCGCGCTTTCGCCCCTCGCGTCTTCCTGCTCGGTGATAAGCATGCGGCCTTCTGCAGACTCGAAGTCGTTCACGGACTCTGTGTCGCTTGCAGCGGCGATAATGTCCTTTTCGACGATTTCCGCCGCTTGGTTGTTCTTCTCGGTCATTTACTCTGCACCTCCCGTAAGGTAGGGCTTGATTCCCACGCGCTTCAGCTCGCTGTCGGGAAGCTCGGCATAGTAATGGTCGGTGCCCTTGACGCGCTTGAGCATCGGGCGGACGTTCGAAATCTTGTCTGGGTGGCTCGAGCGCGGGCGGAAGCGGTCGCCCTCGGGGAAGTCCTTCGGGGACGGAACGCTGCCAGGCACCTGGTGCAGTCGATCGCCGCCTGCCTCGATGGAGAGCACCGAGCCGAGAAGACCGCGCGTGTACTCGTGCACGGGGTTGGTGAGGATTTCCTTCACGGGGCCCTGCTCCACAACCTGGCCTGCGTACATGACGGTGATTGAGTTCGCGACCTCGGCGACGAGGGCGAGGTCGTGGCTCACGAACGCCATGGCGAAGCCGAGCTCGTGCTGGAGCTTGTTCAGAAGGTCGATAACCTGCTTCTGCACGGTGACGTCGAGGGCGGTCGTCGGCTCGTCGGCGATGACAAGCTTCGGGTCGCGCGTGAGCGCCATGGCGATGAGCACGCGCTGGCGCTGGCCGCCGGAGAGCTCATGCGGGTAGGAGTCGAGCGTGCGCTTGGGGTCGAGACCTACAAGTTCGAGCAGTTCCTCGGCGCTGCGGGTGCCGCCACGCTTGGTGAGCTGCTTCATCTGCGCTTTGATGAGCATTGACGGGTTCAAGCTCGAAAGCGCGTCCTGATAAATCATCGCGATTTCGCGGCCGCGCAGTTCGTTCATTTCCTTGTCGGAGAGGGTAAGCAGATTCTTGCCGTCGTAGAGGATCTCGCCGGAGATCTGCGCCTTCTTGTCGAGCAGGCCCATGATGGTGAGGCTCGTGATGGACTTGCCGCAGCCGGATTCGCCCACAAGACCCATGGTCTGGCGCGGGCGGACGACGAAGCTCACGTGGTCGACGACGTTCACGTCGCCATGACGCGGGAACTTGATGCAGAGGTCCTTCACTTCGAGGATCGGCGGCACGTCGGTGCGGGCGGGGAAGCGGTCGGTGCGCACAAGCTCGACCTTGCGCAGTGCGTCGAGGCGCTTGGTGAGCATCTCGGCCTGGGCGGCGTAGGCGAGCGTCGGGTCGGCGACCATGCGGTCGGCCTCGCGGTTGCCCTTAAGATCATTCTCGTCGACCTTAACGGCGGCCTTCGGGGCGGCGATCGCGTCGGTGATACCTTCGGAGACGATGTTCAAGCAGAGCACCGTGATCATGATCATAAGGCCCGGGAACAGCGCCTGCCACCAGCGGCCGGCGAGCACGCCGTTGCGCGCGTCGGCGAGGATGTTGCCCCACGTCGGCGTCGGCTCGGGGATGCCGGCGGAGATGAAGGAAAGCGACGCCTCGAACACGATGGCGTCGGCGACGAGCACGATGGTGAACACGAGCACCGGGGCGATGCAGTTGCGCACGACGTGCTTCCAGAGGATCCAGGGGGCGCGAGCACCGGAGACAACGACGGCGCGCACATAATCCTGATTGTACTCGCTCATCACGTTCGCGCGCACAATGCGGGCGATCTGCGGGATGTAGAGAAAGCCGATGGCGAAAATAAGCGAGGGTACGCTGTTGCCGAATACGACGATGAAGGTTGCGGCGAGCGCGATGCCAGGGAAGGACATGATGATGTCCAGGATGCGCATGATGATGTTGGAGATGCGCTGGCGCACAACGGCGGCGATGGCGCCGATGATGGAGCCAACCACGAGCGCGAACGCTGTGGCGCCCAGGCCGATGGTGAGCGAGTACTTGGCGCCGCACATCAGACGCGATAAAACGTCGCGTCCCTTGTCGTCGGTGCCAAAGAGGTGCTCGCCGTTGGGCGCGGTGAACGAGGTGTAGATTGCGTAGGGATCGTAGGGGGCGATGAAGTCGGCGAGGATGGCGACGGCGATGATCGCGATGAGCACGACAAGCGAGATGCGCGCGCCGATCGTCATGTTCTTCCAACGGCGGAAGCGCACTTTGCCGGCGCCGGCCTCCATCTTCTTAGTGAGGTTGCCACGAAGTTGAGCCATGGTGCTACACCGTCCTGATTCGCGGATCGATAAGGATATAGAGCATGTCGACGATCACGTTGACGATGATAAAGGTGATGGCAACGACGAGGACGACACCCTGGACGAGCATGACGTAGTTCGAGGTGACGCCCGAAAGGATGGCCATGCCCATGCCGGGAAGCGAGAAGATGACCTCCAAGACGACAGCGCCGCCGATCATGTAGCCGAACTTCAGGCCGAG
Source organism: Coriobacteriia bacterium (assembly GCA_030540225.1). Taxonomy (GTDB): domain Bacteria; phylum Actinomycetota; class Coriobacteriia; order Coriobacteriales; family Eggerthellaceae; genus Ellagibacter. The sequence continues at coordinate 1,938 of JAUNWQ010000111.1, read as the reverse complement.
CACGGTGACCGGCGTGATGAGCGCGTTGCGAAGCACGTTGCGCGCGACGACGGTGCCGTAGGGGATGCCGAAGCCGCGGGCGGTGCGCACGTAGTCCTTGTCGAGTTCCTCGACCATCGACGTGCGGATGATGCGCGTCATCTGGCCGGTAAGGGGAACGGCAAGCGCGATGCCCGGCATCGCCATGCGGGCCAGCCAGCCGGCGGGGTTTTCCGTCAGCGGGGGAAGCGCGCCGGATGCGGGCAGCATGTGCAGCGTGGAAGAGAACAAAAGGATGAACAGCACGGCGAGCCAGAACGACGGCGTTGCGATGCAGGCGATCGAGAAGATGCGGATGACCTGGTCAGGCCAACAATCGCGATAGAGCGCCGAGATGACGCCCAAGATCGCGCTCGCGATGATCGCGATGATGAAGCCGAAGAACCCCAGCTGCAGCGTGATAGGCAGCGCCGTTGCGATGCGGCCTGCGACGGATTGGCTTGCGGGGCCGAAGGTTCCCAGGTCACCATGGAAGAAGCCCGCCATGTAGTTGCAGTACTGCACGACAACAGGGTCATCGAGGCCGTGTTGCGTGCGGTAGGCTGCAAGTTGTTCCGGTGACGCGTTTTCGCCCAGGGCTGAGTACGCCTGATCGATTGGCGATAACGACATCAGGAAGAAGACGAGAACGGTGACACCGAAGATCATGATGGGCAGCCAAATCAGGCGGTTGCCAATCAATCGCAACAGGTTATTCACTGATGTCCCCTCCTTTCGATTTCTGCTCGTGAGAGCATTCCTAAATATTGTTCGGCACCTCTTCGAGCGGTGCCGCGCCCAAGAATTGCCAACCTAGCATTATAACGGTCGGCCTCATGGCAAAGTCCATTTTTTATCGCAAGCGCATAACTCGGCTAGCGTTATCGCAGCTGTTTCTCGCAAACGTGCCACCAGTTGTTGCCCGTGCCCTTCGCGTATTCGCACCCGACGCAGGGCTTCGTGCAGAACTCGATGGTTCGCATGTCGTCGGTTAGCAGCTTGCTTCCCTCGTAAGGGCTGCGGGGGAGAGCTTCGTCCGCGGCTTCCATTCCCCTTATGTACATCGCTGCAAGTTGCTTCATGCCGCGATTCGTGGGATGTGTGCCGTCGATCGCCTCGTAGTCGAAGCCGAGAGCCGCCGCGTCGACGGGCGTACAGTTGGGCTCATCGGTTGCGGCGCTATGGATGGCCTTGTTGTACTCGTCGACGCAGATGCCGCGAAACCACCGCGGTGAGGTTGACTTCTCCGCTCCCTTCACGCGCCCAGGGAGAAGCGTTGCTGCCCAGATGTGCGCGTTCGGCCACTTCTCGTGCATGGTGCGAAGCATGCTGCGATACGAGCTCGCGAACTTCTCGACTGCCCCATCGGGCGCGAGTCCCGCAACGTTCCCCTTGTCGGGGCAGCTCGCCACAAGCTCTGCCGGCGCGTTCGGCGATCCGCCGCAAATCTGCGCGTAGGCCGATCCCCACCCGTAGTCGTTGATGCCGATGTAGATGAGGATGTCGTCGGGCGTCTTCCCGTCCCGCTCGAGCGCAGCGATGCGGCGCTCGCTTGCGCCCTGGGGAAACACGTTGCCCTCGCACACGCAGCCCGACCATGCCGCGTTTGCGAGGAGCTCGCCGTCGAAGTGGTTGATGACCTGCAGCCACCAGGTGTCGGCGGGCGTTTGCACCCCCGTCGCCTCACGTTGCTCGCCCGTATAGAAAATGCTCCAGCCATCGGGGGTCACTCCTTCGAAGGTGCTGATGGAGTCCCCGTACACTGAAAAAAGTCGCTTCATGCGAAACCTTTCCTCCCTCTTTCGACTGCAATGCAACCAGTATAGTTGCGCTTGCCCGCTTTCCGCGTTTCACGGTTGTTATGCAACAGACGATATGAGCAGGACACAGTAAATTGAGAGCCCCTGCTGCATGACTTTC
>JAUNWQ010000012.1 GCA_030540225.1 Coriobacteriia bacterium | reverse complement strand
CTACGAGAGAAGAAGCCGTTCGCTTGCGTCGGCGATGGCCGAGGCCAGCGAGCGCTCATCGGCACCGCGCGCTTCAGCGAGCAGCGACATCGTGCGCCCGAGGCGCGGGGCGACCTCTTGGGGAATCGTCGTAGGGGCAGGTTTGCTCGGGAAGTCGGTCTCGATGAGCAGGCGCTCTTCGGGAATAGCGCGCGCATAGGCACGACCGCGCTTCGTTTTGAGCATGCGCTCGTTCACGGAGAAGAAGCATCCCGACTCGATTGCGCGGGTCAGCTCCTCTTGCGAGCCCGAAAACCAGTGGAAAATGCAGGTGCAGGCATCGAGGCATCCCGTGCGTTCGAGCACGTCGAGCGTGCACGTCGCTGCTCCCGAGGAGTGGATCGACATGATGCGCCGAGGGGATTCCGCTGGCGGGCGAGCGGCGAGCCGACCTGCGGCGTTGCCTTCCCCAAGCGGGCGCGCCGAAGCAACGCAGACGCGCTCGAACGCCTCGATTTGCGCATCGCGCGTATCGACACGGCGCGGCTGAAAGTCGAGCCCCACTTCCGAGATCAGAGGCGCGGCGGGAGCCAGGCGCTCGAACAGCGCGACTTCCCCTTCCCCGCAGGTGCCATCGGCGACCCACCACGGATGAAGCCCCAAGCCAACCCGCACACGCGGGGCGAAGCGAGCGAGCTCCGCGCGCGCCCGTTCGAAATCGCGCGGATCGCAGGTTCCCGATAGCGCGCCGCCACATGCGGCATACGCAGCGGCAAGTTCCGCCGCATTGCCCGTAAAGTCCAGGTGGCAATGCGTGTCGATGAGCGGGATCCCCTCCATCACAGCGATCGCCCGCCGTTTTCCAAGCCGAGGAGCGAGCAGATCACATAGCCCGCGATCATCTGCCCCATGATGGGCGGCATCCATGAGGTGGTGCCGAGCGGAAGCTTCCGGCGCCGCTCACCGGGCACTTGCTCAGGCTCGGGCAGGCGCGGGGTGCCCAAAAGCTCGCGCGCCGAGGGCTCATCGGAGTACAGGATGGTCCAGCGCTTGATGCCGAGCTTGCGTGCCTCTTTGCGCAAGATGCGGCAAAGTCCGCAATCATGCGTGTCGTAGATGTTCGCGAACGCGAGGCGCTCGGGAAAGAAGCGGTCCGCGGCGCCCGCGGAGCACACGAGAGGAAGGCCCCGATCCTCGCACAGCTTCGCGAGGGCGATTTTCGCGGAGACCGTGTCGATTGCGTCGATCACGAAGTCGACGTCGCCGTGCGCGTCAAGGAAGGCAGGCAGATTCTCGGTCAAGACGAACTCGTCGACAATCTCCACCTGGGCCTCGGGGTTGATCGCGCGCACCATCTCGCGCGCGACGTCCGTCTTGCGTCGACCGATGGTGCTCTCCCAAGCAACCGCCTGGCGGTTCACGTTCGAAGGCTGCACAACGTCGCAATCGACCAGCACAAATGATCCGATACCGCCGCGCGCGAGGGGCTCAAGGCAGTTCGAGCCGACACCGCCCAAACCGAAGAGGAGCACTTTCTTGCCAGCAAGAAGCTCGACGCCGTCCTGGCCGAACACGATGGAGAGCCTTCCCCATCGATCCTCGAGAGGGGATGTGCGCGCAACGAGCGGGCGCCCATCAGGTGCGGGGGTTGTGTTCGGTTCGGCTGTCTTAGCCATGGGTTCGTTCCTTCCGGTGAGCTTTGGCGAATTAGGGGGCGAGGGCGTTGCTTGCTACTCGACTACCTTCGCTTCGTATCCCGCATCGACGACGGCATCGACAAGCGCCTGGTCGGCTACGTCGGCGGAAAGCTTCGCCGTCGCGCTGTTGGAATCGAGGTCGACCACGGCTTCCTCAACGCCCTCGATACCCTCGAGCGCCTTCTTCACGTGAGCGACGCAATGCTGGCACATCATTCCTTCGACGGACAACTTTTTCTCCATGATGATCTCCTTCGGTTTCACGGTTTGCGTTTCTTCGCTATGACCAGCGGAAACAGGCGACCCGTCGCCTGTTTCCGCAGAGGGCCCGTCCATCGTGGGCACACCCGCCTCGCTTGCGAGCGCAGCCCCGGATGCGACATCGGGTGCGGCATCGGGTTCCAGCGCCGATGCCACCTCGCCGAGCACCACAGGCTTCCAGCCGCGAAGGCGAAGCGCGTTCGACACCACGCACACCGAGCTGCACGACATAGCCGCCGCGGCAATCATGGGGTTCAAGGTTACGCCCGCGAACGAGAGCGCACCGGCCGCCACGGGGATGCAGATTACATTGTAAATGAGCGCCCAGAACAGGTTCTGCTTGATATTGCGCATGGTCGCGCGCGAAAGCGAGATCGCCGCGGGCACATCGGCCAGGTCGCTTTTCATGAGCACGATATCGGCGCTGTCGATAGCGATGTCGGTGCCCGCACCGATGGCGATGCCCACATCGGCGCGCGCCAAGGCGGGAGCGTCGTTCACGCCGTCGCCGACCATGGCGACCGTTCCCTGTTTCTGCAGGTCGCGGATGACTTCCTCCTTGCCTTGCGGAAGCACGCCGGCAATGACGTCGTCGGTGCCGACGCGTTTTTGGATTGCGTGCGCCGTGCGCTCGTTGTCGCCCGTGAGCATGACGGTACGGATGCCCATGCGCGAGAGCTCGGCAAGCGCTGCAGCGCTTCGGGGCTTGGGCTCATCGGCCAGCGCGATAAGGCCTGCGAGCGCACCATCGACCGCGAAGTAAATCACCGTCTTTCCCTCATCGGCCAAGCGCTGCGCCTGTTCGCTCGCAAACGCCGCATCAACGTCGCCGTCTTCCATGAGCCGCGCATTGCCGGCGAGGCACGTGCGACCAGCGACAACTCCGCGAAGCCCGCCGCCGGGAATCTGCTCGAAGCGCTCGACTTCTTGCGCCGCTGCGCCGCGAGCCTCGGCGTATGCCACGATGGCCTGCGCGAGCGGGTGCTCCGAGCGCTTCTCGAGGGAGTATGCAAGGGAAAGGAATGCGACTGCTTGAGCGTCAACCTGAGAGGCTTGAATGGCTTCAGCAGCACCCAGTCGCTCGGCAGTCCTGACTCGCACGAACAGTCCACTGGACTGTTCGGCTCGTGCGGAACTCGCTTTGTGGGCGCCGCCGAAGCCATCTGCGGCGCTCTGGGCTCCATCAACGCGAGCCGCGGCGTCCGAAGCGAGCGCCGAACGCCCCTTGGCAACCAGCACCTCGCATACCTCGGGCGCGCCCTTCGTGATGGTCCCCGTCTTGTCGAGCACGACCGTCTTCACGCCGTGCGCGGTCTGCAGCGCCTCTGCCGACTTCACGAGGATGCCGTTCGCAGCACCGCGGCCCGTCCCCACCATGATGGCAGTCGGGGTGGCAAGGCCCAAAGCACAAGGACACGAGATGACGAGCACGCTAATCGCGTGGGAAAGAGCGGTCGCCACACCAGCACCGACGAACATCCAGATGACGAAGGTGAGAAGCGCGATCGCGATGACCACGGGCACGAACACGCCCGAAATCTTGTCGGCGAGCTTTTCGATAGGAGCCTTAGAGCTCGTTGCCTCATCGACCATGCGCACGATCCCTGCGAGCACAGTGTCGGCGCCCACGCGCTCGGCGCGCATGGCAAACCATCCCGTGCGGTTCACCGTCGCACCCGTAACCGCAGCTCCCACGCCCTTTTCAACCGGCACGCTCTCGCCAGTGATGACGGATTCGTCGACCGTGCCCTCGCCTTCGATCACCACCCCGTCGACAGGCACGCTCGCGCCGGCGCGAACGATGAGGATATCCCCCGGTCGCACCTGCTCGGCAGGGACTTCTTCTTCGATTCCGGCGGCGTTGCGCCGAACCGCCGTTTTCGGAGAGAAATCCATGAGCTTCGCGATCGCGTCGGTCGTCTTCCCCTTCGCGCGCGCCTCGAAGTATTTGCCCAGCGTGATCAGCGTGAGGATCATCGCCGCCGACTCGAAGTACAAATCCATCGCGGCCATGTGCGCGAAATCGATGTCGCCGTGGCCCATCCCCCACCCGATGCGGTAGATCGCCACGATGCCGTAGACCGTCGAGGCGGTCGAGCCCAGCGCGATGAGCGAGTCCATGTTCGGCGAGCCATGGAAGAGCGTCTTGAAGCCCACGCGGAAGAACTTGAAGTTCACGAAAATCACGGGCAACAAGAGTATGAACTGGGTAAACGCGAACGTGAGCATATTCTCGTGACCCAGGAAGAACTCGGGCAGGGGCCAGCCGAACATGCGACCCATGGATAAGTAGAACAAGGGGATGGTGAACACGAACGACACGATGAGCCGCATGCGCACATGCGCCGCCTCCTTTGCGGCGGCGTTTTCCCGCGCGGCGGACGGGGCGACAGGACTGCTCGAGGCACCTGCGGCTGCGCCAACCTCGACTCGGGGCACCGCTCCGTAGCCCGCCTTCTCGACCGCCGCGCTGATCGCAGTGAGCGTGGCGGGATTGCCGTCGTATTCCACCTCCATCGAGTTCTTCAGCAGGTTCACCACAGCGTGCTCAACGCCAGCGACGCCCGAGGTCGTCTTCTCGACGCGGGCGGAGCAGGCGGCGCACGTCATGCCCGAAACGTCGAAGGTTTGCTTTTGCGTCATCTTCTACCTCGCAAACTTCTTGATGAGCTGCATCGCCTCGTCGATGATGGCGGTGTTGCCCGCCTCGATTTGCTCGACGACGCAGGTCTCCAGGTGGTTTTGCAGAAGGATGGCGGAAATGGAATGCACGGCGGACTCCGCGGCGGCGAGCTGCGTTAGGACGTCCCCGCAGTAGCGGTTGTCGTCGATCATGGCTTTCACGCCGTTGAGCTGGCCGATTGCCCGGTTGAGGCGCTTCTGCAGGTCGCGCTGGAACTCCTCCGAGCGCGGCGTTGCCTTATGGTGGCAGCAGCAGCTTTGCGCACGCGAGCCCTTGCTTTCGCAGGCGGCGTGCCCGACGCCCGGACGAGAAGACGCTGACGAAGAAGCGTCGCCGGCAACATCGTCGCACTTGGCGGCAGCTGGAGCGCGGTCGCATGAGGCGTCAACCGGAGCGTCGCTGTGCTCGGCAGCGGGCTCGCCATCAGCCGAGACCTTGTCCGCATCCTCTACCGAGCGCTTGCCGTTTGCCTTGGCCATCGCAACCTTCCCTTCCTTCCGCATACCCCCTGGAGGTATCTTACGGTCGGCATTATATACCCTCTAGGGGTATATGCAAGGGAAAACATGCGAAGTGGCGAAACTGAGCGGGGGCGGGTCACCTGCCGCCGAGCGACGCGATCTGCGAGCGCCAGAACTTCCGCAAGGCAGCCCGCAATGGATTCGGCGAAGCGCCCGGGAGGTGCTATCGCAAGCAGGCCGATGGGCCTTCTGCCCACACTGCAGCCGCGTCAGACGGCGCCTCGCACCAGCATTAATACATGCCGAAAACATTCCAGAGCATGACGTTCATGATCACCATGAGCACAAGCGTCGCGAACATGAAGTACAGCGAGATACGGTACACCGACACGGTTTCGGCGCCCTCGCCCGCCACCGCAACAGCCCCGCGCGAGCCTATGGCAGAGAATTGCGTCGTCCAGTCTTTTGTGAGGCGCTTTTCGCTCTTGACCTGCAGAAGCGCAAGGAACACAATCGCGCCTGCCAGTGCGAAGAACAACCCGAAATCACACACGTAGCGCATGAGGATGCCCGCGCCCTGCAAATCGAAGATGCACAGCGCGAAGGCCACGCACACAAGCGCCACGAACAGCGGCAAAAGTCGCTGCTCCTTAAGCTGCGCGCGCACACGCCCGATGACGATGCCCAAAACGGCAAGCGTCATCGGATACAGGAAGAAGTAGCCGCCGAACATGGGCTCGTAGATGGTGATGCCCTGGTACGCAGGGTCGAGGTAGGCCTGCCGCAGGAACGGGAACTGGCTACCGAACACGGGCGGCTGGAAGAGGTATGCGTAGAGCCCGAACGGAATGCGGTCGAGGTGGAACCCTCGATGGGTCATATCGTTCGTGGTGAGGTTGTAGTTCGCGCCGAAGTCGAACGGCGAGCCGAATCGCGCGGCGTTGTAAGCCAGCACCGCAACAGCGACCAGCACAAACGGCACCATCGCCACCTTGAAGGCGCCCATGACGTCCCGCCTGGCCCCGCGATTGCCCTTCGAGTCGCGCAAAAACGGCCAGAAAAGGACGAGCCCGAACACCGCGGAGAGCACCATCTGCGGGCGGGAGGCCATGGTGAGCGCGATGAGCAGCGCGCCAAGCACGATCTTCCCCCGCTCGATATAGCCGCGCGAGGTGCCCGAGACCCACAGTCCCAAGCCCCACGAGACGAGTGCGAGCGACATCGCCTCGGGCATGAAGTACATCGACGGCGTGCGCGCGAGGATGATGCCGCCGCCCGCGACGAACAGCATCACATCGAGCACCACGAGCACCCCAATCGACGTGCGCGGGAACCAACGACGGCACACCGCCGAGAGCAGGTACATAAGCCCCGCCGCATAGACGCAGTCGCAGATGGCGATGCCGAACCACGTCGGAAAGCCTGTATGCGTCACGAGCAGCCACGGCACGTAGAACACAAGGCACGGCAGGATGCCGAAGTAAACGTAATACTTCCCGTGGAAGTACGCATGGTCCCAAAGATAGGGCACGCCCTGCGCCGCGCGCGCCTGCGTATCGTAGGGGTTCGCCATCGCCTGCAGCGCGTCGGAGGGCACGTCGTTCAAGTACAAATGCCCCTGAGTGAGCGCAACGGCGAGCTTTTGATACTGGAACTGGTTCTCGTAGGACGGCGTCTGCGTCAAGGACACGTAGTGCGAGTTGGAGAAAACGAGCGCAAGCACGACCACGCACTGCACGGCGACGAGCGCGACGATAAGGATACGGTGGCTCGCCAGGCGCGAGTCGCGAACGCGGCTGTAGAGGCCCGACGCGGGCCGCAGCGCGAAGAGCACGAGCAGGATGGCGAGCACCGAGCCCGCGCGCAGCGGGTCGAAATCGAACGGAACCTTCTGATTGAGCGATATACCCGAAACCTGAACTGCGCCGATGTCCGCGAGGTTCGTCATGTTCACCTTGATGGAATGGCACTTGCCGGCGGGGTCGAGCGAGATGTAGGTAGTCGCGGGGTCGGCGGGGTCGACCGACACGGCCGGGTTCGCGTAGTAGTTCGCGTTACCCTCGTCGGCGAGCGAGATGACGACCTGGATCTTGCTGTCGGTCGCCTTCGCGGCGCCTGCGGCATCGGAGAGCACCGGCGTGAAGTGGATGGAGCGCACGGTGGAGTTGAGCCCCGTGATCTCAAACGAGCTCGACGAGGAATCGAGCGTAATCGTGCCCACTTGCGAGGGCTGCGCCCCGTTGACGAGGTAGCTCCCCGTGTCGGGGTAGGTCATCGAGTAGAAGAACTGGAAGTTGTAGCCGAACACCTCGAGCGCGATTGCCAGCAACACGCAGACGAGAACCCCTACGACGTTGTGCGCCTTGCTGTGCGCACGAGCGAGCACGGCCTGAGGCTCGGGCGCCTGCAGGGGAGGCTGCGAAGATACGGGCCGCGAAGAGCGCGAAGGCGCCTTCTGCATAGGGGCAGCCGTTCGACCTGCTGTTTTGCGCCTGTCGGCAGCACGTATCTGCGGTAGCGTCTTGCCTGCGCCACGCGAAGCGTGCTTGCCCGAGCCGCCGGAAGACGGCGAGCCGCCCCTTCCCGCAGGAGCAGCCGCACGAGGCGAGCCGCTTCGGGAGCTGGCCGCGCGCGAGTTCACATTGCGAGAACCCGCTGCTCGCGACCCTGCACCGCTCGCAGCAGCCGAGCGCGAGCGCGCACCCGACGATGGCATGCGCTTTTGTCCACCCGCACCACCCCGAGCGTGACTCGCCTTCCGATATTTTTGATTTTCTCGCGCGAACTGCTCGAACTCGGGTGTGGAATGGCCCGGCTCGAACGGATCGTATCCCTGATCGTTGTTAGCCATGCTCCCAAGTATAAGCGCGATGTCGCGCGATGCGCCCACTTCCACCGCGCCCCCACATCAAGATCGGCGCCGCGCGAGCAAGCTTATTTCCCGAATTCGCGAAGTCGTGGACAGAAATCGTCGATATGTGAGCCATTCGAAGGCGAAGGAGAGGATACGCGAACTCACCTCACGCATTTTCCCAGGTCAGAAAGTTCAACATAAAGTTTCCCTATTGCAACTCCTCACATATCGGTGATTTTTTGTCCACGACGAGTCGATTTCGAGACAAGAGAGGAACGGGACCGGACGATTTCCAGACAACCGATGCCATGCGGCCGTTTTCGCAGCGGCGGCGAAGACGCGCCCGCCCCGCCTAAGCGTGCCTGCCCCGTCCAGACGCACCTGCTCCACCAAAACGAACCCGCCGCACCTTTGCAGGAAAGATCGGCGGCACGTGGTTCGGCGGCTTACTTTCGCGTGCCTTTGAACTGGGATTACAGGAAAGGGCGCGCAAGCCCCGACACGCTGGCCGTGAAAGCTAGACGCGGAATCTCTCCGGCATGGTAAACCACACCACCCGCCCGATCACGCGCGGGAGGGGGTGCTCTCCGCTTCGAGTGAACTCGATCGGCTCGTATCCGGGAAGGTAGGAATCGGGCATGAGCGTGATGCGGTCCTCGGTAACGCTTGCGCGCTTCACCGCGAAGTCGCCGTTTTCCGTCCCGAACACGTACACGTGCCCATCGACCACCTCGGACTCGGGCACAACGAGCGCCAGACAGCCGTTCGGTAGCACGCGGTTCATCGACTCGCCGGATATCCGCAGGTAGAACGCGTTCGGATAGCGCTCATGCAGCGAATGCGGCACGGCGACGTACTCCTCGATGGGGAACGCATCGCGCGGAGCGCCCGCCGCAACACGCCCGAGCAATGGCGCTTGTTCAGGTTGCGAATCATTCGAGCGGCGAAGAGACCGGCGAGCAAAACCGTTCTTCTCGCTGTTGATATCCTCAAGAGTGAGATCGGGAAACTCATCAAGCAGGATAAAGAGATTGCTGCGACGAGGTTGCGAGCTGCCCGTCTCCCACGACGAAACCGTGGTCTGGGAAACTTGGAGGCGCTTCGCAAACTCGGTTTGGGTCAACCCCGCATCAACGCGCACCGCCCTGATGTTGTTGCCGATCGCATTGTCCTTCGTATCGCTCACGCGCACCTCCCATTGCCGCAACAATGCTACCAAACTTGCATATTCCCTCGATTGACGAGACTTTCTTACCCGTTAAACTTAATAGCGCCGAATTCACGGGAAGGGAGGCGGCGTGAAAAACTGGCTCACACGCGCACGCGAGGCATCAGGGCTAACGGCACAGCAATGTGCGGACGCTATCGATTTGCCGATATCGAAATATGCCCAAGTGGAGCGCCATCCTGGCACGCTCACGCTAAACGAGATCGCAGCCCTTGCCCGCGTGATGGGCCCTGCAGGCGAAACCCTCATCGAAGGCGCGTTCGACTCCCTTCGCGCATGATGACAAGCCGACAACTTGTAGCCGCCAAACAAGCCCTCGAAGCGCTCCAGAGCCACAACGCCCAACCCGTAGGCCCAACCTATCGCGTGCCCTGGCACGACCCATCACTTGAAGGCACCTGACTATCTCGCCAGCTAGCGCGCATACCCCGAAGCCAAGCCCCAAGCCCGCGCCCACCGACAAGCGAGGCGCCCCGCAACCGAAGCCACCCGATCGGCGCGCCCGCCGAAACAATGCCGTAACCTTTTCTTAACGCCTACGTTCACTTGGCCTTATATTCCCGAAACAATCCAACGATACGATGAGGTTCATAACCATCCATCGACGAGGCGCAGCAGCTTCGTCACGTTCGCGGAAGGAGGCCGGTTTGGCGACCAAGCAAGAACAAGAGCTCGACGAGCAGACGCCCTACACCGACCTCGTGGAGCACACCCCCAAGATCAACCAACAGCTCGCGCGCTACGGCGTGAAGTTCGGCATCTACAAGGACGGAACCTTCAACGAGAGGCTCTTCCCCTTCGACGCCATCCCCCGTGTAATCGAGGCGAGCACCTGGAAGTCGCTCGAGGCGGGCCTCATCCAGCGCGTCCGAGCTCTCAACCTGTACCTGGCCGACGTGTACGGGGATCGCCAGATCATTGCCGACGGCGTCGTCCCCGAGGATTTCGCCTTCGCGAGCTCGGGATATCTCCCCCAATGCGAGGGAATCACCCCGCCCGGCGGCATCTACAGCCACATCTCCGGCATCGATCTGGTCGAAGGGCAGGACGGCACGTGGTATGTGCTCGAGGACAACCTGCGCATCCCCTCGGGCGCGAGCTACCCCCTGATCGCCCGCGGCCTCTGCCGACGCTGCGACGCGGGAACCTTCCGCACGACGCCGATCGTGGACAACCGCGACTACGGCACGCGGCTCAAGGCGGTGATGGACAGCGTGAACACGGGCGGAGCGAACGTCATCTTGACGCCCGGTCGCTACAATGCCGCCTATTTCGAGCACGCATACCTTTCGGAGAAGGCGGACGCGATCCTCGCAGAGCCCAAAGAGCTCTTTGTGGAAAACGAGACGCTCTTCTACCGCGACGCCGGGCGCAACCTGCGCGTCGGCGCCCTCTACCGCCGCCTTTCCGACGAGTACCTCGACCCGCTGTGTTTCTGCGCGGACAGCCTCATCGGCGTTCCGAACCTCATGAGCGCCTACCGTGCGGGCAACGTCGCGATCATCAACGCGCCCGGCAACGGCGCGGCGGACGACAAGGGCATCTACTACTTCGTCCCCAAGATGGTGAAATACTATCTCGGCGAGGAGCCCATCTTGAAGAATGCCCCCACCTACCTGCCGTTTTACCCCGACGACATGGCGTATGTGCAAGAACATGCCGACACGCTCGTCATCAAGGACGTCGCGGAGGCGGGCGGTTACGGCGTGGTGTTCGGCAGCGAGCTTGAGCCCGAGAAGCTCAACGACTTGAAGACGCTCATCCGCCGCGAGCCGCGCCGCTTCATCGCGCAGGAGGTCATCGACTTCAAGCGCCTGCCGACCTACATCGGCGGCAAGCTCGTGCCGCGCAAGGCGGACCTGCGCGCCTTCGTGCTGTCGGGAGCCGAGACAACCGTTTGGCCGAGCGGCCTCACGCGCTACTCGCGCGTCGAGGGATCGGCCGTCGTCAATTCCAGCCAAGGAGGAGGGTTCAAGGACACATGGGTACTCTCTCGCTAGAAAAAATCGATCATCTGCTTTGGCTCGGGCGCTACGTCGAGCGCAGCTATACCACCTTGCGGTTCATCACGGTGACCTACGACAAAGCAATCGACTCGACGGACGGCAACTGGAAAGGCCAGCTCGAGGAGCTTGGCTTCGCCTCCGAGACCGAAAACGTCCTCGAGTTCTTCCGCGACTGCCTGTTCAACGAGGCCAACCTCTGCTCGCTCGCACATTCCATGGGCGCCGCCTACGACAACGCCGTCATGCTGCGCGATGTGTTAGGAACCGAGTCGCTTTCCTACGTGCAGATGGCGACCGACGCGATCAAGGCGGCGGAATCATCTGAGTCGCCCCTGCTCGACCTTCAGCTGGTGCAGGACAATATCATGGCCTTCAAAGGGTGCATCGACGACTACGTTGCCGACGACGCCTCGCGCAACATCATCAAATGCGGCATCTCGGTCGAGCGCATCGACCTGTATGCCCGCCTGTCCTACCGGCTCGACAGCCTGAAGCAGGAAACGCACCGTCTCGCAAGCCGCATCGACCGCACAGGCGCGCCCTACGACAAGCAGGCCTTCAAGGACCTGATCGACATCGTGTTCGCGCCGAGCTTTCCGGAAAGCGCCACCTACGAGACCCTCGGCAAGCTGCTCAGCGTCGTCGCGCGCATATTCCCGTAAGACGAGGGCCAGCCATGCGAATCCTCACCTACTCTTTCGAGACCGTGCTGCATATGGACAGCGCGGTGAGCGAGCACGACTTCGTGCTGCGCTGCCAACCAATGAGCACGTTTGCGCAGACCGTTCTCGATGCGCAAACGGTCATCACGCCGCAAACAACGCTCTCCCAGCAAATCGACGGCTTCGGGAACCTTCTGCAGATCGGGCGTATCGAGTCGCCCCACGACGTGTTCTCGTTTGTATCGACCGGCATGGTCGTGGTGGACGCCGCCGACGAGCATCCTGAGCTCGCCCATCCCATCTACAAGCGACCCTCCGCGATGACGCAGCCGACCGCCGAGATGATCGCCTACGCACGTGACGTGCTGCGCGTGATCCCGAACGCGCGGCCCCAGGCGAAGGCCCAGGCGCTTTCCCATGCGCTTCACGAGAAGATGAGCTACACCCCCGGCACAACCGATGTCGAGACCGCGGCCGCCGATGCATTTTCCCAGATGAGCGGCGTATGCCAAGATTACGCCCACATCCTTATCGCCCTTCTGCGCGCCGAGGGGATCCCTGCGCGCTACGTGAACGGACTCATAGTGGGCGAAGGCGCCACGCATGCATGGGTGGAATTCCACGACGGCGTGCGCTGGCACGGCATCGATCCCACCAACGACCGCGCGATCGACGACACCTATATCGCAATCTCCCACGGACGCGACTTCACCGACTGCCCCATCGAATCGGGCGTGTTCCGCGGAGGCGCGCGCCAGGAACAGCTGGTCAGCGTCATCGTCGGCAGCGAGCAGTAGCGCTCAAGGAGCATTTCATGATTGAAACCGTATTTTCGGCCGAGCTGCCCGTAAGCGAGCACCTGACCATACAGAAGAACCGCATCGTCGGGCTGGGGCACGACAAGGAGGGTTCGGGGCGCCGCCTCGCGATCGTCACCGGCGTGCACGGCGACGAGCTCGAAGGGCAGTACGTCGCCTTCGAGCTTGCCAGACGCCTGAAGGCAAGCCCCGAGCTGCTCTCCGGGACGATCGACATCTACCCTGCCGTGAACCCGCTCGGCATCAACTCCATCGAGCGCAGCGTTCCAATGTTCGACGTCGATTTGAACAGGACGTTTCCCGGGGATGAGCACGGCGAGCTCACCGAAACGCTCGCCGCCGCCGTGATCGGCGACATCTCGGGGGCCGACGTCGCCGTCGACATCCACGCCTCGAACATCTTTCTGCGCGAGATGCCGCAAATCCGCATCAACGAGATATCGGCCGACTCGCTTCTTCCTATCGCGCCCCTGCTCAACGTCGATTACGTATGGGTGCACGCATCCTCGACCGTGCTCGAGTCGACGCTCGCCTACACCCTCAACGAGCGGGGAACGAGAACGCTCGTCGTGGAAACGGGCGTGGGGATGCGCATCACGCGCGACTACGGGGAGCGCCTCGTCGACGGCATTTTGCGCCTCGCCGCGTCGCTCGGTATGTGGGCGGGTCGCTTTCGCGCCTACCGCGCGCCGATTGTGAGCCGCGACGGCGCCGTGAGCTACCTCAACGCCGAGGCGGGCGGAATCTTTCTTCCCGAGGCCGAACATGGAACACCCGTCATAGCAGGCCAGAGGATCGGCATCATCGCCGACACGCTGACAGGAGAAGTCACCCAAACGATCACGGCGCCCACATCAGGACTTTTGTTCACCCTGCGCGAGTATCCGGTAGTCTACCCCGGCTCGCTCGTCGCACGCATCTTGGAGGACGAGCAATGAGGTCGAAGGTCATCTTTTCTCTTTCCACGCCCTATCGGGAATCGATGAAGATCCGCGCAGCGGAATTCGGCGACGCGGACGCGCAACCTTGCTGCGCTATCGTCGGCTCCATGCGCGGCAACGAGGTGCAGCAAACCTTCATCGCGGCGAACCTCGTCGGGCGCCTTCGCGAACTTGAGCGGGAGGGCCTGCTCAACAGCGAGAAGCGCATCCTTGTGATTCCCGCGGCCAACGCGTTCTCCATGAACATCCACAAGCGCTTCTGGCCGGTCGACAACACCGACGTGAACCGCATGTTCCCTGGCTACGACAAGGGCGAGACCACGCAGCGCATCGCGGCGGGCATCTTCGAGGCGGTTTCCAGCTACGCCTACGGCATCCAGCTTGCGAGCTTCTACCTGCGCGGCGCGTTTCTCCCCCACGTGCGCGTGACCGACGAGGGCGACCTGTCGCGCGAATCGCTCGAGATGGCCGCGTTGTTCGGCATGCCGTGCACGCTTCTGCACAAGCCGTCGACGTTTGACACCACCACGCTCAACTACAACTGGCAAGTGTGGAACACGCATGCGTTTTCCCTGTTCACAAAAGCGACGGGGTCAATCGATGAAGCTTCGGCACGCCAGGCTGAAGACGGCATCGTGCGATTTCTGACACACGTCGGAGCCGTGCGGGAAGAGGCGCTTTCCACCTGCGCGGAAACAGAGATAGGCGAACCGGCGCGCATCGAGGAGAGTTCGCTTTCCAACGTGCGCAGCGAGCGGGCGGGCGGGCTGTTCGTCCCGCTCGTCGGGCCCGGGGACTGCGTCGTACGAGGTCAGGCGCTCGCCGAGGTGCGCGACACGTTTGACGGGTGCGTGCGCGACACATTGCGCTCGCCGATCGACGGCCGCGTGTTCTTCAGCCGCTCGGCACCGTTGGTGAACCAGTACTCAATCGCGTTCAAGATCGCGCCGCAATAGCGCATCAGGCAGAGCGGACGCGTGCGGTGCCGAGGCACTCGGCGAAGCAGCCTGATGCGTCGCGCCCACACTTGCCGAGCGCGACGCGAGCGACAGCGGGAGCGCATCCTGCAGAAAGCGGCTCATCCCGCACAGCACGCCGCATTCCCATCGATTGCTTTCTAGAAAACGCCGCCCCAGACAAGGACGGCAGCGACGGCCACCACCCACAGCACGGCCACGACGATGCGGACCGGACGCGGGGTGCGAAGGCTTGCCGCAGGAAGGAGCAACATCGCGATCGCACCGCCGATGGCGCCACCCAGGTGGCCGCTGATCGAGATGTTCGGCACGAGCAGCGTGTAGATGACGTTCACCGCGATGATCGAGAGCATGCTCTTCGAGAAGTCGCGGAAGACCGCGCGGTTGCCGCGAACGAGGACGCACAGAAGCGCCACGGCTACGAACAGGCCGAACACACTCGTCGACGCACCTGCGGAGACGGACAACCCGCCGCCTTGCGCCATATCGACCGCGTAGGAGACGACGTTGCCCGTGATGCCCGCGACGAAGTAGAGCAAAAGGAAGTTTCCGCGCCCGAGCACGCGTTCCAAAAGCTCACCCACGCTGTAGAGCGCGACCATATTGAACAGAAGGTGCATGAGGTCCATGTGCAAAAACATGGGCGCAACGAAGCGGTACAGGTCGGCAGGGCCTTGCACCATCGGCGCGTACATGGCTCCCATCTGGACCAACGTGAGGATCGAGATGTCCTGGCCCGTGCCCGAGATAAGCATCTCCGCCACGAAGCACACCACGTTCACCGCGATCAGCGCAAGGGTTACCACGCGCCCCGAGTTGCGCTCGAAAAACGAAGGTTCCTCATCGCGCATCATCTCGCGGAGCTGCTCGTCGGTGATGGGCGCAGGCCGCGTGCCCGAAGAGGATGCCGGCGCCTGCTGCGCGTCAGGTGAGGTGATCGGGTCGTCGGTCATTGCCGCTCCTTGCCATGGAATCGTTGCGTGTCACGAACGTATGCTATCAGAAACCCGGCGGTCTCCCAAAAGGTACACACCCACGACGACCACGGCGGCGAACGCGATCATCGCGAGCAGAATCACGTACGTGATGAGATAGGTTCCAAACGCTTCCGCCAAAAAACCCGGCAGGAAGGTGAAGATGAATCCACCGAGCGCATAGCAGAGCTGGAAGTTCTTGATCGTCTTGGCTTCGCGCCCCTTCGGCGAAAGCTCGATCGACCAGACGGATATGCCCACGGTGCCGAGGGAGAGCCCGAGCCCGTAGAGGAGCACGCCAACGCCCGCAAGCCCCACGTTCCCCATATCCGACAAACAGAGCAGCAGCGTGCCACCGATGAACAGGGCGAAAAAGAACATCGAGCCGCGCTTCGTTCCGACGCGGTCGAACACGACCCCGCTTGCGAGCTTGGCGACCGTAAGGCAGCCACCGCACAGCGCCACGAGCGCCGCCGCGCCCTCGGCGGAAAAGCCCTCCGAGGTGAACAGCACTGCCAGATAGCTCGTGCCGCCGACGGAGATGCAGCCGACGAACGTCATTGCGACCAGCACGAGCGGCGCGAGCTTCGCGGGGACGTTGCGGTTGCGACGAGCGGCGCGGGTGCGGCCGGGCTTGCCTGCCTTCTTCCCCTCGGGCGCTTCGTAAGGCTCAAGCCCCAGGTCGCGCGGGTAGTTGCGCAGAAGCAGGAAGACGAGCACCCCGAGAACAAGCGCGAGAGCCGACTCGAAGAGGAACGCCGCGGAAAGCGAGTAGGAGCCGATGAGGGCAACCGCCACGTTCGGCAAGATGACGGCAGCCACCCCCGACCCGACCGCCGCGATGCCCGCCACCGTGGCGACGTTCGAGCGGAACCAGCGGTTGATCAGCATCGTCGAGGCGATCATGCCGCCCAAGCCGTAGCCGAGCCCCGTGAACACCGAGCCCGCGCACAACCCGATGAAGCTTCCCGTATTCTGCGAATAGAGGAAGAAGCCCGCGCAGACACACAGCGATGCGAGAAACGCGCCGATGCGGCAATTGAGCAGGTCATAATAGCGCCCGACCACGAGCATGCCAATCAGCGACATGAACGTACGTACCGAGATGATAATCGAGCCGCCGGTGTTGCCAACGCCAGGCAGATCGACCAGATAAGGCTGGAACACGGAAAACGAGGTGGAGGGCAGGCCGACGTTCGTGAACAGGATGAGGAAGCAACATGCCGCGATCACCTTCTCGTAGTGTCGTTTGATCGCACCCGTCGACATATCCTTGCGGCCTCCTCTCCTGAAAAAGGCGCCGCGCGGGCGCCTTCGTCGTCGAATCCTGCCTACCATGCTAGCACCTTGCACAGCACACGGGCACGTTTCGCCCAAGAAGCCCACGAACTGGGCAAATTTCCCCTTCTATTGCGTCGGAGAGTCCGACTTCTCGGCGACACCCGAGCAGCTGCGCGCGTACCTGAGATAGCCGACCACGCTGTAGTGGTCCGCCTCGTCGTCGGCCGGGTATCCCGAGCCGCCGACAACGCCGAGATAGCCGCCCTCGACCTTGCTCCCCTTCTCGTCCACCACCACCGCATGCCAGTGGCCGTATTCGTGCTTCGGTTTGCGCAGCTGGCAGGCGAGCGTCAGCTTAGGCTCGCCCTCTTTGCGGAAGAACGCGCCGCCGCTGCGAACCTTCTCGAGAA
This sequence comes from Coriobacteriia bacterium, assembly GCA_030540225.1. Classification (GTDB taxonomy): domain Bacteria; phylum Actinomycetota; class Coriobacteriia; order Coriobacteriales; family Eggerthellaceae; genus Ellagibacter. The sequence goes on along the minus strand of JAUNWQ010000012.1, from coordinate 16,322 downwards.
GAGTACCGTCGAGCCAGAAGCAGATGAACGGCGCTTCGAACGCGTCCGTGAGCGAATCGGCCTCGTAGTTGTAGACGTAGCAGAACAGCGCGCGGTCGCGCGAGCAGGCGAGCAGGTCCACTTCGCTTTGCTTGAGCTTGAACTCCACCGTCGCGATCGCACCGGGGCGGTCGGCAGCCTCGCTCACGTTCGTCACCGCCGTTTTCACCTGGAAAAAGAAGGTCTCGGGAGCCATGCCGGGATGCTCGAGCTGCTGCTTGAGGTTGAGCGACACCACATCGATCCCCATGTCGGCGGGCGGGCGCAGCGCATCGAGGCCGTTGCGGTACAGCGAGCTCATAAGCTGGTACTCGCCGGTATAGCCGTTGTAGAGCAGGTCGAAGAAGTCCTGTGCCACGTGTCTCTCCTCTGGTTTCGTTTTCCCTTTGGCCTCGGGCGGGGCTTGGGGTTGGGGCTTTGCCCTGGGCCTTGGGTCTATTGCTCCAATTCTAGCGCTAACCACAACATTTACCTGGCGGCCTCTTCCCATATTCCGTTTGTGGTATATCATCGACTAATTCGAAGACGAGCTCGGCCTTGAGGACCGAAGCCCGTACTGGAAGATGACCGCCGACTTCGGCAGAAGAAGCCTGCGAATGCACATCGACTGGGCCGAGCACTGCGCCGCAGAACTGAGGAGCGCGAAATGAGAATCCTGGCAATCAACGGCAGCCCCAAAGGCGAGCGAAGCAATACCTGGCGCCTGACCAGCGCTTTCCTCCAAGGGATCACTGCCCAAGAAGAAGGTGCCCACGGGCAGGCGCCCGCAATCGAAACCCTGAGCGTCGGCGCACTCGACATCAGGCCCTGCAGGGGATGCTTCTTTTGCTGGAGCAAGACGCCGGGAAAATGCTGCATCCACGACGACATGCAGGGGGTCATCGAGAAGATTTTGTGGGCCGACGTCGTTATCTGGAGCTTCCCGCTGTACTACTTCGGGCTGCCCGGCCCGCTGAAGAACCTGATCGATCGGCAGCTTCCCATGTCGCTCCCCTTCATGAGCGCGGAGGCGGAAAACGGCGGGCACCCGTCGCGCTACGATATGAGCGGCAAGCGCACGGTTGTGGTTTCGACCTGCGGTTTCTACACTGCGAAGGGAAACTACGGCGGCGTAACCGACCTGTTCGACCGGCTTTGCGGGAAAGACGGCTACACCGCGCTCTTCTGCGGACAGGGCGAGCTTTTCCGCGTGAACGAGCTGGCGGAGCGCACCGACGAGTACCTTTCCTGGGTTAGGAAGGCCGGGGAGGAGTACGCGCGCGACGGCATACGCGAGGAGACCCGCGGCAAGCTTGACCAGAACCTGTTCCCACGCGACGTCTTCGAGGCGATGGCAGACGCGAGCTGGGGAGTCGGCAAGTCCGGCGAGAAGGAAGATCCCAGCCTGGTGTTCACGCGCCAGATGGCAGCCCTCTATCGCAGGCAGGCGTGGCCGGGGCGAGACGTCGTGCTCGACATGAACTACACCGACATCGGCAAGACCTACCGCATCGTCCTTGGCGAGCGCGGAAGCCATGTGGAGGAGAAACCCGCCGAGGGCTTTGCCGCGGATTGCACCACGCAGATCAACACCCCCTTGAGCGTTTGGCGCTCGATCGCCAGCGGCGAGATCGCCGGCGACGAAGCGCTCATGAGGCATCTGTATACAGTCGAGGGCGACTTCGACCTGATGATGCACTGGGATGAGTATTTCGGGGCCGCGGGCTCGGGCGACATGGCGGGCTCGGACTCGGCGCGCGCGGGCGCGGCGGGAGCGGGCACGTGCGGCAAGAACGAGCCCGAGCCGAAAACCAACATGATGCTGCTCCTCATCCCCTGGATCGTCTTTTGGGTCGCAGCCTCCATCGACAGCTTCTGGGGCAGTCTTGCCAGCGTAGCGGTATGCGTGCTGATGCCCGTATTGATGCATCGAACGAAAGTCACCCTCTACGACCAGATCTCGGCCCTGGGGGTTGGCGCGTGCTCCGTCGCGCTTTTGGCAGGAGCCCCTCCCATCCTGGTGATTCCCGCATCGTATCTTCTGTTCGGGCTGATCTGGACGCTCTCCTGCTTCACGAAGGTGCCGCTGACCGCGCATTACTCCAAGAACAGCTACAACGGCGATGCGGCGCTGCGCAACCCGATCTTCATGAGGACGAACCGCATCCTGACCGCCGCGTGGGGAATACTCTACCTGGTCACGCCCGTCTGGACGTACTTCATCATGCAGACGGACGCGGCCAGCCTCGTCGGCGCGATCAACTCGGTCCTTCCCGCGCTGATGGGCGTCTTCACCGCGTGGTTCCAAAAGTGGTACCCCCGCCACATCGCTCGCGGGTAGCGCAATATCGGGAAAAACACGCTAGAATGCTATCCCATGAGGAAATTCAACCAACAGATCGAGTCAACGGGAAGCGATGAAGTCTGCGCCACGTCGCTTCGGCGCGACGGGCGCGGGCTCGCCCTCGTCGGCGACGGGATGGAGCTTCGCGGCGACTTCTCGCAGCTGCTTCCCCGCATTCGGAAAGACCGCCTTGCAAGCGAGCTCCTCGTCCGCGCGGCAAAGGTCCGCGGCTGCGCCGAGCCGTGGGCGATCGATGCCACGGCGGGGCTTGGCGAGGACTCGTTTCTCCTGGCCGCAGCTGGGTTTCGCGTGAGCATGTACGAGTCGGACCCCACCATCGCGGCCCTCGTGCGCGACGCGCTCGCCCGCGCGCAGGCAGACCCCAAGCTCGCCGACATCGCGCGGCGCATGGAGCTCTTCGAGGAAGACAGCATCGAAGCCATGGCCCATCTTGGGGACACGCCCGACGTGATCTATCTGGACCCCATGTTCCCCGAGCGCCGCAAGAGCGCCGCCGTGAAGAAGAAGTTCCAGCTCATCCACCACCTCGAAGCTCCCTGCCAAAACGAAGGGGCGCTCCTTGCCGCAGCCATTTCCGCCTCCCCGCGCAAAGTGATCGTGAAGCGCCCCGCGAAAGGCCCCCATCTCGCGGGCGTGAAGCCGAGCCATTCGCTCGCCGGCAAGGCCGTGCGCTACGACGCCATCATCCCCGCGAGCATAAAGGTACCGCTCGCTTAACTTCACACCGCTTCCCCCTTGCGCAACCCCCCGCAGCGCGGTAGAAAGGAAATTCGGCGACTGCGCGCGGGCGCGAAAACGCGAATGCGCGAGCGCGCCACTATCAAGCGATTGAGGTATCTGGGGGGATTTCGAATGTCGTCGCAAAACACTGTGGAGAAGAAGGCGAACCGCAACAGCATCGACATGCTGCATGGGCCGCTTGTGGGCAAGCTCTTCCTCTTCGCCATTCCGCTGGCTTTCTCGAGCATCTTCCAGCAGCTGTTCAACTCAACCGACGCCATCGTCGCCGGACGCCTCCTCGGCTCCACCGAGCTCGCCGCAATCGGCGGCGTATCGCCCTTGGTCGCGCTGTTCATCAGCTTTTTCGTAGGAGTCTCGATCGGCACGAACGCAACGATCGCCATACGAATCGGGCAAGGCGACCGCTCGAAAATCCGCGCCGCCGTGCACACCACCGCGGTGATCGCGATTGTCTCCGCCGTGTTGGTAACCGTGATCGGCATCGCCATCGCAGGCTTCCTCGTCGACAGCGTGGGGATCCCCGACGAAGCGCGCGCCGAATCGGTTAGCTACCTGCGAATCTATTTCGCCGGCGTCGCCTTTTTCATCGTGTTCAATTTCGGCTCGGCAATCCTGCGTGCAAAGGGCGACACGCGGCGTCCGCTCTATGCGCTCGCCATCTCCGCAGTGGTGAACGCCGTGCTCGACATAGTCGCCGTATCGGTCCTTCACCTGGGCGCCGCGGGAATCGCCGCTGCCACCGTTGCCGCCTACGCACTTGCAGCGGCGATCGTGATCGTGATGCTCATGCACGAAGAAGAAGACTTCCGCCTGAACGTGCGGGAGCTTCGCGTCGACCAGCGGGCCCTGCACCAGATTCTCTACATCGGCGTGCCCTCGGGTTTGCAGGGCGTCGTGTTCGCGGTATCGAACATCATCATTCAGACGTCAATCAACAGCTTCGGCACCGATGCGATCGCAGGCTCGACCGCTGCGCTCAACTTCGAGTATTACACCTACTTCATCATCAACGCGTTTTCCCAGGCCGCCATCACCTTCATCGGGCAGAATTTCGCGGCGGGGAACCTCTCGCGCTGCGACAAGGTCATCGCCTGGTCGATGGGCCTCTCCCTCGGGCTTTCTTTCACCGTGTCGGTTGTGCTCGTCGGCCTAGGCAACACTGGCTTGAGCATCTTCACTACCGAGGCAGGCGCCCTCGCGTTCGCTACCACGAGGCTATGGCACGTCGAACTGCTCGAATGCCTTCCCAGCACTTACGAGATAACGGCAGGCGCACTGCGCGGCATGGGCTGGTCCATCCTCCCGACAGTCGTCGTCATCATCGGCTCGTGCGTGCTGCGCGTCATCTACGTGTTCACGCTGTTCCCGCTGCTCGGCAGCTTTGAGGCGCTGCTTAACATCTACCCTGTGACCTGGATCGTCACCAGCACCACGATGATCGCACTCTACCTTTTCGCAAGGAAGCGTACCTACGCGAAGGAGCGCGCGAAGATCGCCGCGCGCAAGCAGAAGCAGGCAGCGCGCTCCAACGCCGCCGCGTAACAGGGGAATAACGCTATCGGGGTGCTGGCAAGCCCAAGACGGGCATGCGCCTACGCGAACATCATGAAAAGCTTCGCCAGAACGAAACCGATAACACCACATGCGGGGAACGTGATAATCCAGGCAAGCAGCATGTTCTTCGCGATGCTCCAGTTCACGCGCTTGATCGATTTCGAAGCGCCCACGCCCATAATGGCGGACGTGTTGCAGTGGCTCGTGGAGACGGGCATGCCCGTCAGGCTCGCGAACAGAAGCGTGAACGTAGTCGAGAAATTCGCGGCGACACCCTGGTATTTCTCGAGCTTCACCATGTCCATGCCGACGGATTTGATGATGCGCTTGCCGCCGACGACGGTGCCGAGCGAGATGGCCGCCGAGCACACGACCATGATCCACATCGGGAAGCCGCTCGAATCGGGCGTCGAGCTGCCGAAGGACAAGGCCACGCCGAGCATGGCGATGGACATGAACTTCTGGCCGTCTTGCGCGCCGTGGAGAAACGACAGTGCGATAGCGCACAGGTCCTGGATGATGACGAACAGGCGGTTCGCATAGATGCGATTCACGCTGCGAAAGAGCGCTTCAATGACCTTGGTGAACAACCAGCCCAAAATAAAGCCTGCGACCAGGGAAAACACCATACCGTAGATGACCTTCGCCCATTCGGCGGGAACCACGCCCGCCCAGCCGTTGAGCGCGATGGCGCCGCCGGTGATGCCGGCGATGAGCGAGTGCGACTTCGAGCACGGGATGCCGAAAATCCAGCAGATGACGCCCCATGCGATGGCGCCTATCATGGCTGCGACCAGGGCTAAAAGCGCGGCGTTCGTGTCTCCTGAAAAGTCGACCATCCCAAACATCGTCTTCGCGACAGCGGTGGAGATGAACGTCATGCCGACCAGGCCGACGAAGTTGAACACAGCCGCGAGGGCAATCGCGGTATTCGGCTTGAGGCAGCGCGTGGAAACGACCGTCGCGATGGCGTTCGGCGCGTCGGTGGCGCCGGAAACGGCGGTCACGCCGATGACGAGGATCAAAATCACGAACAGGATGGGCTGAGCCATCGCCTGGGTAAGAAAATCTACGAACGTAAGCGCCACGTGCAACCCCGTCTATGTTGTTGAACGCCCTTTCGGGAGTTCGTCTTGGTCCCGTGCGTGTCAATCACGAGGCATGCCGCCTCATGCAGACCGCATTTTACACAGCCTTAACAATGTAGAGCATGCCTGGGGACGCAAGGTTGCAATATCGGCAACGTGCATAAAACCTGCCGACGACGGAGACTCGCAGGCAAACCCTTAACACCGAGAACCACGGGGAGCGGGAGCGTTCTTGTTCGCGGTCGAGGGTCTTCCCCTTCGAAAAACGAGCAAATATGCCCCGTTTCTGTGCAGCAACTGCACAGCAAAAGAAATTGGCGGGTGCGGCACGTGGGTTGGGGGCATCGTGCCGCAGAGCCGCCTTAGGGTGTTCATCGTCGTGCGGTCTTGCGTTACGCCGTAATCGCTCAGCGTTGCATTTCGCCGCTGCCGCGAGGCTTCTCGCAGAAACTTTCCGCGCGGCCTCCCGTATCGACCTCCCAAAGATACTCGATGCATGTTTCCCGTGCGTTTCATCCAAGTTAAGGTTGGAAGAGGGGCGCGTCTTTTCTTCACATGACCCGTTTTCGCGACACGGGGCATGCGGGCAGCCAGCCTCAAATCGCCTTATCACCTCCCTTTTCAAAAAAATTTCCCGCAGAGAGGTTGAAGCCTGCCGCTTTCGCGCATACAATACGGGCTAGATGAATTCTGTTTCAGGGCGGGGTGAGATTCCCCACTGGCGGTAACCAGAAGGCAGCATGTCAAGCTGGAAGTCCGCGACCCGAGCAGATGAGGCGCCCACCGCGCTTCGTTCGCTTGGTTGATCCGGTGAGAATCCGGGACCAACGGTTACAGTCCGGATGGAAGAGGCAGAGAATCGCAGCGCGCCGCGGCAATTGTCGGGCGTGTCGTTGATGCGTATTCGCGGGCCCGTATGCAAAGGAATTCATACGGGCCCGCTTTTTTGTGCAGGGTGAGAAGCGGACCCGCAGAAACCCACCTTGCGAAAAGGAGGCTGTCATGTCAGCCACACAAGCAACCAAGCAGGTCGAACTCGAGAACACAAACCGCTGGAGCACGCGACAGCTCGTCACCATGGCGCTCATGTGCGCCATCGCCGCGCTGTTCTCCTTCATCCAGATCCCCCTTCTACCGGCCGCGCCCTTCCTCACCTATGACCCCTCGCTTATGCCCGCGATGGTCTGCGGCTTCGCCTTCGGCCCGGGCGCAGGTTTCGTCGTCGGTGCGATCGCGGCGGTGATTCACGGCCTTATCCTGGGAGAATGGGTCGGCTCGCTCATGAACATCTGCGCGACGCTGTTCTTCGTCGTCCCCGCGGCGCTCATTTACAAGAAGATGCACACCCTGAAAGGCGCCGTTCTCGGCCTTATCGTGGGCGTTGTATGCGCGACCGTCGGCGCCATCATCACGAACCTCACGATCGGCGTGGCGTTCTGGTACGGCAGTGCTGACGTCATCATGCCTCTTCTGCTTCCCGCCGTTGTGCCCTTCAACCTGGTCAAAACCGTGCTGAACTCGCTTCTGACGCTTATCGTGTACAAGGCGATCTCGAACCTCATCACCCCGAAGAAAAACCAGGTGAAAGGCCGCTAAACCATGACTGGGAAGCCTCTGCCCGAAGAATCCGCCGAAAATTCCGCCCCCACGTACGCCGAGGCGCCCATCATCTGCGTGCGCGACGTCTCGTTCACCTACGACGGCGAGGCGTTCGCGCTCTCGGGCGCAAGCGCGCAGATCGAGCGCGGCGAGTTCGTGTGCATCCTCGGCGGCAACGGATCGGGAAAGTCGACGCTCGCGAAGCATTTGAACGCGCTGCTCGTTCCCGACAAGGGGCAGGTGGAGGTTTGCGGCATGGACACCTCCGAGCGCGAGCACACCTACGCGATTCGTCAGAGCGCCGGCATGGTATTCCAGAACCCGGACGACCAGCTGGTCGCCTCCCTTGTGGAAGACGACGTGGCCTTCGGGCCCGAGAACCTTGGCGTTCCCACCGCTGAGCTGCGGAAACGCGTGACGCAGCGCCTCGAAGACGTCGGTCTTTCAGGATTTGAGAAGCACGAGACGCACGCGCTTTCCGGCGGGCAGAAGCAGCGCGTCGCCATCGCGGGTGCCCTTGCGATGAACCCGGAAATCCTCATCTTGGATGAGGCGTCCGCAATGCTCGACCCCCGCGGCCGCAAGGGGCTCATGCGCGTCGTGCGCTCGCTTAACGATCAAGGCATGACTGTCGTCATGATCACCCACTTCATGGAGGAGGCCGCGCTCGCCGACCGCGTCATCGTGCTCGATGAGGGACAGGTGGCGCGAGTCGGCACGCCGCAGGAAGTGCTTGTCGATGTTGATGCACTTTCCGCCCTCAACCTTGAGGTTCCCTTCGCAGCCGAACTTTCCCAGGCGCTGCGTCGAGCTGACGTCCCCGTGGCCGCCGCCGTAACCGAAGAGGAGCTTGCGAAAAGCGTATTTTCCCTGCTCGGGTCACACGTAGAGAAAGCTTGCGGCGACAAGGGCGAGAACGCCGAGCGCCGAAGCGCGCGCGATGAGGTGGCATCCCAGGGCTCGCCAGCGGAAGCGGCGGCCGTGCGCGAGGATTCGACCAGCTGCACGAAAACTTCCGCACCCTCCACCGCGCCCGCGGGCGGCGATGCGCTTATCCAGCTTGAGGGCGTATCGTTCACCTACGACGCCGCCGAGGCGCGTCGTCAGCGCAAAGCCGGCAAAAAACCAGCCCCTAAGCAGGCAAAATGGGGTAATTCCCCCGAAGCGCTCTGGGCACTCGACAATGTAACCCTCAAAGTGCGCAAAGGCGAGTTCTTAGGCATCGCCGGCCATACCGGCTCGGGCAAGTCGACCCTCATCCAGCACATGAACGGCATCCTGCACCCCACAAACGGCCGCGTCGTCGCCTTCGGGCGCGATGTCGCGGAGAAGGGCGCCGCCAACGACGTGCGCGGGCGCGTCGGCGTGGTGTTCCAGTACCCCGAGAACCAGCTCTTCGCGGCAACCGTGGCGGAAGATGTCGCCTTCGGGCCGCGCAACCTGGGCCTTTCGGAGGAGGAGGTCTCTGCACGGGTCGAACGCTCCCTGCGCACCGTAGGGCTTGACCCTGAGGAGGTCGCCGCGCGTAGCCCCTTCGAGCTCTCGGGCGGCCAACAGCGTCGCGTGGCGTTTGCGGGCGTGCTCGCCATGGAGCCTGAGGTGCTCGTGCTCGACGAGCCCGCCGCAGGGCTCGACCCCAAGGCGCGCAAATCGTTCCTCGACATGGTGTCTCACCTGCACGAAGAGGGCCTCACTGTGGTTATGGTGTCCCACAATATGGACGACCTCGCAAATCTCTGCGACCGCGTTGCGGTCATGAGCGAGGGAAAGCTCCTCATGGAGGGAACGCCTGCCAAGGTATTCTCTCGCGCCGACGAGCTGACTGCCGTTGGGCTTGCGACCACCTCGCCCGAGCATTTCGCGAACCTTCTGCGCGAAGGCGGGCTTGCCGTACCGCACGAGGGGCTCGCCACCGAAGAATCGATCGTCTCCTATCTGCGAGGTCTCTTATGATGCGCGGATTTTCTTTCGGAAGCTATGTGCCTGGCACAAGCCCCGTTCACAAGCTCGACGCGCGCGCGAAGCTTTTGCTCGGGTGCGCGTTCATCGTGATCACCCTGAACGCGCACTCGTTCTTCGCGCTTATTCCCGTGGCGCTGTTCGTGATGGGAGCCTACGCCCTCGCCCGCATTCCCGCAAGGAAGGCTTTGCGCTCGCTCGCGCCGCTCATGTTCATCGTTGTGATTGCATCGATCATGAACCTGTTCGTCGTGCAGGGAGGGCCCGTCTATTTCGAATGGGCGTTCATCCGCATAAGCGAACAGGGCGTGCTCACCTGCTTGCTCATCGCCTGCCGGCTCGTGCTCATGATGGCGGGAATGAGCCTCGTCACGCTCACCACGATGACGCTCGACTTGACGGAGGCCTTTGAGCGGCTGCTCTCCCCCTTCGCGCGCTTCGGCGTGCCGGCACACGAGATCGGCATGATCATGGGCATCGCCCTGCGCTTCATGCCGCAGTTCGCAACCGAGTTCTCGAGCATTCGCGAAGCACAGCTTGCTCGCGGCGCGGGGCTCAAGACCAGCCCCGTACGTGGCGTGCAGATGCTCTCGTCGCTCATGACCCCCTTGTTCACCAGCGTTTTCCGCCACGCCGAGACGCTTTCAGCGGCCATGGACGCGCGCTGCTACCACGGCAAGGAGGGGCGCACGAGGCTTCATCCGCTCAGCTTCGCCCCTCGCGACGGCGTTGCCTGCGCGCTCGTCGCCGTCCTTCTGGCTTGCGTGATCGCGGTGAACATCCTGCTGTAAGGCTGTCGGGGCGGATTCGTACCCCTCCCCGCAAATTATTTCGTACCCTACCGTTTTGGAAAGGAATCCCCATGACCGGAAACGAGAAGATTCTGCAGTACTTAAGCGCCGTGCCCGCGTGGTATCTCGCCACGAGCGTAAACGATCAGCCGCACGTGCGCCCCTTCAGTTTCGCCGCCGAGCAGGACGGCAAGATCTGGTTTTGCACCGCGACGACCAAAGACGTGTGGGACGAACTCGTCGCGAACCCGAAGTTCGAGGCGACGGCATGGTGGCCGGGACACGGTTGGCTTATCCTCCGCGGACGCGCGGGACTCGATGACAAGGTCAACGACGACATCCGCTACGCCGGCTTCGCGCATTTGAGCGGGCTTGGCGAGACCTACGACGGGCCGAACGACCCCACGCTCACGTTCTTCAGCGTGGAGGAACCGCAGGCTTGGATTTGCAACCATGAGGAATGGGTTCCCGTAGAGCTCTAGATGAATTACCGCCGCGCTGCCCTGGGCCGACGGCCGTTTTGTGGCACAATAGCGAAACGACATTCGACGAAGGAGAAAAGCTCATGGCAAACGGCACCGAGGCAGGCACGCGGCCTGCAAATTTCCGCAAAGTTGGCATCGTGGGATGCGGGTTCGTGGGATCCGCATCCGCATTTGCGCTGATGCAAAGCGGGTTGTTCTCCGAAATGGTGCTGATCGATGTTGACCACGACCGCGCCGAGGGCGAGGCGCTCGACATCGCGCATGGCATGCCGCTCGCATCGCCGGCGAACATCTACGCGGGCGATTACGCCGACATCGCCGACGCCGGCGTCGTGATTATCACGGCGGGCGCGAACCAAAAGCCAGGTGAAACGCGCCTTGATCTCGTCAGCAAGAACGTCAGCATTTTCAAATCAATCGTGCCGCAAATCACGCAAAGCGGTTTCGACGGCATCCTGCTCGTCGTGTCGAACCCGGTCGATATCCTCACCTACGTCGCGCTCAAGCTTTCGGGGCTTCCCGCAAACCGCGTTATCGGGTCGGGCACCGTGCTCGACACCGCGCGCTTTAAGTATGTACTCGGCGAGCACCTCGGCGTCGACCCGCGCAACGTCCACGCGCGTATCGTCGGCGAGCACGGGGATTCCGAAATCGCCATCTGGAGCCTGGCAAACGTCTCGGGCATCCCAATCGACGTGTTCAGCCGCCTGCGCGGGCGCGAGCACAGCGTCGAAACCATGGCGAAAATCGAGGCCGACGTGAAGAATTCGGCGTATGAGATCATCGAGAAGAAGCACGCCACCTACTTTGGCATCGCCATGTCCGTGAAGCGCATCTGCGAGGCGATCGTGCGCGACGAGAAGCCGATTCTTCCCGTATCGAACCTGATGGAAGGCGAGTACGGCATTTCCGACATCGCGCTTTCGATGCCCGCCGTCGTTGGTGCCGCAGGCATCGAGTACAAGGTTCCCGCACCCTTCTCCGAAGATGAGCAAGTGCGCCTGCGCGAATCCGCCGACATGCTCAAAGGCGTCATCGAGCAGCTTGACCTGTAGACTGGCTTGCAAAACGAACGCGACGAGCGCACAGGGGGGGCACTCGTAAGACGCGCCAAGTTGAGCACGCTTGCAAAACGAACGCGGCCGCACCTTCTCTTTTGAAGATGCGGCCGCGTTTTTGGTGACAGTCGCCTCGATTACGGGCGCGCTATCAGGCTATTTGCCTTTCGCGGGCTCGTCGAAGGCGCCGGTGCAGTGCGGACAGCGCGTCGCGCCCTCCTTCACTTCCTCCAGGCAGAAGGGGCACACGGGCGGCTTCTTTTCTTCTTCCTTTTCCTTGCCCGCGAGCTTATCGGCAGCCTCCTGCGCCTTGTTGACAGCCTTCACCAGCAAAAACACGATGAACGCCACGATGAGGAAGTTGATGACCGCCGAGATGAAGGCGCCGAAGTCGATCTCGGTGCCCGGCACCACCAGCCCTGAGATCTCGCCCGGAGTACCACCTGCGATAAATGAGATGAACGGGTTGATGATGTTGGTGGTGAGCGCCGTCACAATAGCCGTGAACGCGCCGCCGATGATGACGGCGACAGCCAGGTCCATCACGTTGCCGCGGTTGATGAAGTCTTTGAATTCCCCTAGGAACTTCTTCATGTCCTCCCCAATCAATTGAAAAGAAAGCGCGCGAACTTACAGCGAGATACTATAGCAAAAATCGCCGCATGCCCTGCCCCAGGTGCGGCAGGCAGTCCTGCGCCAGGCGCTTCTCCGTCAATTGCTATTTGCGGCTCCCGAGCTCTGCATTGCATTCCGCAAGCGTTGCCACAAAGCGCGCGACATCGTCCGCCGTCGTCGCACCCGAGAAGCTCACGCGCAGCGTCGTGTTGCCCTGCGAAAGCGGGATGCCCGCCGCCTGGAGCGAGAGCGGATGCTTCTTGCGCCAGGTACCGGCCGCCACGTGCTCGTGGTTCGACTCGCACGCCGATGCGCGCGACACGTAGACGCCGCGGTCGCTGAGGTACGCGACCGACTTCGCGTTGCGCAGCCCGGGCACGCTCACGCTCACAATGAAGGGGGACGCGTCCTCGGGCGAGTTCACAATGGCGCTGGGAACAAGGCGCGCGAGCTCGGCGCGAATCTGTGCGTTCAGTGCGCGCACATGCGCGAGCGTTTCCTCATGCTCGGCCTGCGCCAAGTCGACGGCACGCGCGAAACCCGCAGCAAGGAATACCGGCTCCGTGCCCGAGCGAAGCCCGCGCTCCTGTCCGCCGCCGAATGCGTTCGTGTGCATCTCCACGCCGTCGCGCACGTACAACGCGCCGATACCGCGCGGCCCGCCGATCTTGTGCGAGGCGACGGATGCCAAATCGGCGTGCCACTCGCGCGGTTTCGGGGAGAGCTTGCCGAACGCCTGAGTGGCATCGACGTGATAGAGCGCGTCGGGGGCAAGCTCGTCCCGCATGCGGCCGATCTCCGCCGAGGGGAAGATGTAGCCCACTTCGTTCTGCACGTTCATGATAGTGATGAGCGCCGTAGGGCCTTCCATGAGTGCATCGCGCAGTTGCACCAGGTCAAGCATGCCATCAACCGCATCGATATAGGTGACCGGCCAATCCATTTCGCGGCGCATGCCGCGCACACTTCGCGTGACCGACGCATGCTCAAGCGTCGAGGTGATGATCTTGGCAGGGTTGTCGCGTCGCGCCGAGCACACACCTCGGACGGCAAGGTTGTTCGATTCGGTAGCCCCCGAAGTGAAATACACCTCGCCAGGATCGACACCGAGTGCGCCTGCAACGGTAGCACGGCTCTCCTCGAGAACTTCCTTCGCGCGCATTCCCACGGCATGGACTGACGAGGGGTTCCCCCACGCGTCGCGCATCACCTCGTTCATGCGCTCGATGGCCTCGGGACGCGTAGGCGTGGTAGCCGCGTTGTCGAGGTAACTTTCAGTTATATGGCTCATAGCGGTTTCATTCACCTTTTTGCTCTTGTCTTGGTATCTCTCCCGTGCGATACGCCTTGAGCAGACGCTCAAGATCTGCGATCTCGCGTTTCATCTGCAGCCCCTCGTCGGTGTCCCCCATGAGCGTGCGCTTCTTCACCTGCTCCACCATATGTCGGGACGAGTGGATGTCGATTTCCTTTTCTATCGCGGCCTGAGCCGGTTCCAAAGGCTCGTGGGCCGCCAGAATGAACCCGTAGGAGTTCGAGATGAGCGTATAGCCGGCGATTCCCGTGGTCGGCTGATATGCCTTCGAGAAACCGCCATCGATCATGATGACCTTGCCGCCGCATTTCACGGGATCTTCACCATCTTTCACCTTCACGGGAACATGCCCGCAGATGATATGGGACGTTTCCGGGTCGAGCCCGAAATCGCGGAAGATGTTCGCGACCACGGCCTCGTCGTCGATCAGGGTGTAGAAGGGGTTCTTCACTTCCTTGCGCGCAGCCTTGTCGGCGATGAGGTAGAGCTCGAAGGTGGCCATCTTGCTTTTCGCGAACAGCGGGCTGCCCTGCCCGAGCCACAGATACCACAGCATGTCGCGCCCGCGACGGCGTTCTTCCTCGTCACGGCTAAAAAACGCAGCGCGCACGTGGCGCTCCATCACGTCGTAGAGCGCGCGGCCCTTGTATGTTTTGCCGTAGACGTCGACTTCCTTGAGAGAGCCGTCGGCGTTGAGCGGCACGCAGGCGTGGAAGAGCAGGTTGCCGTTGTGCACCTTGTAGAGGCTTCCCGCTTCCAGGAAGAACTGCATGTGGCGGCGGAGCTTCTCGCATCCGGTGAACGCAGCGACGAGGCGCTCCATCACGTCGCGCTCGGCGGGCGTGAGGGCGTAGGGGTTCTCCGGGTCGATGGTCGGGAACACTTTGTCGGTGAGCTCGTACTCGGTGCCGTCGAGCATCACCGTGCCGCGAGCGTAGTCGATCTTGTCCAAAAGCTTGCGGTCATCGAGGCCGAAAGCCGGGTTCTCATCGATGAGCTGGCCTTCCACCTTGAATTGGATAATCGCCATCGCCTTTTGGATCTTCACGTTCATCTCGAGCTCGGAGGGGGGAAGGTCTGGATTTCCCTTGAGCGCGAACCCAACGCACGGGTCATCGGCGTAGGCGTCGAGCGCGAACGTGGCAAGCGGCAGAATGTTGATGCCGTAGGCGTCTTCCAGGATGGAGAGGTTGCCGTAGCGCGCGCAGTTGCGCACCACGTGCGCGATGCAACCGCGCTGGCCAAGCGAGGCGCCCATCCACACGATGTCATGATTGCCCCACTGGATGTCCACAGAATGGTACGCCATAAGCGTGTCCATGATGGTGTGCGGTGCGGGGCCGCGGTCGTAAATGTCGCCGATGATGTGCAGCTGGTCTACCGCGAGGCGCTGGATCATGGTCGAGAGCGCTTCGATGAGCGCGATGCCGCGGCCCGTGCGCACCGCTGCATCGATGATGGCGCTGTAGTAGGCTTCCTTGTCGACACCGTGGCGATCCTCGGTCAAAAGCTCCTCGACGATGTAGGCGAACTCGCTTGGCACGGCGCGGCGGATTTTGGAGTGCGTGTACTTGCGAGCGGCGCGCTTGCAGACCGCGACGAGGCGCGGCACCGTGACGGCGTACCATGCGTACTCGTCTTCCACCTGCGATAGCGCAAGCTTCGCCTTCTCGCGCGGGTAGTAGATGAGCGTGGCGAGCGCACGCTTCTCGGCGTCGGAGAGCGTATCGCCGAACACGTCGTCGACCTTCAGGCGGATCGAACCAGAGCCGTTGCGTAGGATATGCGAGAAGGCTTCGAA
Source organism: Coriobacteriia bacterium (assembly GCA_030540225.1). Lineage (GTDB taxonomy): Bacteria > Actinomycetota > Coriobacteriia > Coriobacteriales > Eggerthellaceae > Ellagibacter. Next base: position 933 of record JAUNWQ010000012.1, on the reverse strand, counting down.
CTCGCCATGGATGTCGGAGGCGAAGAATTCCGTCGATTTGGGAAGATTCAAGATTGCCGACAAGTTGATGACCTCGGCAGATGCCTCAGCGATGGTGGGAAACGATCGGGAAAGCAATTCGAGATAGCGCTTTTCACCGGCGTCCATGGGCTCCTCCTTCTTGCGTGCGCGTACGGATTTCATGGTACCTGGTTTCTGTGCTTGCGGGAATGAGCGATATAGCAAAGGCAAGATTGCTCGGCGAGTCCCAGGCACGCGGAAAGGCAGGAAGGGGCGCGAGCAAGTGCGGGTCTCGGGGCGCGAGCGCATGCCGCGTGTGCCCGACAAGCGCGGGCCGCACAGCTGCATGCGTCTTCTTGCCGCCCGGCGAGTTCCAGTCCATTCTCGTGCCGCCCCTCAGTCCCCCATTTCGCTCGATTCCTTATACACGGCGACGCGCGAAAAGGCCCCAAGCAAGGTCGTGTACAAAATCGACGATAAGTTGTGAAGAAATGGTGAAGTTAACGAGAAATTCAGCTAGCCTGTCCCGAATTTGTCGCATGTAAGCGAGATTCGAATCGGGTAATTCCACGTTTTCATACTATTTGGGTAGTCGCACACAGTTTCTTCGCAACTTATCGTCATTTTTGTACACGCTCCCGGGAAGAGAGGAATAGCGAGGGAAAGAGGGCAAGCAGCCTGCGAGAGAAAGAAGGGCGGCAAATCGCCTGTGAGAGAAGAAAGGGGATACGGGAGAGAAGGAGACGGCAAGGGGCCTGCGGAAGAAGAGGGAGACGGAAGAAAGTCCCGATCGCTCCGCCCGCCGCAACCCACGTTTCCTTTGAGAGCCGCGACATCACGGCAAAGAAAAAGCCCCATTGCTGGGGCTTGATTTCGAGATGGTGGACCGTCGGGGACTCGAACCCCGGACCTTGGGATTAAGAGTCCCCTGCT
>JAUNWQ010000110.1 GCA_030540225.1 Coriobacteriia bacterium | reverse complement strand
GGCGGGGAAGGCGGCGGAGACGGCGGAAGCACCGGAGACGACGTCGGCGATGCCACCGGCCTCGGAGGCGGGTCCGCCGCTATCAGCAATGGCGGCGGCGGTACCACGGGCGGTTCATGGCAGGTCTACCAGGTCATGAACCCCAACCCCTCCGACGTCGAATCAATCGATTTCGAGAACCCCTTCGCCCCGTTCGTCATCCCCTTCGCTGTCGGCACGGCAGCCGCAGGAGGCGTGCAGATGGGCGTGAGATACCGCAGACAGAAACTACCCCTGAGATAGCGTTCGAAAGGAGACCGAAGATGAAGAAGAACATCCGCACCGCAGCGATGGGGGTCGCATTCGCGTTCGCGCTTGCCTGCGCTGCACCATGCGCGGCCTGGGCAGTCGAAACGCCCGGCAGCGTGACCACCATCGACGAGGCTCAATCATGGGCAGAGGCGTATCTCGACGACGCGCCCGCACTGCTCTCAATTAACGATGAGCAACCAGGTTGGGAGCTCATCGAACTCGCCAGCACCTCGTGGGATCTGCGCGCGGTGAGCCCCGACACCTCCTGGTACTCGGAGGGCGCATCGAGCTACACCTTAAGCACCGGATCGCAGCTCGCAGGCCTCGCCGAACTCGTCAACTCGGGTGTCACCTTCGAGGGCAAGACCGTGACGCTCGCAAAGGACATCGTGTTCATCCGCGCCGAGGTCACCCCCATCGGCGGGGAAGGCGGACACGAGTTCAACGGCACCTTCGACGGCGCGGGCTATTCGATCCGCGGCTACAGCCTCACGTCTCTCGCCGATGCAGGCGAGCGCGCGACGAACATCGCGCTGTTCGGCGGATGCGGCGAGAAGTCGGTCGTGAAGAACGTCAACGTGACCGGCGCCACCGTCACCGTCCATCGCTCCGCCAGCTCCTCGCAGGCAGTCTCGAACGTCGCCGCCCTCATCGGCACCTCGAAGGGCTCGGTTGAGAACTGCACCGTTGACGCAACGATCGACGTCGCCGTCGACACGCCCCAAACCGACACCGTGAAATGCGTCATGTCCAAGATCGGCGGCATGGCGGCGACCGTGTTCGGTGACGTGAAGAACTGCGAGTTCTCAGGCAGTCTCAAGGCCATCACCAACACCGCGGGCTCCGACGGCACCGACGGAAACGGCCGCTCACCGGGACTTATCGTCGCGAAGACCATCGGCGGCGTCGTGGCATACCTGGGCGACCCCGCGCAGGAGGAAATCGAGAGCGCAAGGACGCACGGCAACATCTACAACTGTGTGTTCTCCGGCTCCATCGATTCCCAATCCCCCTGCGAGGCGGGAACCGACCGCTTCGGTGAGAAAATCTCCGCCAAGACCGAGGGCGTCGGCGGCATCGTGGGCTTCTCCCTCGGCAGCGTCTACGACAGCACCTGCAAGGGCATCGTCTCCGGTACTCAGGCGAGCATGACGGGCGGCATCGTAGGGTCCCTTCGCGGATTGTCGATGAGCGGCGCGGGGGACTCAACCGAGATTGACTACGGTTCCAAAGATGACATTCTCTACACGCAGCGCTGTGTAACCGACAAAAATGCCCAGGTCACTGGATTATATTCCGGTGGCGGCATCGTGGGCAGCGCAGGAAGCTACACCGTTATCACCGAGTGCGCGAACGCGGCGCTCGTCACCGTGAACCGCTGGAACAAGCCCGCTGGCGGCGGCATCGTGGGGCAAAGCCACGGAACCGTCTCGTTCTGCGGCAACACCGGCACCGTGAAGACCGCCACGGGCGGCGGCTACTACGTCGCGGGCATCGCGGGCATGCTGCTCCAGTACGCGAAGCCCGACGGCACGCACACCACGCCCACTCCCGAGGTATACAGCTGCTACAGCGCCGGAAAGATCGACGCGCTCCCCGGAAACAAAAGCTCCGGCCTCATCGGCCAGAACGATGGTAATCTGCATGACTGTCTCGTGCTCAAGGACACCTGCGCAGACGGCGACATCTACCATGTGGTCGATTCCAGCTCGGGCACGTATTCCAACTGCGCGTATGTGAGTGCCACCGATTTGCGCGCGACAAGCGCCGTCGCCGCCCTCAACAAGCAGCGCAACGGCGGCGAATGGGGCAACTACTTCGTGCTCTCAACCGGCGGGCAGAACAACGGATACCCCGTCCTGAAATGCTTCGCCGCCTCCACTTCGACCACCCCGCTTTCCAGCATCACGGCAACGTGCACGGAGAACGCACCCTACACCGGCGGCGAAGCCATTCCGCGCCTTGAGGTCACCATGGGCGGAAAGACCCTCACCCAGGATGTCGACTTCTACGTGGTACCGCAAGAAGGTGCCACCGACCTCGGCGACGGCTACAGCGCGAGCATCGTCGGCATCGGATCGTATTCGGGCACGCAAAGCAACGTGTGCACCTACAGCATCGTGAAGGGCGACCTTGCAACCTGCCTCGTCTCCATCAAAAGCAGCAAGTTCGACTATTCGGAGAAAACGCTTACGGCAGACGACATCACCGTCACCGACGCTTACGGCAACAAGCTCCCCTCCGACTGGTTCACCTACACCTTCAAGACCTGTGTCTACAACGGCTCCAACACCGCCTACGCAGGGAAAACCATGGTCGAGCGCTACATCTCGCCTAACAAGACCATCAACATGACGCAGACCGCGCCCGAATGGTCCGCCGACGGCGTGTACCACTACGGCTACTACCCCGTGGTCATCTCCCCCACCTCATCGGCACCCTACACAGGCGAAACCGAAGGCCTGTTCAAGATCACGCCGGCAAGCCTTATGACCGACGTCGACATCGAGTACATGGAGTGGGACGGCGAGAACCTCGAGTGGAACGACAAGGCTATCGCGTTCGAGAACGGCGCCCCCGTGTTCAACTACACTGGCTCGAAGATCCTCCCGACCATCTCGAAGGTCACCTACAAGGGACACACGCTGGTTGAAGGCATCGACTACCAGCTCGTCTACGGCAACCCCAACTGCGATACGAGTTCGAGCAACTACACGCAATACGCCAACGTCGGTGACCCTGACAAAAACGAGGTCGGCTGCGTGACCGTGCGCTTCAAGGGCGGCGGACGACCCTTCGACTTCGACAACTTCGTGAACATGTACTTCATCATCCACGGGCAGAACGCGCCCGCGCCGACGAGCATCGACGACTGCACCATCGTCGTGAACGATCAGGCATATACCGGCAAGGACATCACGCCGGTGAAGGTCTACGCTCCCGACGGAACCGAGCTTAAGGGCGAAGATTACAACGTGAAGTACGAGAACAACAAGGAGATCGGCACCGCCACCTTCACCGTTCGCGGCTCGCGCTCCTACACCGGAAAGGCAACCGGCAGCTTCGTCATCTACGACAAGGCCGACCAGCTCGGCTACGAGGACGTCATCGCGACCGACTGGTACGTGAAGGACGGCACGCTCAAGTTCTGCAAGGACTCGGGCCTCATCAAAGGCATAAACGACACGACATTCCTCCCCTACGGCGAGCTTACCCGCGCCCAGATGGCCATGGTGCTCTGGCGCTTCGCCGACCCCGAGGGCGCAGCCGCCTGCGACCCCGACAAGACCGCAAACGAGACCGGACTGCCCGACGTCTTGGACAACGTTTGGTACACCGGTGCCGTGAACTGGGCGTTCGAAAACGGCATTATCACCGGCTACAAGGATCCTGCAACCGGCGTCGCCACCGGCTACGGCCCTGACGACCCCGTCACCCGCGAGCAGGCATGCCTCATCCTCATGAACTACGCGAAGTCCCAAAACGGCGTGGATGTCGCCGCGGAGACCGACCGCACGAAGCTTTACGCCATGCCCGATGCTTCCCTTGTCGATGAATGGGCGAAAGACGGTGTGGCCTGGGCGCTTACGCGCGGCGTCATCACGGGCTATAACAACCCCGACGGTACGAAGAGCATCGCCCCGATCCGCAGCATCTACCGCTGTGAAATGGGCAAGATCATGAAGAACTGCACGTCCGACAACCAGATCATCACCCCGCCGACCGCGAAGGGGCAAAGCTTGAGCACGGCAGGCGCGACCGTGCTCGCCACCAGCGAGAACGCCACGCCCGCAAACGCCGATGCCACCCCGCCCGAGAACGGCGCTGAGGCGAACAACGTCACAAGCGCCACGGAGGACTCCGAGGCGAGTCAATCAACCCCTGCCCATCACGAATCCTAGAAAGACTGATCCATGCTCGAAATCGCACAAGCACTTTATCTGACCGACATTCTCCACGCGGTCTCGCAGGGGCTGCTGGCTCCCGTCATCATCATCCTGCTCGCGTTCGTCGTCTACGCGGTCTTCCTCATCGGAAGCGTCATCGTCGAAGCGGTGACCGAGCGGCGCAACTTTCGTATCGTGATCTCGAAGTTCTTGGCTTCCATCGCCTGCGCGAAGGAAGAGGACCTCGCCGACGTCGTGATCGACTCGGGCCTTCTGCGCCGCCAGAAGGTGTCGCTGCTCACGCTGTGGAGCTACCGCTCGCTTCCGAGCGAAACGCTTGAGACACTCGCGAAGCGCCTGCTCGCCGTCCAGGAGCTGCGCTACGGGCGCATCACCGGGCGCACCGACGCCGCCGTGCGCCTCGCCCCCATGTTCGGCCTCATGGGCACCCTGATCCCCCTCGGCCCCGGCATCGTTGCCCTCGGTCAGGGGCAGACCGACGTGCTCGCAGCCTCGATCGGCGTCGCCTTCGACACCACGGTCGCCGGCCTTATCACCGCTGGCGTCGCCTACGTGATCGGACGCATCCGCGGCAACTGGTACGAGAACTACCTCGGCGCGCTCGAAGCGGCCATGTGCACCATGCTCGAGAAGATCGAGAAGGAGCGCGAGGCAGGTGTTGTGACCACCGTCGGCGACGGCGTCGACGTGGAGGCCATCATCGCCCGTGCAGAAAAGGAAATGAGCGATAAGGGCATCTCGCTGAAGGAGCTCGTCGGTGCGGCGGGCGAAGAGCCCCGCGAAGCCAACACCACCCCCACCAAGGAAGGCGAATAGCCATGGCGCACGGATTGCGAAACGGCGGCGGGCTGCGCGGAGGACGCCTGCGCTCGAAAGAGGACACCGACCCCATGGCGTCGGTCGCCAACATCGCCGACATCATGCTCGTGTTCGCATGCGGTCTTATGATGGCGCTTGTCACCGTCTGGAACATCGACTTCACCCCCCTCTCGGAGCTTCAAGACAAGCAGCTCGAAGCGATCGACACGCCTGAGGACATGCCCGAGGACATGAGCGATGCCGGCAACGCCTACGTCGAGAAGGGCATGGTGTATCAGGACCCCAAGACGGGCAAGTACTACATGATCACCGAGGACAAAGACGCGATGGACGACGACCTTTCGAACCAAAGCGCCTCGTCGGGCGACTCGACGGCAAAATCCGACTCGTCGAGCGCGAG
>JAUNWQ010000109.1 GCA_030540225.1 Coriobacteriia bacterium | reverse complement strand
TGGGCTGCCGCGTACACCATGCCGACGTCGCACTGTGCGACGACGACGGGCACGCCCGATAAGGTGCCGGTGAAAAACGAAAGCTGCCCGGTGTGGGAGCTCTCGACTGCGCCTTCCGCAGCCATTCTCTCTTTCAGCAGCTCAACTTCGACGTCCATTGCGCCGATGATACCGATAGGGTTCTCCATCGATATGTCCTAGTCCAAAAGCGCCGGATAATGCGTGTGCGCGTCGTCGAGTATGGAAAGCGTCTCGGCCACGTAGCGCCGCGCCCACCATTTCGCCTGAGCCAGGTCGGAATCGTGGTAGTTGCCGCATTCTTCGGGCTTCGCGCCGGGGATCTCGCCTTCGAAGTCGCGTGCGAACTCGAACAGGCGAAGCACGAGGTCGGCCACGTCGGTGGGTTCATAGGCGCCGAACAGCACAAGGTAGAACCCGGTGCGGCAGCCCATGGGGCCGAAGTAGATCACGCGGTCCTTCCATTCCGCATCGTTGCGCAGGAAGGTGGCGCCGAGGTGCTCGATCGCGTGCACGGCGGCGGTGTCCATCACTGGCTCACGGTTCGGCGCCGTCATGCGCAGGTCGAAAGTGGTGGTTACGCAGCCGGTCTTCTCATCGGCGTCGCTGCGCGATACGTAGACGCCGGGCTCGAGCTTGGTATGGTCGACGGAAAAGCTTGCGATTCGTTCCATGGATTGGCTCCTTTTGAAGGTTGTTATATTTGGAAGGATATACGATTCGCCGATGCGCGCAAGCGTGCTCCCCGTTGTCGGCATTGCTGGGTGCGGCGCGGGGTCGGTTCGCCGCAAAATCCACTTGGATCGGTTGGCTTCGCGGTGTGAGGCTAGGGCCGTCCGCTCGCCGCGTTCTTCAGAGTAATGAAAGGAGTTCGACTTACTGAAAGATGGGCCCGATGTCCCAAAAGGTTTACCTTTGGGACTCGCCCGTCGGTTTTCGCGCGGACTCCTGTATCCTTATGCATAACATTAAGTTGGCAACAGCAGGGAGGGTCGTATGAAAACCAGTTCACAGACAGCGTTGAAGGTCCTGTCGATTATCGGCATCGTCGTGGGAGCGATTATCGCTGTTGCGGGAATCGTGCTTACCGTGGGCGCTAACGGTTTTGCCATGTCCCAGGCGAGTTCTTCCGGTGCTGGCGTTGCGGTATTGGGCACCATCGGCGGCGTGGTCCTAATTGTCGCCGGTGCCTTTAACGTCGTCGTCGGCGTGTTCGGCGTGCGCGGTGCAAACGACCCGTCGAAGATCGGCGTGTTCTGGGTGCTGTGCATCATCGGCATCGTGTTCAACGCGCTCGGCCTCATCATGGAGGCGACGGGTTCGGGTATCAGTGCCAGCAGCCTGATTGGCACTTTGTTCGTGGTCGTCCTATTCATCCTCGCGAACAACATTAAGAAGCAGGCTTAAAGTTGCGCTTGCCATATTCAGAAGACGGAGTCTTTAGTGGGAGCCCGCGGGCGGCAATGCCGCAAGCGGGCTTCACTTCGTTTCGGGGGAGTAAAACAACTCGCAAAATTATGCGAGTCAATAATTTCGCAATATTTTGCGAATTGGATAGAATGCTCACGCCTGTCGCGCCTCGTGTCAGCCTCTGCCGTCGCCCGCTGCGTTCCGTGCCTGCGCTTGCCAGCCCCTTCCCTTACTTTGAGGTGAGTTCTTGTCCGCCGCATGTTCGAAACCTATCGTAAACAGCAAACTCGGCATACTCGTCATCAATTTTTCCTGGGCGACTTCAAGGAAGCGAGGGCTCGTTCATGCAGGAATCGTCTTGCCGGCGCGATCGCGTCACCTTCTTCGTGGTGCTTGCGAGCGTCTTTGTGGCGAACTTGGCGTACAACATGCTCACGACCGCGCTTCCCTCGGTCATGGCCGATTTCGAGATCGATGCGATAGCGGGCCAGTTGCTCACGACGGGCTACGTGTATGCCTTGGGCGGCGTCAGCGCCATGATCGCGTTCTTTACGACCCGATACAGCATCCGCAACCTGTTCCTGGTGGCGATGGCGTTCTTCATCGCGAGCTGCGTGATCGCCGTATGCGCCCAGTCGTACCCGGTTCTCCTCGCGTCGCGCTTTTTGCAAGCGTGCGGCAACGGTGTCTTGATTCCGCTTGTGCAGTTGGTCGCCGTGGCGGTCTACCCTGAGGAAAGGCGCGGGTTCGCGCTCGGCCTTTCGGGAATGGTCATCGCGTTCGCCCCGGTCTTCGGCCCGACCATCTCCGGAATCGTGACGGACCTTTTGGGGTGGCGCGCGAACTTCGTCATGCTGGCATGCGCGGCGTCGGTTGCCTGGGTCGTCGCCTTCTTCACCATCCGCGATATCGGAACGCACTTCCCCGTGAAGCTTGACCCGCTCTCCTGCGCGTCGTTCGCAGGCGGCCTTACGTGCCTTCTGGTGGCGGTCTCGATCGCCGAGCGCGAAGGCCTCGCCTCGCTTGGGTTCCTGCTTCCCGCAGCGGGAGCTGTTGCCTTCCTTGCTCTGTTCGTCCTGCGGCAGTTGAAGATTCCGAATCCGCTTCTGAAGCTTCGGCTGTTCAAGCGCAAGACGTTCGCGCTTGGCGTGATCCTCGCAGGGCTGGCCCAGATCGCCGTTTTAGCAGGTCCTTTGCAGGCATCGCTGTTCATGCAGAACGAGTGCGGGAACATGGCGCTCGCCGTCGGGTTCGTGCTGCTCCCCGGAGCCTTGGCGAACGCCTTTGCAAACACCCCGGCGGGCAGCTTCTACGACAGGTTCGGGATGGTCCCCTGCATGTCGGTGGGCCTGAGCCTGCTTGCGATAGGTTCAGGAATGTTCGTCGCGTTCGATTCGTCGGTTTCCGTCGTGTGGGTTGCGATCGCCCACGCTATCCGCATGATCGGGCTGGCGTTTCTCGTGATGCCCACGACGGCGTACTGCATGACGGGCTTGGATGATTCGGAGACTAAGCACGCGACGGCGATCATCAACGCCGTGCGCCAGGTCGTCGGGTCGTTGGGGTCGAACCTGCTTATCGCTTTGATGGCGGTAGTGACCCTGCGTTGGGCTCCGGCCGATGTCGCGGCAGCGGAGGGACTGTCCCTGCTCGGCTTCCACGTCAGCTTCGGTTTGCAGGCAGTGATTTTTGCGGTCCTGATCGTCGTGGTCGTGGCGACGATTGGTGGCAGCCGGGGGAAAGCGAACGGGGCGTCTTCGAACTAAGGCCTTAGGGCTTCTCGCGAACCCGCCCGAAAAGGCGCATGTCCCACTTTCGTCCACAAACATGCGTGGCGCCATTGAGGGATGAGTGCTGATTGACTCGCCTCGCTACCATATGACGGGCACCAACACTGGCCAATGACCTGCGCTTGCAGTTTCAAAAATTGGTATCAAAAATTATTCAGCCTCTCGGCAACAATTGCTTGACGACGGTTTGCCTTTAGCCTCATTTACGCTAGAATGTCCAATTTGGAATTGCAAAATGTGCAACGCAAAGGAGGCTGCAGCGTGCTTGAAAAAAAAGGGGACTTCAAGTCTTGCGCCCTTGGTTACACGATTTCCTTGCTGAAGGCAAAATGGGAACCGTACATCGTTTGGTACCTCGATCTTATGCCGAGCAAGAGGGCGGGATATAGCGAGCTGCGCAAAGCGATTCCCTATGACCTTTCCCATAAGATGTTCATCCAGCACCTCGGGAAACTGGAAGATGCTGGCGTGGTGGAAAGAATCGTGACCGACACGAAGCCGCTGCGCGTCGACTACGCGTTGACGGAAAAGGGCGCGAGCTTCGCGAACGTCCTCGCGTTTTTGCGTGACTGGGGCTCCGTTTACGGGGACTTTTCCAATGATGTCGTCTTGCGTTCGAAGGGAACGAGGAAAGATGACTTCGTCATGTTCGGCCACCCCGAGGAAAAAGACGATCGCCTCGGCGGCGGGGACTGCATCCTCTGGTACATGAAGGGCTTCAGCGACTACTACAAGCCGCCGAAGATCGGGAAGGACGCCGCGCCTAAGAGCGGCGATGCCGACGCGCCTGCGGAGGATTCCCAGGACGCGCCTGCGCAGGCGCCTCAGGAGGCTATCCAGGAAGCGCCCGCGCAAATTACGGCAGAAGCTTAAGGAGCTTGCCTGCAGCGGGCGTGAGCAGCCCTCTCGCTCATCGCTGGTCAATGTCCCGTTATAGGGACGGCAACGGTTGGGCGGCACTATAAAGCAAAACGGAACAGATGCTGACACCGATCTCGGAGAAATCTGGGGCCGGCATCCTCGACGTGCGCCTAAGGCATTGCCATTACAGCTACGACCAGGGGAATAATAGCGAACGCGGCGGCTGTCGAGAGCACCGTGCCTTTGGCGGCAAGCATGGAATCGTGGCCGAACTGCTCGGCGAACGACGGCGCTAGCGCACCGATCGGCATCGCGAACATGATGGTGAACACGACGACCAAAGACTCGTTGATTCCCAGAGCGCGAAGGGCGAACAGCAGGGCGATGGGCACGACGAGCTGACGGATGATGATGGTTGGGTACAGCCGTGCTTCCTTGACGATGGAGCCGAAGTCGGCCTCGGCGATGATCGAGCCGACGATCATCATCGCGATAGGGGAGGTGATTCCGCCTAAGGTTCCCATCGCGCTGGCCAAGACGTTGGGAATCTTGATTCCCAGAAGAAGCAGCGCGATCGCGACAAGGCAGGAGCCCATCGAGGGGTTGCAAATCGATCTCCAAGGGAGGTCTTTTATGCTGCTCTCCGCTTTCGACAGGAAGCCGTTGCGGCCCGTCCCTCGGTTGGCGTCGGTCTTTTTGCCGGCGAGGATCGCGAACCCTGCGCTGTACATGAAGAACGCCAGCACCATGACGAAGATGCTCGCGAACAGGGTGGTCTCGCCGCCGAACATGGACGAGATGATGGGGAGGCCGATGAAGGCGGTGTTGGTGCAGATGGCCATGAACAGGTAAAGCGCGCGCTGGTCTGGTGGCGTGTGGAGGACTACGTTGCAAAACCAGCCGCAAAGCAAAAGGAGCACGAACTGGACGATGGCAAGCAGGAACGCCAGAAGAATCAAATCGGCGACCTGCGAGGCGTCGAGGTTGTTTCCCGACACGACGATCATGCAGGGCAACGTGATATTGACAAGTATTTTTGTCAACTTCCCGCGCGTATCGGCGTCGAGGTAGCCGACGCGCGCGCAGACGAAGCCCATGCATGCGATCAAGATCAAGATGATCATTTGGGAGATGGCCCCGGAAATACTGCTCATGTGCTGAAAACTCCGATAACAAAACGATGGAAAGAAATGAAGCGGCCGGGAAGCGGCCTTGCGTTCTCAGCAAAATACGATAGGAAAAGTCAGTTCAGGTGACAATGACGCACCCCAAAGTAAGTCTTTTTACGTGCACCCGCGCGCCCGCGCAAAGCACTTGTCAAGAGGGTCTTACCTTTGGGTGCGTTCCTAACTTCGGGGTGCGTTCCTAACTTTGAAG
>JAUNWQ010000108.1 GCA_030540225.1 Coriobacteriia bacterium | reverse complement strand
CCGAACGTGACCGCCGACGCTGCCGGCATCTGCCTGAAGTCGGGAAACGCCTGCATCTTGCGCGGCGGGTCGATGGCGGCCCGCTCGTGTGCGGCCATCGCGCGCGTGCTTTCGGCTGCGGCGGAGCAGGCGGGCATGCCCGAGGGCTCGGTCGGCATCGTCGTCTCGACCGATCGCGCGGCGACCGATGTCCTTATGGGGCTCCACGGTCTGATCGACGTGCTCGTTCCCCGCGGCGGGGCGGGGCTCATCCGCCACTGCGTGGAGACGGCCAAGGTCCCCGTCATCGAGACGGGAACGGGAAACTGCCACGTCTACGTGCACGAATCCGCCGACTTCGACATGGCGCGCAAAATCCTCGTGAACGCGAAGTGCCGTCGCTTCGGTGTCTGCAACGCCTGCGAGACGCTGCTCGTCGATGCGTCCATCGCGGCTGATTTTCTTCCCAAGGCGCTCTCCGAGCTGGCCGACCGCGGGGTGACGATTCATGCCGACGAGCTGGCCTGCGAGGCTGCGCTTGCCGCGGGAGCCTTGCGCGGGCAGGGGCAAAACGCGCTGCGCGTCGACCGCGCGAGCGAGCAGGATTGGGAAACCGAGTACTTAGGTCCCGAAATCGCGGTGAAGTGCGTCGCGGGCGTCGACGAGGCCATTGCCCACGTGAACCGCTACGGCACGATGCACTCGGAGGCCATCGTGGCGGACCCCGGTGACCCTGCGGGCGCCTCCGCTATCGAGCGCTTCTTAAACGAGGTCGACGCGGCGGCGGTCTACGCGAACGCTTCGACGGCCTTCACGGACGGCGGCATGTTCGGCCTCGGCGCCGAGATCGGCATCTCCACGCAGAAGCTGCACGTGCGCGGCCCCTTCGCGACCGACGGGCTGACCTCGTACAAGTACGTGCTGCGAGGCGACGGCCAGGTGAGGTCTTAGCGCATGGGGGAGGAAACGCTGGCAAGCGAATCGAGCGTGCGCGCATCACGTCCCGGCGGGTGCGAGGGGCAGCCCACCCAGGCGGCCCCGCGTCCTGGTGAGGTAGCATCGCGCCGTTCACCCGTCGTGAGCGAGGGACTCGACAACTTGGGGGCGGACGGTGCGCCTGCCCGGCTGGGAATCATGGGCGGCACCTTCGATCCCATCCACATCGGGCATCTGGCCTGCGCCGAACAGGTGCGCGAGGCGTACGGGCTCGATGCGGTGGTGTTCATTCCCGCCGGCAGCCCCGTCTTCAAGCGCGACCGCGACGTCACGCCCGCGGACGACCGGCTTGCCATGTGCCGCCTCGCGACCGAGAGCAATCCCGCTTTCGACGTGAGCGCGATGGAGATCGAGCGCGGCGGCGACACCTACACCGTCGACACGTTGCGCGAGCTGCGTGCGCACTATCCCGACAACGTCGAGCTCGTGTTCATCACGGGTGCCGACGCGGTCGCGAAAATCTTCCGCTGGCACGAAAGCGAGGCGGTTGCGGGGCTCGCGCGGTTCGTCGCCGTGACGCGCCCAGGGTATACGCTTGACGACGAGATGCGAGCCACCTTCGAGAAAAGTCCCTTCACAGTGGACTTTCTCGAGGTCACGGGGCTGTCGGTCTCCTCAAGCGACCTGCGCCGCCGCGTCAGCGAGGGTAAATCGATCAGATACCTCACCATGTCGCGCGTGCGCGATTACGTATGCGAGCATGGCCTGTACCGAAAGGAGCGTTAAACGGTGGGGAAGGAAAGCGGCGGCGATTTTGCCGAGGTGCTCGGCGAGGCGTTCTTCTGTGAGCGCAAGGCGGAGCTCGAGCAGCGCGTCAGCAAGAAGCGCTTCACCCATGTGATAGGCGTGGTCGAGGAGGCCGAAATCCTCGCGCGGGCCTACGGGGTCGACGTGCACGAGGCCCGGCTTGCAGGCCTTCTGCACGATTGGGACAAGGCCTACGATGACGAGGAGATTCGCGAACGCGCTCGCGAGCTGGGGCTTCAGGTGAACCCATGGATTATGGAGCACCAGCCGCGCCTTCTGCACGGTCCGACGGCCGCCGCGGCGCTAGGGCGTAAGTTCCCCGCCATCCCCGCGGGCATCTTGCAGGCAATCGAGCGCCACACCACGGGCGAGATCGATATGACGCCGCTCGATATGGTACTCTACTGTGCCGACGCGCTTGAGCCGAACCGCCGTTTCGGGCGCGTCGACGAGCTGCGTGCCCAAATCGGCCGCGTGACGCTCGAGGAGCTCTACGTTGCAGTGCTCGGGTACTGGACGATCCTCATCATCGAGCAAGGAAAGACGCTGCATCCGCGCACGGTAGAAATATGGAACGCCTACGCGGTGAAAAACGAGAAACCGTACATAAACGCAAAGCGAAAGGAGCGCAAGTGAGCGCTAACGAACAGAAAACCTCGCGAGAGCTCGCGATCATCGCCGCCCAGGCGGCCGACGAGAAGAAGGCGACCGACATCCTCGTGCAGGACGTGGCGGAGCTTGTCGGCGAGACCGACTTCTTCGTGATCGTCACGGCGTCGAACAGCCGTCAGGTGAACTCGATCGTCGATGCCATCAAGGAGGACCTGCGCGACAAGGGCGGCGTGAAGCCCTTCCACATTGAGGGAACGCAGGACGGCTCGTGGTCTCTGCTCGACTACGGCCAGATCGTCGTGCACGTTTTCCAGCCCGAAACGCGCGAGTACTACCGCCTCGAGGAGCTGTGGAACGACGCCCCCGTGCTCGATTTGGCGAAGGAAGCGGGGCTTTGCGACGTCGAGTACTCCGACCGCATCTCGAAGCTTCTGCCCAAGAAGTAGACAAAAAACCGGCAGGAAATCGGCGGGAACGCGGCGAGCTGGCGGCGCGAACGCGACGCGGACACGGCGGGAACCTGGCGCAAACGCGTCGAATCCGCGTCCAACCGTCTGCTGAAACGCGCTCGGTCGTGTGCTGTTTTCTTCGGTATCTTCCCAATTCGCTTTAGTTGCCTGCAGCGCGCCGACAGAAGGCGCGCTGCAGGCTTTTCTTGTTTTCGGGACCTCATGTGCCAGGGTTCTTTTCGGGACACAAAGCCGAAAAGCGCCCGCGGGTGCGAAGGCTGCTTTCGTACATACGGTATGGCGGCACCTTGGTTCGGCGCGTAGACTTGCCGACTGCGGCTTTTGCTTTTGGGAGAGGGACACCAATGTCCGACTTTCTGATGTCGTGCTCATGCAAGGGCCGCCGCCCCAAGTACGTCGCCTCTTCCGCGACCCATTCCCGCCCCCATCTCATCGCGGACCTTCTGCGCTCTCGCGACGTCGCGCGCTTCCTCGTCGCTCCAGCAGGCTTCGGCAAATCGACGGTTGCTGCGGAATATGCGCAGGTCGTCTTCTCGTTCAGGCAAACGTTCTGGGTCAACTGCGAAAGCCCGTGCTTCCTGCGCGACCTCGACGCCGGTATCATCGCATCGCGCGTGGCCGAAATCGGTGGCGCGGGCTCGCTTGTGGTGTTCGACGACCTGCCGCGCATGGACGCCTCGCGGGTCGAGGTATTTTCCGAGGTCGTCGACGAGCTGCTCGCGGCGGGAAGCGAAGTGCTCGCAACGTGCACGCCAACCTGCGACGCCTATTCCGATCTGCATCGCGACAGGGTGAAGCTCTCAGCGCGCCGCTTTCTGCTCACTGACGATGAGATGAAGCATACTGTGCGGCCGACGGACTCCCCATATGCGAAATGCCGCGCGGCGTGCGTCGCGTGGGGCTCGGACGATGGAGGCCGCCTCGTCGCGGGCATGGCCGCCGAAGAGCCGCCCGCAAGCGTTCTGCTCGCGGCGTTTCTCATGCTGGCGATGGGGGAGGGGAGCCTCTCCGAGCTCGTTCCGCTTGTGGGCGCGCGTCATGCGAGTGAGGCGTTTTCCCTGATAGAAGAGGACTATCCGTTCCTCGGCGTCTGTGCTCGGGAAGACTCATTCGACTCCGTTGCCATCGATGTTCCCGTGCTTGCCCAGGGCTTCTCGCGGGCGGTGGACCGGGTCGTCGACGGGTCGACGTGCGGGGACGCGAGCGAGCTTGCGGTATGCATCGCGGCGATGCTCCTCGAACGCGGGGCGGCTGCGCGGGCATGCGCCGTCGTCCGCTCTTTCGCGACGAAGCCCGCCTGCGCGAGCTGGCTTGCCGCCCATGGCGCCGACCTCCTCTCGGCGGCGTGCTTCAAGCCTGCTCACGAGCTCTATGTTTACGCAGGAAAGAACGCGCGCCAGAACAGAATCCTCCTTGCTGCCGACGAGGCGGTACGTTTGGCCGCGCTCGACGATGCCGCCTGTGCGCTGTTCCTCGCGCGCAAGTTCGCCTTCTCGCGCAGCATCGACCCCGAATCGCGTTCACGGTTGCTGCTCGTTGCCTCCTGCTTGGGGAGTGACGAGGACCGCCGCCGCGCGGAATCGGTGGCAGCCGAGTTTGCCGCCCGCGCCAAAGCTGGAGTCCCGATCGCTCCCGCTGCTGCGTTATCCCTCATCGCGGCACATGTTGGCAAGGGGGTGATGCCCCTTGCGGAGGCGTGGGGCAAACTCGCCTCTCGCGGCGCGACCGAAAAGCCGCTCGTCTTCGCAGCCGCCTTGGCACTTCGAGCGCTTGTGCAGAAGAAGATGCCGGGCTTCGCATCGTCCGAGGACGCGCGCGCAGTCGAGCACGTTGCCCTGTGGGCCTGCGACCTGGCCGCGCGCACGCCTTCTGCCGCCATGTCCTGGCAGTGCGCCTTCTTGGTGATGTCGCTTTCCCGGGCGGTTGAGGAGGGCTCCTTGTCGACCCGTTTCTCGCCCGCCGACGACGCGCTTGCGGCGGCGCGCGCCATAGAGGCTACCAGATTCACCGAATGTGCAGCTCACAGGCGCGATTCGCTTCGCGAGGAGCGCGCGCGGGCCGAACGTGAGCGCTCCTCGCGCGACCGTTATGAGGCCCGCCCGATCCGCTCAGAGGTGCCGGGCGCGCCTAGAAGCTCGGCCCCGATCCTCTACGTGCGGCTCCTCGGTGGGCTCGACGTGCGCATCGGCGAGCAGCAAGTCGACATGCAGGCGTTCAGTAGGCAGAAAACGAAGACGCTCCTCGCGCTTCTCGTGCTCGCCCGTGGCCGCGAGCTCTCTCGCGAGCGCCTGCTAGAGACGCTTTGGCCCGACAGCCCCCATGGCTGCGCTATCAAGAACTTCTACTCAGTGTGGAGCCAGCTCAAGCGGGGGCTCGACTACGAGGGCACGTGCCCTTATCTCCTTCGCGACCAGGGCGGTGTCCGTCTTGACGCACGGCTTCTGCGAAGCGACGTCGCCGAGCTCGATTCCATTTGCCGCGCCTTGAGCTTCGGCGAGATCGACCTCGATCGTTGGCGGGATCATCTCGAGGCGATTGACGAGTCGTATTCGGGTGACCTTCTGCCGAGCGAAAGCGTCAACGACGACATCGCGGCAGCTCGCAGGCGCCTTCGCATCAATCTCGTCGACTCGCTCGTGTGCGCGTCGGGACGGCTTCTGGAGTCAGGCGAGCCCCGCGCGGCGCTGTGGTTCGCGCGCGAGGCTGCCGGTCGCGACCGCTCTCGCGAGGACGCGTGCGCCGCTCTTATGGAAGCGCAGCTCGGCGCCGGCCAG
>JAUNWQ010000107.1 GCA_030540225.1 Coriobacteriia bacterium | reverse complement strand
GCGTCCGAGCTGCATTTCACCCCGGCGCTTCCCCTTCGTGGCGACATTCGCCAAGCACCGCAAAGTCTTGTGCTCGAGGGGATTGCAAGCCGCGGCGGGCAGGCAACCGTCTTCAAGGCGCGCACGTCCGGCGGGATGCTCGTCGCGGTGAAGGCGTTCGAGCGCGGCGAGGAATGCGAGCTCGAGTGGCGCACCCTCGAGACGTTCTCGAACTTCCGCGTGCTTCCCCAAGCGTTTGCAAGCGGCACTGTAAGCGTTCCGTCCTCTTTCGGTGCCTGCGAGAAAAGCTGCATCGTCGAAGAGTGGCTCGAGGGCGACACCCTCGCGAAAAAGCTTCGTCGCATGGGAAGGAAAATGACGGTTGAAGAGGCACTTTCGACCCTCTCGCCCATCGTCGGCTTTCTCGCAACGGCGGAAACGGAGCTTCGCGAGGGCGTGGTTCACCGCGATGTCAAGCCGAGCAACATCCTCATCGATTCGGTGGGGAGCGCGCGTCTCATCGATTTCGGCATCGCGCAAACCTCGCGCGGGCGTGAGCATCTCGGATGGGGGACGCAGGGCTTCTCATCTCCGGAGAGCTGCTTTCCGACGGGTAGCGAAGCCTGCCAGGGCAGCGACGCGTATTCGCTTGCGGCCACGTTGCTCGCGCTTCTTGCAGGCGAGGACAAGCCGCCTGCGTACGGCGTGGTTGCCCAAAGCGACGGTGTGCTTCGCTACGATCCCGCCTGGACCGATGAGCGTGAGCGCGCGGCTCACGAGCAGTCGGGCGCGCCGTTTCCCGGATTTATCGAGAATGGGCGCGAGCTGGGCATCTACCTCGCCGAAGACGCGCTCAACGACTTTTTGCACGATGCCGAAACGGTCGCTTTCCTGAAAAGGGACTTAGCCGAAACGCTGCGCTCCACCTACGGTGTCGAGGAGTCTCCTTCAGCCATCGACAAAGCGGCGCGCGCCGCGTTCGCCGCGTTCGACGCGAAGCTTCGCTCGACGCTCGGCGCGTGTTTGGCGCTCGATACCTCGCGGCGCCCGACCACCTCGCAGCTGCAAAACGCTCTGCCGCGCGATAAGGCCTCGTATCGCCATGAGCTTCACCTGCTGGGGTTGAATGCGGCGCTTGGCGGCGGGCGCATCTTGGCCCAAGACGCGCCCTCGTTCGAGGGAGGCACGCTCGCGCAGGCGCTCGACGACTTCAATTCCGGGCGCTACGTGCAGGCGGTCGGCGTGTTCGAGCGCCTCGCGCGCCAAGGCTGCGTGAGCGCGCTGTACTACCTCGCCATCTGCGCGCGCGATAACCTTGGTGGGAGCTCGATTGCCTACTCGGAGGCCGACGTCATGCTGTTTATGGGCGAGGCGGCGGCGAAGGGTGCCGTGGTGGCGCAGTTCTTTTTGGGGTGCGCGCTGTACTCCGGGTTCTACGTTTCGCAGGGCACGGTCCACCACGTCGAGGAAAACCGCAAACTCGGGCTTTCTTACATCAGGAAATCGGCCGCAAGCGATGAGGCGCGCCAGAAGGAGGGTTTCCCGCCCGCCAAGGCATGGCTTCGGGAAAACGGCTTCGCATAGCGTTGAGTTCGCCTTGAGCGCTGCGGGCTTGACCTGCATGTTCGCAACTTGTTAGGAAACTATCATGAAATACGCCAACACTGCGCCCCATGCGGGTGGTGCGTCCGCATGCGCGCGCTGCATCATTTTCTTCACCTGCACTGCAGAGGTGTGCATCGACGCGCACGAGGCCCGTACCTGCAATCGCCGCGCGCTGGGGAGCCTCGACGTGCGTCCCGACGAAAGCGACCGCGACCGTTGGATCGCGACGAATCGGGGCAAGCGCTCGCTCTACGTGCAGCAGCCGAGCTTTTCGACCACGAACGTGCTCGAGCTGCGCCCAGGCTTTAGCTGCGCGCTTGTCGAGGGAAGCCGCATCGCGCTCTCGCCGCGCTCGGGCTGGGTGAACGTTTCGGTTCGCTAACTTGCCGGCCTGCGCCTGAGCGCTCGCGCACGTTAGGCCTCGCGCACGCGCATGCACAGCGCGCCGTTTCGCGCGCCGAACGAGACTACGCCGTTGGAATCTTCCCGAACGGCGAAGCCGAACACGAGCGTGTCGCCGGGCATGATGCGAGCGCCCTGTTCCTCGACCGCGGCGCCTGCCCGATTGGCGGTCTCGCGCAGGAGCCGATCGTCGTCTGTGCACGAGGGCCCGAACGAAAGCGTCCGCGCGTCGGCGCAGTTGTTCGCCCCGAAGCCGACGATCACGTTCGACACGCTGCCGTCAGCGTTCGAGCGCACGATGAGCGTGCCGTTTGAAGAAGCCAAGTCGAAAGCGAGCCATCCGCGCGCTTGTCCTTGCGACTCGTTTCCCGCGTACAGCAGCAAGGCGTGTTCCCGGGAGACGGGGTCTTGCGCGCGCCCGTCGGTGCCACCTGCCAAGCACTCCTGCTGCCCCGGGAGGTTCAGAACGCCCCATGCCTCTTCGCCCGTGAACTCTTTGCGGCGACTCCCCAGCTTGTGGGGCTCGTCCTTCTCGAACGCGTGCCCGATGCCCGCGCGAGGGCGAAGCCACGGGTGAACGTGCAGCTCGCGGCCCTCTTCGAGGGCGTTGCGCACGACGCCGTCCACGATAAACGCGTCGAAGGCGAGCGCCTGTCCCGCTTTCGGTTTTGCGGGCGAGGGAGCCGCGCCGCCGCCGGTGAGCAGGCCCTCTTGCGCGAGCGCCACCGATTCGTCGTCGGCGCGCTCGATATCGAGCATCCAGCACAGCATGAGGCAAAGCGCGTGCTCAAGTTTGCAAGCCCACCCGTCCTCGCGCGAGGCTGCCGCTGCAAGCAGCCGCTTCACGGTGTACGCGCGCGCCGTCGATGAGATGTATCCGCTTGCGCCGGTCACAGCCGCGTCGTGGATGAGCGCGTCTTTCAGCGCCGATGCGAACTCCTCGATCTCGGTATCGGTCGTCTCGTCGAAGAAGAAGTGCCACAGCAGCGCTGCCCAGGGATCTTCGCCGTGTAGCGCTTCGTTCGGGACCTTCGCGACTGCGCGGTCGCGCACGACGGCAAGCGGGTCGGCGAGGTAGTCCTCGTATTCCCGAAGGCGGCCTTCCTTTCTCGCCGCATCCTCCGCGAGCTTCTTGTTCTCCCACAGCGCCTTTGCGCGCCCGTTGCCGTTTTTGCCCGACAAGTCGTCAGTCTTTACGGCCGCGGGAAGCAGCATGCTGTAGCACTCGTCGCGCGTGACACCGCCGACCTGCTCCTTTAAAGCCGTGCCTTTCCCGCTCTTTGCTTTGGGAGCTGATGAATACTTGGGAAGCATCTCGGCGAGTCGCAACGCCAGCAGGTCCAAAAGCCAGTAATCGCTATGGAGGCGCGAGCGCTCTTGGCGCAACCAGGTGGAAGTTTCGGCACCTGAGTACACGCCGAGCTCGCCGCCGAGCACGAAGCGCTCTCGAAGGCGCAGCTCGATTCGGCGTAAGCGGTCGGCCTGCATCATCGGAAGACCGCACGAGATGCGGATTTCCTCGGCAGTTTTCGCGAGCGTCTGCGGCCGGGCGCCGGTGTCGATGACGGGAGCGATGCGCGCACGGTACACGGCGCGCTCTACCGGGGTCATGTCCTGCTCGACGCCGTTTCGGAAGATGAGCGCCTCGGGGTCGTTGACGGCTGTCTTGCTGGTGGGCGACGCACAACTCGCGGTGGATCCGCTGCGCGCCTCGGTTGCGCAGCTCGCAGAGCCTGCCGCGCCAACGGTGCTTTCGAGCGCTGCGGAGCTCGAAGGATTCGTGGCACATGCAGCATCGACGATGCCCGCAAGGCCCGCACTATCCACTGCGAGCTTCGCCGTGGGGACAACGGCCGCGTGCTTTCTCGGGGTTCTCTCCTCGTCTCCGTGCGGTGTTGCGGTTGAGAACACCACCTTATGCACCCCGTCGGAGCCGCGATCGAGGATATCGAGCACGGCCTCGCGGCCCATCCCCCGCGTCGCGGTGTGCGCGTCGAGCGATTCGAGGAGCTCGCTTTCCGTCGGCTTGCGCGTTCCTTGCAGCGAATCCTCGAGCTTACGATATGCCTTGACGATTGCGAAGTACTTTCTTGCCTCGTGCTCGCTTCGAAGCGCCGTTTTCTGCGCATAGCACTCGCACAGACGGCGCTCTACGGGCTTCTTGTTCGTCGAGACCCAACTGTTCAGCACATGGGCTTCCGACAAATCGAACCTATCGATCGAGTCCTCCACGGCGAGGCGCACCGCATTATGGTACTCCGCGCCGAGGTCATGTGCCTCGAACAGCCGCTTGTACCCCTTTGTCGCGGCGTATGCGGCATCGAGGTGCGCCTCGATGAGGCACTCCCGCGCGAGCCTGCCCGCCTTGGCGAGCAGCGCAAGCTTCACTTCCGCGTCGTTGTTAAGCCAGTCATCAGCGCTGCGCGGTTCGCCCTTGATCCGCTTCTCGGCGATTGTGCGCGCATGGTCGAGTCCCTCTTGGAGCAGCGCACTCGAGTAGGGCAAACCGTCCCATTCGGCGCCTTTCTGCCCGCGTCACGTACCCTGTCGCCCGCGTTGGGCGCGAAGAGCCGCTCGCTCGGCGCGACGGCGGGCCTTGGCATCTTCGGCTGCGTTTCCGCTGTCATGAGCGTGTTCCTCATCGTTGCTCTGCCCATATTCGGCAAACTCGCCCTTCGGCATGGCAGCACCTTTCCCGCAAATCCCTTGCATACGTTTCGACCATTGTAATTTGCGCAGCAAGCGAAATATCCCACGTTTTCGCCTCACGCCATGAGGTGTCGCTAAAAGATGCGTTTCCTCCTGATGGCCCCGCGATCATCAGGGCATTCCCTTGGTGCGACTCGGCTTGTTCACTGGCGCGTTTCCCCTTGCCGTTTCGTCACTCGTTTTCCAGAAAAATCCGCGCTTCTTTTCCATGTGTTTGGCAGAAGCCCGTAAAACGAAAGGAACAGCTATGAGCGATTTCAACAACGGCACGAACGACGAATCTCGCAAGGATGACATATCTCACGATGAGGGCGGCGGTGCGGGCACCGAAACTTGCAATGATGATGCATTTCGCAATGAGGGCAATGCCTCCAAGGGCGAGCCCGGTCATGACGGGAGGCGTCGCGGTGGCGCGAGCGGCGCGAGCAGCACCCGCCACCATTCTCGCGGCAGCATTTTCGATAGCTTCTTCAACGATGACTATGACGAAGAGCCCAATGACGAAATCGACATTGAGATGGAGCGATTTTTCAGGGGCTTGAACGCTATCAAGGTCCGCCTCTCTCATGCAATCGAAGCCCTGTTCGGGATGCTCATGTCGCGATCGATGGGGTGCGCCAACTTCACTGCGGTTACAATTGCGCTCCTTGTCTGCACGCGCGTGATCGGCGCGGTGTTCGTCGACGTGGACGCGCTCTGCGAGCTCAATGCGCTTGCTTTTGCCGTCTCGGTTGCCGTACTCGTCGTTTGCGCAATTTCAGAGAAATGCCCCGCCAACGCCCTGTCAGCCATCGTGATCGCGTGCCTTCCGGCCCTTATCGAAATCGTTACCACATGCACGGTTCATGGCTCGGACGCCGACGTCTTCGTGCGCATTATGAGCGGGATGCTGCTTGGCATTGGCGCGGGAGCGGCTCTCGCGGTCGTGTTGTCCCTGGTGAGCGACTGTGAGGACGAGGACGTCGCCTGCGCGCGCATACTTGCCGGCCCGTTATGGGGTGCAGTTATCGGGGCTACCGCCGCGCTTGTGTG
>JAUNWQ010000106.1 GCA_030540225.1 Coriobacteriia bacterium | reverse complement strand
AGGCGGCGGCGCCGTATTTGTGCATCGGGTACTTCTCGACACCGATGCGCTTCTCCTGAAGTTCGGGCGAGATGAAGTAATTGTAGCCGCATCCGTACAGCGCGTCGACGCCGTAGGGGCCGGTCGCCAGGTAGTTGCCACCAGGCACGTCAACGTTGCCGGTGATGCCTTCGAGCACCATGAACGCGTGAGCCTGGCCAACGCCGTTCGGCGTCATGTCGGTCGAAAGGCCCCAGTGGAAGGCAGAGGGCTTACCGGACGCATAGAGGCGAGCCGCACCACGGATGTCGTCAGCATCGACCTGGGCAATCTTGGCAGCCCATTCAGGCGTCTTGTCCTTCATTTCCTCACGCAGCGCGTCGAAGCCGTAGCACCACTTCTCGACGAAGTCATGGTCATAGAGGTCCTCTTCGATAATCACGTTGATCATCGCCAGCGCGACGGCTGCGTCGGTGCCGGGGCGGGGCTGAATGTTGTACTCGGCACGCGAGCCCATCCAGGTAACGCGCGGGTCGACGTTGATGAGCTTCGAGCCGCCTTCCTTCATGCAGTCGATAAGCCAGTGCCCGAGAAAACCGTCGGCGTTGGTCTTGACGGCATTGCAGCCCCACTGGAGGATGACCTCGGGGAACTTGTACTCAGGATTGTCGTAGCGGCGCGGATCGTACTGACCGCAGTCGACGACGGCAGGACCGCCCATAACGCCTACGGAAGCCGAACAACGCGGCAAATAGCACGAGTCGCCCGAGAGGAAGCCGCAACCGAAGTTCGGGCTCTTGAATGCAGAGTACTCGAGCAAGGGGACCTGCCAGACGACGTTGCGGCCGGTGCCCTCAAGGGCGACGATAGCCTCGGGGCCGATTTCATCCCACGCAGCGCGGACATGCTCTTCAATCATGTCGTACGCCTCGTCCCAGGAAATCTGCTCCCACTTGTTCTCGCCGCGCTTGCCCGCGCGCTTCAAGGGGTGACCCAGGCGAGTCGGGTTGTTGATAGCCTCGTCGACCATGTTCAGGCAGCGCATGCACAGACGGCCGCGGCTGAACTCGTCGTTCGGGTCGCCCTCGATGTGGTCGACCTTGCCGTCCTTCACGTAGAACAGCACGCCGCATCCCTCGTGGCAGCCGGGGCCCGTCCACTGCATGTTGCGGTAGACGTCGAACTCCCCTTCCTTCCAATGCTTTTCCTTGCGATAGAGATTCTCGTTGAACTTCATCTTCTCGCCCTCTCTCCTTTTCGATGGGGACCCTCGCCAGGCCCTCTTCCTGGCATGAAGTATAGAAAGCGCGAGTTGGGATGAGTATGTGCCCGCAAACCAATAGAAGAGCGAGTTTTTGTATCCTCGGCACATAACCAATGCCTAGAAAAGGAAGATGCGCGAATAGCGCGGCGAAGCTACGACGCCTTGGCTAAAAACCAGGGGGTCCTGCCAGGTTCTTGCAAGGTTTTTGCGAGTTGCAGGAACGAACGGAAAGCGGAATATGCGCTCGCCCGGCGAAATGCTGCTGGGAAATCCCGCAGAAGCATGGCAATACTGCCATGAGACTCCTTATAAGGCTTGGAAAGCGCGCCTGATGAATCTTCCCATCGCGCCGCGTTTCGGCAAGGCTCGTGCACGTCATCTGTCAGGATCGCTCGCTACACTTCGCATCATGACAGCCTTCGCGACAACCACTCTCGCCGACACCGCGCGCCTCTATGCCGAGGCGGCGGCGCAGGCTGTCGCGGAAACGCTTTGGCCTACCCGCTGCGCCATCTGCGACGAGCCCGGCGAGCTTCTGTGCGAACGCTGCAGAAGCGAGCTTCCCTTCATCGACCTTTGGCGCGCGTGCCCCGTCTGCGGCGCTCCCTGGGGACATACGCAGTGCACCGAGTGCAATCCCGTGATGCTTGCCGCAACGGGACGCGGAGCCGTGGCGTTCTCGAGCCTCGCGAGCCCCTTCGAACTCACTGAAAGCTCGCGCCGCATCGCCGTCGTCTACAAGGACGGGGGCGAGCAACGACTTGCAACGGAAATGGCGCGCTACATGACACGCTACCTCTCTCCCGAAATCGCGAGCGAAGTGACAGGGGTCACGTTCGTCCCCGCCTCGCGCAAGGCCCGGGCGCGCCGCGGGTTCGATCACGCAGAGCTGCTCGCGCAGGAAGTGGCGGCAGCGATTGGGCGGCCCGTCATCCCCCTGCTTTCCCCGCCGCGCGCCCACGACCAGCGCGCACTCTCGCGACGCGCGCGCATGGGGAACATGGCGCATGCCGTCTCCGCCCTACCAGGCGCGAGCGCGCCGCACAGCATCCTGCTCATCGACGACGTGTGCACGACGGGCGCCACGCTGTTCGCCGCGTGCGATGCGATACGGGAAGCGGGCGGGAGGGACGTGCACTGCCTCACCTTCGCACGGGCTTGATGAGCGAGAAGAACCCGCAAGCTCTCGCGATGCAGGCACTTTTGCAACCTGCGCCTTCCCGCATCCATAAAAACGGAGGGCCCTGAAAGGACCCTCCGCTGGATAATGCCTAATCTGCGAGAAGCCGCTGCGCGCTTACTTCTGCGCGGCGATGCCCTGCTGGGCTTCCGAGAACTCCTCGACGTCGACCGAGATGCTGTGCTTGATCGGCTTCCACTGGCACTTCTTCACAAGGGCAACGAGCGCGATGGGCACGTACGTCAGCATGAAGAACGGGAAGGTGAACATGTAGAGCACCTTCTTGCGCGTGGGCGCGTGGATGGAATCCCACTCGACGAACGTGGTGAGCACGCCGAAGAGGAACATGAACATGACGTAGTTGAACAGACAGAAGAAAATCGACGAGATGGAGCTTGCGATCATGACGCCCGTCGACATGGCGCCCGTCGCTGCAAGCACGATGATGATCGTATTGAAGATAACCGACACGATGGTGAGCAGCATGCCTGGCGCGATGGTCATGAGCATGTCGTAGCAGGCGAAGCGGGAACCCTTGGGGTTGGTGAAGATGCCCTTCGCAAGACGCGCACCGTAGTGCCAAAACACCTGGTAAAAGCCCTTCGCCCAGCGGAAGCGTTGGTTCCAGGAATCGCGGAAGGTGACGGGCTGCTCGTCGTAGAGCACCGCCGTCGGAGTGTAGGCGATGCGAATGCCCTCGAGGATGCTGTTCGCAGAGAACTCGATGTCCTCGGTGAGCAGGTGCCATCTCCAGCCGTCGTTCTTCTCGATGATGTCAGCGGCGATGAAGAAGCCCGTGCCCGACACCGCGCAGCTCGTGTTGAGCGTAAGGCGGGCCTGATTCAGGAACTTGGCCTCGCGCAGGAACCATACGGCATAGCCCGCGGAAATCCAGTTGGAGTCGTAATTCTTGGAGTTACGGTAGCTCGTGGACGCCTTCGCACCGTTGTCGAAGGTCTTGTTCATCTCGCGGAAGTAGTTCACGTCGAGCACGTTGTCCGCGTCGAAGACGAAATACGCCTCGTAGCCCCGGTCAGCATACTGACTGCGGATAATCTTGAAGCCGTAATCGAGCGCGTAGCCCTTGCCAACCTGCTCGGTGTTGAAGCGCTTGAACACGGTTGCGCCCGCCTCGCGCGCCACGTCGGCGGTGTTGTCGGTGCAGTTGTCGGCGATGACGAACACGTCGATCAGCTCTGTCGGGTAGTTCTGCACCTTGATAGAGTGGATCAAATCGCCGATGACCGCGCTCTCGTTGCGGGCGGAGACGACGACGGCGTATCGATGGTTCTTTTTCGCGACGAGCTGCTTCGGCTTGCGAGAAAGTACGACGAGCACGTAGTACAGCTGATAGGTATAGCAAATGGTAAACGTGATGAAGACGCAGAAGTTGAAGATATCCACGAACGATATCTGCGAGAAGAATTGGTCGAGCACCAGCCCTGCCCCTTACAACTTGTGGCCGCCCGCGCGCGGGCGAACTTTGGCTTCGCCGCATCCGTCCGCGGCACTTCCGTTCAAACTTTCTGGATTATAGCGGCCTTGAGCGCTTTTGTGCGCCGCACGAGGGGAAGCTGTAGCCGAAACGCCCATTTCAGGCAATAAAAGGGCAGCTTGCACACCTTGGATGCACAGCATCTTCATATTAGTGAGGGTTTACTTGCGGGCGGACGGTGCGATTTGACGCGCGGCATCGCAGACGCCGCTTGGGGGAAACGTAACCACACGATTACATTTTGGGAGAACGTGACAAGTAGCATTTTCGCACATCAGACTGAGAAAATCACGACTGAAAAATGACTATTTTATTAGGTATCATACTTTTCGAGGAGAGGAGTTTCCTACACATACAAGGGCAAAAGCCGCGCCCACACCGATAGCTGAAACGCCTCTCGAAGCGAGCGTCGGACCGATCATCCGGCGCCCGCTTTCATTTTGGCTCCGAGCAGGCCGAACTCGCAGGTTCGCCATCGATCTCGAACAGGCTCGACTCACTCTCGGCCATTGAAACCGAACGGGAATTATTGATAGAAGCGCAGCACGCCGCGGGGCACGCCGCGCGACCACATGCTGTGCACATCCACCGGGCCATACGCGTCGATGATCATATCGTTGCCCAAATAAATCGCCACGTGTCCTTCCCAGGAAATCACATCGCCACGCTGCCGCATCGACAGGGGCAGGTGGAGCACGTCACCGTAGTCCCACATATTGTTCGCGTCGTGACTATGCCAGCCGTCAGCGCCGGTCGCATAGTGGTCGTAGGGGTTAAACTCGCCCAAATCCATGCCCGTCGCGTACAGGCATTGGTACACAAGTCCGATGCAGTCGACGCCCACGCCCGGCTCCATGGAATAATTCCATCGATATGCCGTGCCGATATAGTCGTACGCGCGGTTGATGAAGGCATCGATGCAATCCTCGCGCGTTGCATCAGGAGCGATTTGTGAAGGGGTTCATAGGTGAAGTACCCGCTCGCGTAATCGGGCAGCGTCACCGACCTTGAGCTGACCTGGTAGTATCCCGCAGGATTCTGATACCCTACCTTACCGGGCAGCGTCGCCATCTGGAAGGTGAGGCGCGCAGCAGCATCTCGGCTCACAAGCTCGACGTTCGATCCGCCCGACGTGCCCGTCGTCCCGAGCGCTACCGAACCACTCGCGAACGGAACGAGGGAGAAAGTGCCGTCGCCGTTGTAGATCGCCCGCCACTTCTGAGCCTGCGAGCCGTTGACCTCGTGCTGCTGCACGTTCGTTCCCGCGGCCATGACTCCGTCGCATATGTCGATTGCCATCTTCGAGCCGCAGTTCGTGAACGTGTAGGAACCATCCTGGTTGCGCTCGATGTTCCAAATCTGCGCGCCCGTTCCATTCGATATCCATGTCTGAATGTTCGCGTTGGACTTCTGGGACTCGTCCCTCAAGTCGATGACCTGGTCGGTTCCAGCAAGGCAAATCGTGTACAGCCCCTCGGGCAGAGGCTGCGTCTCGCGTAGCGAGAATCGCTGGGCATCCGTCCCGTTCGCCGCATAGGTTTGCACATTGGTGCCCGCGTCGGTGCATCCGTCCGCAAGGTCAAGGGCGCGCCCCGTGCCGACGTTCGTGAAGACGACGAAGTCGCCGGAGAAGTCGGCGCGCCACAACTGCTCGCTCGACCCGTCCGCCGTCCGCTGCACCGCGTTACCGTTCGAATCGGCGGCAAGCTGCTTGCCAGAGCACGCCGCCTGCAGGGTATAGGTATTGACCTTCCCCGATGCGCGCTTCACGTACCATTTCTGGGCGAGCAAACCGTTCAAGACGAGCATCTGACGACGCATCGGCAACGGAAGGCCCCCACGCGGGCGGGAGGGCGCGCAAGCGCGGCGAGCGCCTAGCGCACGAACTCCCGTAAGAGCGCGTCTTCCACTTCCCGAAGCGAAAGGGCCCCGCCTCCCTCGGCGGGAC
>JAUNWQ010000105.1 GCA_030540225.1 Coriobacteriia bacterium | reverse complement strand
TGTACTGCATGTTGCAGACGTCGTCGGGGCGAACATCGGCGGCCATGCGCTGGATCTTCTCCAACGGCACGAGCTCGGAGCGCTCCATGGCCTCATCGAAGGTGAGGCAGCCGGGCATCTCGAAGCCGACGGTCACGACGTTGCGCAGGAAGGGAAGCTTCTTGCAGTGCAGCTGCTCGCCGGGCTTGGCCTCGGCGATCTCGGGGCACAGCTCATTGACGATCTGGCGGTAGTTGGAATCCAGGGCGCTCTCGACCATGACGAGCGTGTGCGTGTCGGACTGACGCAGCAGGTACTCGGCCTCGTGGATCTTGTAGGCGGTGTTCACCGTGACGAGCACGGCGCCGATCTTGGTGGCCGCCCAGAAGGTGATGTACCAAGCAGGCACGTTGGTGGCCCAGATGGCGACCTTGCTGCCAGCCTTCACGCCCATGGAGACAAGCGCGCGGGCGAACGTGTCGACGTCGTCTCGGAACTCCTCGTAGGTGCGCGTGTAGTCGAGCGTCGTGTACTTAAAACAGTACTGATCGGGGAAGCATTCGACCATCTTGTCGAGCACTTGCGGGAAGGTCAAGTCGATGAGCTCGTCTTTCTTCCACACGTACTCGCCTGTGCCGTCGTGGTTGAGGTAGAGCGTGCGGCGCTTGCCGCGGGTGTCCTCAAAGCGCTCCATGTAGTTCACGAAGTGCGGGAAGATGATCTCCATGTCGGTGAGGTCGGGCATCCATGCGGGGTCCCACTCCAGCGACACGTAGCCGTCGTAGTCGATGGAGGAAAGCGCGCGCACGACCTCGTCGATGGGCAGGGTTCCCTCGCCGACCAGGTTGAAGCTGCCGTCGTCGTCGGAATCGCGCATGTGCACGTGCTTGATGTAGGCGCCTAAGTTCTTGACGGTCTGCGCGGGGGTCTCGCCGCCTGTGCGGTAAACGTTGTGGACATCCCACAAGGTGCCCAAATAGTCGCTGGCGTAGCGGTCCATGATGCCCGCCATGCGCGTGGTGCTGGAGAAGATGCCGCTCGACTCGATCAGCAAGACGACGTCGCTGGCTTCCGCATAGGGCACAAGCTCGGCCAGGGCGGCATGGATAGCGTCCTCATCGTCGTTTTGTGCCACGACGACGACCCGCTCGACGCCGGCGGCGGCAGCGAGGTCGATAAGGTCTTTGGCGGCCTGGATTTGCTCTTCGCCCGCCGAGATGTCGACAGAGGAATCGAGCGCAGGGATGCACAGCCCCTTGTCGCGCAGCGCGCGGGCGGTTGCCTGGGTGTTGTAGCGCTCAAGCGGGCCGCCCTTGCCGGTGAAGACGGTGTTGATGATGGGGTTGTGAATTTCGATGCCGGAAAAATCCATCTCGAGCGCGGTGCTCACGAGCTCGTCCCAAGAGTGGTCGGCCCAGCCGCGGGTGGAAAAGGAAAGCTTCATTAGTTCTGCTCCTCGTAAGCGATCTTGTTGAGCGCGTTGATGTAGGCGCGGATGCTGGACTCCACGATGTCGGTGGAGATGCCGCGACCCGAATAGACCCTGCCGTCGGCGATGAGCTTCACGATGGACTCGCCCATGGCCTCGCGGCCCTCGGTGACCGCCTGGATGCGGAAGTCGTCGAGCTCGTAGTGCTTGCCCACGACCGACTCAATGGACTTAAACGAGGAGTCGATGGGGCCATCGCCGAGGGAAACCGCCTCGATGGCCTCGCCGTCCTTGCGCAGGGAGATGTGGGAGGTCGCCTTGAAGCTCAAACCGGCGTTGATGACATAGCCCTCGAGGATATAGGTGGGGGGCACCTGCAGGGCAGCGGAGGCCACGATGGCGTCGAGCTCGGTCGCGCCCACGCGCTCCTTGCTGGCGGCGATCTTCTTGAATGCCTCGAACACCGCGGCGGCATCTTCGTCGGAGAGGCTGTAGCCCAGACGCTCAACGTACTGCATGACGGTGTCCTGGTCGTCGCCGGCGGTAAGCACAACCCCCTCAACCGCCTCGGAAACCGAGCCGGTGAACTGGGCCGCCTTGGAGCGGTCCTCGCAGCACAGGCGCGCAATCTGGTTCATGGCGCGCTTGAGCTCGGTCACGCGGACGTGGCACTGGGCGTCCAGTGCGTCAGACTTCGCGGCGAGGATCCTTGCCGCGTTGTCGAGCGCGACGACGCCCATAGGGTAGGACGTTGCCTTGACCAGGGAGGCGCCTGCCATGACGCCGGCAACGGCACAGGCATCCGCCATGTTGAGGTTGTTGCAACACGAAATGCCCAGCTCGATTTCGGCAAGTTGGGGAGCAGCCTTGAAGAGGTCTCCGATGAACTGGGCGAACTCCTCGGGCAGCATGGAGCCCGCGGCATCGCACACGGTCACCGTCTTGGCGCCGGCGCGGGTGACGGCCTCGATGACCTTCGCCAGATAGGCAACGTCAGTGCGGGTAGCGTCGATGGCGACGAACTCGACGTCGTCGGTGAGCTCGGCGCACTTGGCAACGGCACGGGCGGCGTCGTCGATGAGCGCGTCTGCCTTCTTGCACTGGATGTATTCCATGGTGGAAGGGCTCACCGCAGCCTCGACCTGCAGGCGGACGCGCTGCGCGCCCTTCGCGGCGCTCCAAACCGCCTCGATGCTCGCATCGTCCATCTTCACCGGAACGGCGAGCGTGCTGTTCTTCACCAGGGAGGCGATCGACTTGATTCGCAGGCTGTCCACCTTTGAGGACTCGATACCCTCGACCTCGATGGCGGCGACGCCGATACGGTCGAGTATCTTCACGATTTCAAGTTTTTCCTTGAAGGATAGGGAGAGCGCCTTCGAGGCAGCTGCTTCCCTCATCGTGATGTCACTGACGCGTATGTCTCTCATGTACGACTCCTGACTTATACCAATCGTTCCCTAGGAAGTGCCTGCGGCAATCCCAACCGAAGCGCTCGCGGGCAATCAAACACCTACCTTAGCGCTAAAGTTTGCATTATCGCACCTCATGCGCAAGCAAGCTGTACAAACTGCAGATTTTTGCGGTAAATAGCTGCATCGCTTCTGCGCTTATGCGCCTTCACGTCCCAAGACCGCCCGATGTCGCCCCAGCTGCTGGTAGCGCGCGGGGAATCGACCGCCTGCTCAGTCGAATTCAGATAACAGGGGCGGAATAGGCGCAGGTGCGAAGGCCATTATCGGGGTTGGCGTCGGGCTTGCCGTGGCCACGATCGCCCTTTTGCTTGTTGCCGCGGGTGATCGCTTTGCCACTAAAAAAGAACACCCTTTACAGCCGATTCTGGCACAGAAACCGAGGTATCCCACTATGTAGCCGCCAACCGAGCGAGCCTTTCAAAGTGAGCAACCCTTTGACCTGGTGTTTCTTCCTGAAGAGTCATTTCGGCCCGACGTATTCCCTTCGATTGAGAGCCTTCTTTGTGGGATACCTCGGTTTTTGTGCCCGATTTTCGCTCTCGGGGTGTACTTTTTCTCGGACGCGGGGAAAGTCGGTTCGTAAGTTGGGCGCTATCCCGTGTATGCGTCTTCCTTGCTGCAGCTGAAGTCGTGAGACGCAAGATACGCTTCGTCCTCGGCGTTTTCCGGAACGTCGATGCGTTCGATCTTGAACACGACGGGACGGGTGCCGTCGTTGCAGCAAGCGATCATGATGCGCTCGTCATTGGTCCAGTTCTTCATGATGGCGCCGCCTGCAAGCGCCGTATAGATGTAGCGGCTGATGGCATCCCATGCCTCCGCGCAGGGGAAGGGCGGGTCGAGCTCTCGCCCGAAGTGGTAGAAGTCGTCCTTTCCGGCCTCGCGCTCGAACAGGTATTCTTGTCCCATTTCAAAGCAGGGGCAGGGACCGCTCTCGGGGTCTGCGAGATAGTTCTTCTGGAGCTCGGGGAACAATTTCTTATCGATGACCGTCACCCTGCACTTGTGCTTCAAGGCGCCTCCTCTTCCTCGCGGTGTGCGGCGGTGCTTTCTCCTGCAAACCATTACAGCATAGTATCTCTTGGTTGCATCTGGAGATTGCGCTGGTGGCAGTGAGCTTGCGGTGTAATCGCTGGATTGGGGAAGAAAGAGGGAAAGAACGTTTTATCCTGTTCGGTAGCGGAAATGCACGTCGAGCGTGTGCGCTTTCAACGAGCGGTAGCTGGAACATTGCCTTTCGGGCTTTGACGCGGTGCCGGGATTGCTCCTCGATCCGCGGCATGGGAGATAGCTGAAGAAAGCGAGGAGGTAACCGATGATGCTTGAAACCGAGAGATTGCTCTTGCGCCCTTGGATGGAATCCGATGCCGAGGACCTCTACCGTTATGCCAGCGATCCAAAGGTCGGCCCTATCGCGGGGTGGCCCGTTCATACGAGCGTCGAGAACAGCCGAGAGATCATCCGCGACGTCTTTTCCGCCAAGGAGACGTACGCGGTGTGCCTGAAAGAGGACAGGCGAGCCATCGGAAGCATCGGCCTCATTCCGCCTGAGCAGACCCATGTCGCCGCGCCGCCTACGGAGATGGAGATAGGCTTTTGGATCGGCGTCCCGTTCTGGGGCCGCGGATACATCCCGGAGGCGGTTCGCGAAATTCAGCGGCATGCTTTCGAGGACCTCGGCTGCACGGCGCTTTGGTGCGGCTACTACGACGGCAACGGGAAGTCGAAGCGCGTCCAGGAGAAGTGCGGGTTCGCCTTCCACCATACTGAGGAAGGCGTCGATTGCCCGCTGGTCGGCGATGTGCGCACCGAGCACTTCACGTATCTGAGTCGGGAGAAATGGAGTCTCCTATAGGTTCCTAACGTCCTTCGGGGGCATCAGGGTGCTCGGGCCACGGCGGCGGGTCCATCACCGTCATATCGAGGCGAAGAGTCTGCGCAATGAGCGTCGCAAGCTCCTCGTCGGTGATATCGGGCTTCGCTTTCATCATGCCTACGATGCCGAACAGGAGAAGCCCGAAGGTCTCGGGAACCAGCTCGATTTCGATGGTTCGGTAAGCAAGGTACTCGGAGACGATATAGTCTTGGATGCACGCGACGCATTCGCGCACAGCCCGTGTTGCGAATCGATCGCGCATGCCCAACTCTTCAAGCACGCCGATCAGAGGGCGAGGGGTGCCGTCGGCGGTGTAGAGCGTGCGGCGAAACGCCGCGACGCAGTTCTTCAGCTCCGAGGGCGTGTCGCCAAAGGCGCGCAGCTCGTTCCAAGTTGATACGCTCTCGACCACGTCCTCGAGGTAATCATCGATCACGGCGTCGGTCACGGCCTGCTTGTCGGGAAAGTAGTAGTACACGAGGCTGCGGGTCACGCCGGCCTTGCGCGCGATGGCCGCCATGCTGGTCGCCGCCACGCCCTGCGCTTCGTAGAGCTCGCGCGCCGCCAGCATGATATCGCCAGCGGTTCCTTCCAGCCTCATGCTCTTCCTGACCTGCCGCGTCACATGATGCGGCAGGTCAGAGGTAAATTCTGGCATCGAGTCGCCTCTCCTTGCGACCATGGCGGCTCCTTCGCCAACGTCAGGGCCGCCATGCTCGCTGCGATTCGCGAGAGTCAGTTCCTCGCATCAACGGTTTTCGTCGACGACCTCTTGATACTTCTTGGTGTCATTATAGAGCTCGTCTTTCAGTGGGTTGAGCTTGCGCGCGCGGATTCGATGGAACTGGTAAGCGGCGAGGGCCACATTGGAGGCAAGGGCAATCAGGCTCACGACGAAGAACGCCGTAGGGTTGTGCGTCGTGGGGATTTCCGCAAAGGTGTAGAACTGCGGAAGCGCCATAGCGAACATCGCGTAGAGCGCCAGCGTCTGCGCGCGATGCTGCAACCAGGCGCCGCGCTTGGTGAAAAACGTGGGCACGGTGCAAGCGATGAGCAGCGCCAGGCCGGTGTACGTGGAATGGTCGGACATGCAATTGTAGGTGTAGGCGAAGTTC
>JAUNWQ010000104.1 GCA_030540225.1 Coriobacteriia bacterium | reverse complement strand
CTCGGCCTCGGGGATGCCCAGGCGGTCGAAGGTGTTCTTCACGTCGTCGGGCAGGGAGTCCCAATCGCTTTTCTGGTCGGTGTTGGGCTTGACGTAGGTCACGATGTGGTCCATGTCCAGCCCGGCGATGGAGGGGCCCCAATCAGGGGTTCTGCTCTCGTGGTAGATCTCGAGCGACTTCAAGCGATGCTCGAGCATCCAAGAGGGCTCGTCCTTTTTCGCCGAGATCTCGCGCACGATTTCGGGAGTGAGGCCGGCGTCGAGTTTTTCCGCCGCCTCCTCGCCGTATGAGAAGTCGTAGAGGCTGCGGTCGATGTCCGCGACCTCGGTGCGTTGCTTTGCCATGGTTTGGGCCCCCTTACGCGTCGGCTTCGGGGGTTGCGGCCTGCTCGAAGCGCTCGAAGCCGTGCGCGTCGATGTCGGCGATGAGCGCGGCATCGTCCTCGTGCACCAGATGCCCCTTCACCATGACGTGCACGCGATCGACGTCGACGTGCTCCAAGATGCGGGTGTTGTGCGTGATGATGATGAGCGTGCCGTCGCAGGTCTTGCGATATTCCTGGATGCCGCGGGACACGACGCCGAGCGCGTCGACGTCGAGGCCGGAGTCGGTCTCGTCCAGGATGGCCAGCTTCGGCTTGAGAAGCAGAAGCTGCAACATCTCGAGCTTCTTCTTCTCGCCGCCGGAAAAGCCCACGCCCAGCTCGCGATCGAGATACGCCGTGTCGAAGTCGAGGCTTTTCGCCAGCTCGCGCACGTGCTTGCGGAATTCCTTGCCCTTCATCTTGAAGCCCTCGCGGCCCTCGACGGTGGCGCGCAGGAAGCTCGACAGCGGCACGCCGGGAATCTCGACCGGCGCCTGGAAGCTCAAGAAAAGGCCCGCGCGCGAGCGCTTATCGGGGGAAAGATCCGTAATATCTTGCCCGTCGAAGGTCACGGTGCCCGAAGTTACGCTATACTCAGGATCGCCCATGATTACATGGCCGAGCGTCGATTTGCCGGCGCCGTTCGGGCCCATCATAACGTGCGTCTCGTGTGCACCGATTGCCAGGTCGATGTCGTGGAGGATGGGTTTGTCGCCTACTGAGGCCGACAGCCCCTGCAGTTTCAGCAGCGGGCTCGTTGCAGTGGTTTCCATGAAATATGCCCCTCTCGTCTGTGCATAATCCTATGAATTTTCTAGGAATAAAATACCGCGGCGCGCTAAAATGTCAAGTAATAGATTCCTTTCGCGCTAGAATAAGTACGCGAAATCGAGTCCGCTGTACTTGGGTTTTTCCGAGGGCGAACCGTATCACGAGGGGGAAGTGAGGATAAACGATGCTGGTAACCACGAAGGGGCGCTACGCGATGCGTCTCATGATCCGCATTGCCCAGCAAGGCCCCGACGGGAAGGTTCCCCTGCGCAAAGTGGCCGAAGAGGAGGACATCTCGCTGAAATACCTCGAGCAGGTGGTTCGTCCGCTCATGGCCGCGGGGCTTGTGCGCAGCGTGAGGGGCAAAGGCGGCGGCTACGCGCTTGCCCGCGAGGCGTCCGAAATCCGCGCAGGCGATGTGCTGCGCGCGGCCGAGGGCTCCACGGTGCCCGTGGCGTGCAACGCGCTCGAGGATGACGTGATCGGCTGCCCGCGCAAGGGAGAGTGTGCGACGGTGCGCTTCTGGGCGGGGCTTGACCAGGTGATCGAGGAATACGTCGACTCGGCTACGCTCGCTGACTTCCTGGAGTACGCGCCCGAGCCCGGCATGGCCATCGAGGGCTGCTAGCGCTTTCTTCCCGCGCCTGCGGGATCCATCGCGCGGGCCGCGCGGGCTGAGAGATGACGTGGCGGTATGCTTATTCTCGACGCCGCGCAGGGGGGGGATGACGTCGCCCGGCGCCACAAGTCTCGTGATGCGCGCTTTCCCCAAACCTGGTAAAGTTCGCGCATGGAAGACATTCTGTGCGACATATCGGCGTTTCGCTTTCATCGAACCCCTCCGCAGGTTCTAATGCTGTGCCCTCCTTACCCCGACAGGGCGACCGATAGCAATCGTACAGGCTTCAGGAACCATATACTCACCCATGAGATACTCGGTATCCCCGTCCATCTTTTAGCGACTGATCGCAAACGCCGACTGAACAACGTGAGCACGGTGTCGCACCTCGTTACAAACGAGTTGCCATTTGGGTGCATACAGCAAACCGACCTCGGTATTTCAACGGCAAGTCCTCTCTATTCACTATTTAACCTTGCCTCGCATGTCGACGAAAACCACCTTGTTATGGCGATGTACGAATTCTGTGGCACGTTTTCGGTGTTTCGGCCGAGTCCAGTTGTTGAAGCGCTTCTCGACAGCATCGACTCTTCCGAGCTGCTTCCCCGGTCATTCGGGTGGCGGCGAGTCAAAAGCTCTTCGGGGAGAAAGACCGACCTTTGGAGACGCGAACCCCTTATCGAGCTGGGCGAATTGGGGCAGTTCGCCGACGCCATGAAAAGCGAACGCGGCGGGCGGCGCTTCGCGCGCGCCGCGAAACGCGTGACAGGGGTTACTGCTTCGCCGTTTGAGGTCCAAGCTTCGATGCTCTTCTCGACGCAAAGATGCAAGGGCGGCGAGGGCTTTTCGGGATTCGTCAACAACGAGCGAATTCCGCTTTCGACAAGCGCAAGGCGCATCTATGGGAAATCGACGTGCTACGCCGACCTGCTGTTCGACGCTCCCAACGGCGCAAGCCCTCTTATCGTCGAATGCCAGGGAAAAGTGGTTCACGACGACTATGATTCGGCGATTTCGGACTCCGACAGGACGACCGCGCTTCAACAAATGGGCTTTACCGTCATGCCGCTTACTTATCGGCAGATATCCGATCGGGCAAACTTTGATACGGTGCGCAGGATGGTTGCAAGGCAAATTGGAGTCGCGTATCGAAGTAAAAGCTCCAAAGAGATTCGCTGCGAGATCGACCTGAGGCGCAACATCTTTATCGATTGGGCAACTCTCGGGCGCTAAATTGTGCGCTTCTACTGCATCTGGGCGTTCCTATGCATAAATATGCGCGAAGTGCGTACCTTGCTAGCGCGTAAGCTAGTTTGTCGTTTCCAACTATGCGAATAAGACCAGTTTGTCAGAGCGAAGTCTCTTG
Organism: Coriobacteriia bacterium; assembly: GCA_030540225.1. Classification (GTDB taxonomy): domain Bacteria; phylum Actinomycetota; class Coriobacteriia; order Coriobacteriales; family Eggerthellaceae; genus Ellagibacter. The sequence goes on along the minus strand of JAUNWQ010000104.1, from coordinate 2,863 downwards.
GTTTAATGAGGGGGTGCTTCCAAGGGTACGCACTTCGAGCATATTTGTACACGCGCCCCGAGGCAGCGGCGTCTCCAGGTCGCTTGTGGCTATGGTGGGAGAGGGGGAGGGCAACTTTGCAAGGCACTCGGCAGTTCTTGTCCTTTGAAAGTTATGCCACACTTGTGGAATTGATTATCTGTACGCTTGCGCAGGGCCGATTCCCCTATACAATGCAGAAAACGTGCTTTCCCTCGGGAGAGCTGCGCCATAACGCCGCCAATCAAACGCAATCTCAACTATAGAAGGAGGGGCGGGCTTGAAAAACGTGCTGCGCGTTCTCAAACGCGATTTCCTTCGCATTCTGAAAGCACCGGCGTCGATTGTCGTCGTGCTCGCGCTCATCGTCTTGCCTTCCCTTTACACGTGGTTCAACGTCGTCGGTTTTTGGGACCCCTACGGCAACACCGGCAATCTGCGCGTCTGCGTGGTGAACGAGGACGAGGGGTCGTCGAGCGATCTTACGGGTGAGATCAACCTTGGCGACATGGTTGTCGAGCAATTGCACGACAACGACCAGCTCGGGTGGGATTTCGTCGATTACGACACCGCCATGGAGGCCGTGAAATCGGGGCATGCCTACGCGGCGTTCGTGCTGCCGCGCGACTTCTCAGTCGACCTGCTCACGCTGCTCTCCGGCGACTTCCAGCAGCCTCAGCTTGAATACTACGTGAACGAGAAGATGAACCCTGTGTCGCCGAAGATCACCGACACGGGCGCGAACACGCTCGACACCACGATCAACTCCACGTTCGTCGCTACCGTCGCGAAAACGGTCACCGACGCGCTTGGCGAGGAAGTCGGCGTCGCGCAGGGCAAGATCGACGATGCGCACACGAACGCCCTCGCCGGGGTCGACAAGGCGCAACAGTCTATCTCAGGCGCCCGCGATTCCGTCCAGGGGCTTCGCGACGCGGCCGACCAGTCGCAGACGAAGGTGGCCGACGCTGCCTCGCTGCTCTCCGATGCGGACGAGGTGCTCGGCGATCTGAGCGACCAGATGCTCATCGTCCAGTCGCTCATGGGTACCACGCAAACGGACGTCTCGAAGTTGACATCGGGCCTTATGGGCGCGATGGACTCGGGGTCGATCTTCCTTTCCCAATCGGCCGCCAAGGTGAACACGGCCATCGGCGGCGCTGCGTCCTCCGTGACCGAGGCGCAGGGGCGTGTCGATGGCGCGATCGCCCAGGGTAACGCCATGGTGTCGGCGAGCCAGGCGGTTGTGGCCCAGATGGAGGCGCTCGTTGCCCAGATGGACGACAGCGATCCCAACAAGGCGAGCCTCGAGAAGGTGGTCGAGCGGCTGAAGCAGTCGAACACGAACGCCTCGCAGTCGCTCTCCGAGCTCTCCGACATGAGTGCCGACATGGGCCGTGTGGCCGAGTCGGTCTCCTCGGCGTCCGACTCGGTGAACACCGCCGTGCAAACCACCATCTCGAATGCGGACTCCTATCGCGGGACGCTCTCCTCCGACACGTTCCCCGCCATCAACGCGGGCGTGGGGAACCTTAACGTTGCGGTGGGGAACCTTGCCGCTGCCGCATCGGCGCAACGTGTGCTCGTCGACCAGGCGATTTCGCTCACGGGCCAGCTTTCCGAGACGCTCACGACGGCGAGAAGCGCGCTCGACCAGACCGACGGCGTGCTCGCCGACCTGCAGACGAGCATCGATACGGTGAAGACCGACCTCGTGGCGCTGAAGACCTCGACGGCGATTACCGATTTCTTCGGCGACGGCACGACGATCGACGCCGAGAAGGTGGCGAGCTTCATGCAGTCGCCGACTGAGGTGAAGACCGAGTACCTCTTCCCCCTGAACGCGTACGGCTCGGGCATGGCGCCACTGTTCATCAACATGTCGCTGTGGATTGGCGTGTTCATGCTCATGGTGATCATGCGCATCGAGGTGGACGACGAGGGCATCGAGAACCTCACGGCCGCTCAGCGCTACATCGCGCGCTACCTGTTCTTCGGGGGGATGGTGTCGCTGCAGGCAATCGTGTGCTGCGTCGGGTGCCTCGCCATCGGCGTGCAATGCGAGTCGGTGGCGCTGTTCCTCCTGACGGCGGTGCTCGCATCGCTTACGTACCTGGCTATCCAGCTGACGCTGTCGACCACCTTGCAGCATATCGGCAAGGGCATCTGCGTCATCTTGATCTTCGTGCAGATTCCGGGTGCGACGGGTTTGTACCCTATCGAGATGACCTCGCCGTTCTTCCAGTTCATCTACCCGTTCTTCCCGTTCACTTACGGCATCAACGCCCTGCGTGAGACGATTGCCGGGTTCTACGGCCTTGAATGGGGATCGTTTATGGCTCACTTGGGGATCTTCTTCGCGATCTTCCTGGCGATCGGGCTGGCTCTGAGGCCGTACTTCTCGAACCTTATCCGTATGTTCGCGCGCGAGATCGAGCGCTCCGATATCATCAACGGCGAAGAGGTGCACCTGCCCGAGCGCCGTTTCCGCGTCGCCCAGCTCGTGCGCGTGCTTTCCGACCGCGAGGATTTCCGCCACCATATCGCCGACCATGCCGCGCGGTTCATCTGCTGGTATCCGCGCCTGAAGCGCGGCGCGCTCATCGTCGGCATCGCGGTGCCGGCGGTCATCGCCATCGTGTTTGCGGTGACGGCGATGGAGAAGGTCGTCGTCTTGACGCTGTGGCTCGTGTGGCTCGTGCTCGTGCTCACATTCCTGGTGGTGGTCGAGTTCATCCGCGACAATATCGAGCGTCAGGCGTCGCTGAACGCCATGACCGACGACGAGGTCCGCACGCTGTTCGCGGCGCGCAAGGTGTTCATGCAGCCTACCATGGTGGGCGCG
>JAUNWQ010000103.1 GCA_030540225.1 Coriobacteriia bacterium | reverse complement strand
GGAGGCTCCAGGCTTGCCTATGTAAGAAGCTAGGTCGGACTCGGCGAGCCCGCAAGCCGCTATTCGGTCTCGATGACTTCGCGGTTCTTGTAGAAGCCGCAGTTCGGGCACACGCGATGCGGAAGCTTCACTTCGCCGCACTGCGGGCACACGGAACGAGAAGGTGCGTCGATGCGGTCGTTAGCGCTGCGACGAGTATGGGTGCTTGCACGACCCGTTTTTTGCTTAGGTACTGCCATGATCTAGCTCCTTTGTAAAACATCGGACGGATTTCCGAACCGCCCGCTTATCACTGGGTAAACACGCGAAGAGATATGATAGCAAAGAGAAACGAACGGCGCAAGACCTTGCACGCGTTTTCGCCTCAGCTTACCACATAATGCGCAGAAAACCGCAAACGACATTTCGACGGACGCGCTGAAAAATGAACGCGAGAAAGCTTAATCGGCCGATTCGTCGGAATCAAACGAGAAGTTCGCAAGCGCCGCGAAGGGGTTTTTCGCCAGCTCGAACTCGTCGGGCCCGTCGGATTGTTCCTTCTCGCACCCGCACGGCCCCTCGTTCAAGTTGGCGCCGCAGGTGGGGCACAGGCCCTTGCAGTCCTCGTCGCACAGAGGGACGAGCGGCAGCTCGAACACGATGGCCGCAACGACGAGGGACTCCATATCGAGCACGTGGTTCGCGGGCAGACGGTCGAACTCGTCCTCGTCGGCACCTTCGGGAATCTCCGCGCCGTCGAGCAGGAAGTATCCTTCGATTTCGCCCTCGACATCGAAGACCGCGTCCTCAAGGCAGCGCGCGCAATCGGTGCGCGCCTCGCCCGTGACACTCCCCGTAACGAGCAGCGCGTCGCCCGTGTTGGAGACGTCGGCATGCCACGAAAGCGGCTCACTGAAGCGGTACGAGTCGGGACCGCATTCGAATTTGTCAACAGCAACGGTGCCCTCGAACTGGGCAAACTCTGCAGGCGAGAATAGCTCGGCGGGAACCTCGAGGGAAAGCGGATCCCCCGAGACGACGCGCAGGGAGCTTTTAACGCTAGAAAGCTCGTCCATTAGCCGCGACCGACGTTGGTCGACCCGGCGTTCAGGCGATCGCGGCAACGGCGCACGTTGCCGAGAAGCGTGTCGAGGCTCTGCTCAACGTGACCGAACACCTCATCGGCGTAGTCTTCCGCGCCGGCGCGTGTCTGACGCTCGAGCTCGCGGGCATCGGCCAAGATGGTGTCGGCCTGCTGCTGGGAGATGCGCACGATTTCCTGCTCGGAGGCGATGGTCATCGCCTGGCTGCGCGCATCTTCGATCATGCGGTTCGCTTCGGCTTCCGCATCATCGAGGAGGCTCTGGCGCTCGCGCACGATCTGGCGCGACTGCGCGAATTCGCTCGGGAACGTGTCGCGGATCTCGTCGATAATCTCGAAAGCGGCGGACACGTCAACCTGACGAAGGTTGTTCTTGCCGAAAACTGGCTTTGCATCCTCAAGCAAAATCGAGAGTTCCTCGAGAAGACCCAAGACCCCGGTTTCGTCCATGTTATTCCTTCCAACCTGCTGTTATGCAGCGTTTAATCTGCGCTTCGTGTGCTGCGCTTTGTGCGCACATGAGTCCACTTATCATATCACGACGCCCTGATTTGGCAAAACGCACCACAGAGCATTCATAAGCCTCAGCTAGGCGCAGACGCATAATAAAAACTGCGCCCGCCACGCGCTACCCGAGCGTATCCGCCAAGCGCAGAATATCGACCGCCGTCTCGCCGTATTTCTTGCGAGAAGAAAGTGCGAACCCACACGCCGCCTCCGCCTCGTCGGCATCGGCATTCGTCGAGAGCGCATGCTCATATACCACGATCGCATCGGCCGAAACGGCCCCCGCCTTCGCGAGGTTCGCCACCATCCCGAGGGACTCCTCCGCGGCAAGCGCGTAGGGCGGATCAAGAAACACCAGTTCGAACGCGGGACGTTGACGGAGCGGCGGCTTCTCGAGCACATCGGCGCGCACGAGGCGGGCACGGCGCGGCTCAAGGCCGAGCGTGCGCATGTTGCCCGACACCACGGACGCCGCCGCGCCGTCGCGCTCGAAGAAGCACGCCGATGCGGCGCCGCGAGAGAGCGCCTCGAGGCCTAGCGCCCCCGACCCTGCAAAGGCGTCGAGCACGACCGCACCCTCAAGGCCCCCGCGAGCAGAGGCAAGCGCGCTCATCAGCGACTCGCGCACGCGATCAGTCGTCGGGCGCGTGCCGTCCCCCTTAGGGGCCTTGATAACGCAGCCGCGGTATTCACCTGCGATGATTCTCATGCTATCCGCCTTCCCCGGCGCGCGCAGCGCCGAGCAGCAACCGTACTTCCCGCCCGAGCGCCGCATGATCGGCAGCGACAAGGTCGGGGTCGTTTTCCAAAAGCTCGCGCGCGTCGGCATGGGCCGCTTCGATAAGCCCCCCGTCGCGCACCACGTTCACCAGCTTCAGCACCGAGGCACCGCTCTGGCGATTGCCCAGGATATCGCCTTCGCGGCGAAGCGACAAGTCGATGCGGGCGAGCTCGAAGCCGTCGTCGCAGGTCTCCATCGCGCGAAGGCGCTCGAGGGCAACGTCTTGCTTCGAGGCGGACACGAGGAAAACCCAGGCGGGCTTCTCACCGCGACCGACGCGGCCGCGCAGCTGGTGGAGCTGCGAGAGGCCGAAGCGGTCGGCGTCCTCCACGATCATGACGGTCGCGTTGGGAACGTCCACGCCAACTTCAATAACCGTGGTGGCGACCAGAACCTGCGTCTCGTTATCATGAAAGCGCTGCATGACCTGCTGCTTCTCGGAGGAAGGCAAGCCACCGTGCAAAAGCTCGACCCTCCAATCGAAAAACGTGCTCCCCTGGAGCATCTCCGCCTCGCGCGTCGCTGCGGCAACGTCATCGTGCTCCAAGTCGGCATCGTCCTCGATGGCGACCGTCGGGTGGTACGCCCCACCGTCGGGCTCCTCGCGCGACGCGGCGGCCCCCTCCCCCGCCATCGCGTCGCGCTCCTGGGTGTCCTTGCCCACAAGCGGGCACACGACATACACCTGCTCGCCGCGCCCAAGCGCCTTGCGGGCGGCGTCGTAGGCGTACCCGCGCTCCGACTTCGCGAGCACGCGCGTCGTGCGGCGCGCCGCGTCGTGCGGTCGATGCTTCAGGTACGTGAGCGTCAAGTTCCCGAACAGCGCGAGCGCGAGCGTGCGCGGAATCGGCGTCGCCGTGAGGAAGAGCGCGTCAGGCGCGTCGCCCTTGGCGAGCAGCTTCGCGCGCTGGGCGACGCCGAAGCGCTGCTGCTCGTCGATCACGGCGAGCGTAAGGTTGCTCGGGCGCACGTCGTCCTCGAGCAGCGCGTGCGTGCCGATGAGCACATCAAGGCTGCCAGCGGCGAGGCGGGAGAGCAGCTCTACTCGCTCGGGTTCCGAGGTCGACCCGGTGAGCACCGCATGGGTGATTCCCGCCGCATCGAAGAGCTTCCCCAGGCTGCGCTCATGCTGCTGTGCAAGAACCTCGGTCGGCGCGAGAAGCAGCGCCTGTCCGCCCGTATCGGCCGCAGCCGCGATGGCGAACGCGGCCACGACGGTCTTGCCCGTGCCAACATCGCCCAAGAGCATGCGGTTCATCGCATGCGGCTGTGCCATCTCACCGAGAATGTCGAGTCGGGCCTGCTGCTGCTCGTCGGTAAGCGTGAACGGGATCGCTGCATCGAGCGCCTGCATGCGCGGGCCCGCGATCTCGTGTGCCGTGGGCACATGGCCACGGCTGCGAGCCGCCCCTTGTTGCATGAGGTGGAGCTCAAGCAGGAGCACTTCCTCGTACGCCAAGCGGCGCCGCGCCTCATGGGCTTCGGCAAGGCTTTCGGGAAAGTGAATCGCGCGGAGCGCGACCTGACGGCTCACCAGGCGATACTTCACGCGAAGCTCCAGCGGCATCGGGTCGAGAACGCCTTCGGCGAGCTCGAGCGCGTTGCTCACGAAGCGCCGCATCAGCGCCGGCGTCACCTTCTCGCCAGCAGGGTGCACGGGAATGACGAGGCCGTGCGCGGGCGCGTCGGACCCTTCGAGCGGAAGGATCTGCGGGTTCACCATTCGCTTGAAGCCGTAGTTGAACTCGATTTTGCCGGCAATCGCCACGCGCATGCCGGCGGAGAGCTGCTCGGCGAGCCACGGTTGGCGAAACGCGGTCACGATTACGACGCCCGTAGAGTCAGTGACGCCAATCTCCACCAAGGTCAGGCGAGGTTTCGGGCGTTTGAGTTTGACATCGTGAATCACGCCCTCGATGGTGCATGATTCACCGATGCGCGCCGAGGCAGCGGTCTCGCGGGCGGAGAGGTCAATGTAGCGCCGCGGGAAATGCGTGATGAGCCCGCGGACCGTGCGAATGCCGAGCTTCTCGAGCGCCTTCGCGCGCGCGGGGCTCACGAGGCGCACGCGGCTCACCGGCTCGTCAAGCCCGAGCGTGGCCTGCAGCCTATCGGGTATGTGGGAAGCTTCCGGCAAAATTTCCTTTCACAATGGAAGCAGACCAGCTTCCACTTCAACGTCGAAAATGCCGCGTCCGGCGGGGCGTCGTCGCGCGCAGTTCCGCACGACGCGAACAGCCCAGTGGGCTGTTCGCCAAAGCAGGACTGTCTGAGCACGACGACGCTCCGCCGGACGCTATCCGATTGAGTTGAAAAAGGCAGCCTACTCCACGGAGAACACGATCGGGTAGAGCGGCTGCTCACCGCGCTGCGCGTCGACCTCCAGTTCGTCGAAGCGCTCTTCGATGCGCTCCACAAGCGCGCTCATGCGCTCGTCCGAGAAGTCCTCGCCCGCAAGCAGCGTCAACGTGTCAGCATCTTCGGCCTCCATGGTATCGAGCAGCGACATCACGACATCCTCCACGCTCGAGCCAACAGCCTCGATCGAACCGTCGGCGATACCGATGACGTCGCCGTTGTGGATGGGGTTGTCGTGCGCGTCCTTGGAGTCTTTGATCGCCGTAGTGACCTCGCCGGTCTTCGTGTCGGCAAAAGCGCTCGTCATGCTCTCGACGTTCTCTTCAAGCGAGGCAGACTCATCGATGCTGAACATCGCCGAGAACGCCTGAGGCACGCTCTTCGTGGGAACAACGGCGCAGGGAACCTCGGACAGGCCCGCCGCGCTTTGGGCCGCCATGATGATGTTGGAGTTGTTCGGCAGGATGATGACGGCGTCGGCGTTCACACGCTCAACGGCGTCGAGCAAATCCTTCGTCGAGGGGTTCATGGTCTGCCCGCCCGACACCACGACGTCGACGCCTAGGCTCTCGAGAATCTTCGCCATGCCCGAGCCGGCGGCGACCGCCACAAATCCGAGCGGCTTGTGTTCAGAGCGCTCCTCGGCCGCAAGCTTCTCGTTGCGCTCGACGCTCTGAAGCTTCATGTTGTGGATGAAGACTTCCGAAATCTGACCGCGTTCCAAGAAATAGTGGAGCACCTTGTCGGGCGTGTTGGAGTGAACGTGCACTTTGAACTTAGGCTTCTCGCCAACGCACAGCTCGCAGTCGCCCATCGTGGACAAAAAGTCGAGCGCCTCGTCCTTGTCGAGCACGTCGGAATCGACAAGGAACTCGTTGCAGTAGGTGTACTTGGAGCCCTCCCAGTCGTTGATCTGCTCGATCGCGACCTTCGGGGCCGCGCCGGCACGGGCAAGAGCGAGCTCGTCGCCGAGGGGGCCGGACTTGCCGAGCAGCGCCGCGGTGAACGCGTCAGCCAGGATGGCCAGGCCGAAGCCGCCGGCATCGACCACGCCGTTCTCCTTGAGCACCGGAAGCAGGTCGGGCGTGCGCTTCACCGAGGCGTAGCCTTCCTCGACGATGGACTCGAGCGCCTCGTCGACGGAGAGCTTCTTCTTGCGCGCGTGCTTGGCAGCGGCGGCCATGTCCTTCACCACCGTGAGAATCGTGCCCTCGACCGGCTTGCGCACCGCCTGGAAAGCGACCTCGACCGCGCGGGCGAACGCCGCATCGATCGTCGCGGTGGAAACCTCCTCGGCCTCCGCGCAGCCCTCGCACAAACCGCGGAGAATCTGCGAGGTGATGACGCCGGAGTTCCCGCGCGCGCCCATGAGAGCGCCCGTGGTGATGGCGCGACGAACCTCGGCTATGCCCGCGTTCGCGGGAAGCTTC
>JAUNWQ010000102.1 GCA_030540225.1 Coriobacteriia bacterium | reverse complement strand
AGGTAAAGCTGCGTCATGCTTGCGTCATGGCTTGCCGCTGTGCTCCCATCGGGCGGATTTGCTCCCTACTATTCTTATCAGCGAGAAACGGCGAAACCCAACTCAACGCCAACGCTCGCCAAAAAGGAAATCTCGAAGGGAGAATAAAACTATGCAGGGCAACCTCATGAGCCGCCGTAGCTTCGTTGGAGCCGCCGCGGCCACTGCCGCAACGGTCACCGCCTTCAGCCTCACCGGCTGCGGTTCGAACGGCTCGAGCGACGCGAAGGAAGACAAGGTCGAGCCGAATGATCTCTCCGGCACCATCACGGCTGTCGGTTCCACGGCGCTTCAGCCCCTCTGCGAAGCTGCTGCCGAGCAGTTCATGGAGGAGAACTCCGGCGTTCAGATCACCGTTCAGGGTGGCGGCTCCGGCCAGGGCATCACGCAGATCACCCAGGGCGCGGTGCAGATCGGCAACTCCGACGTGTTCGCCGAGGCGAAGGTGAAGGACACCGCCGATCTCAAGAAGATCGCCGACAACAAGGTCTGCATCGTCGGCATGGGCCCGATTGTCAACAAGGACGTTACCGTCGACGACCTGACGATCGACCAGCTGAAGTCCATCTTCACCGGCGAAGTCACCAACTGGAAGGAGGTCGGCGGCGCTGATGCGGCCATCACGGTTATCAACCGCGCATCCGGTTCCGGCACCCGCGCGACCTTCGAGGCCGCCGTGCTCGGCGACACCAAGGTCCCCGATACCTTCAAGCCCCAGGAGCAGGATTCTTCGGGCACCGCTGCGAAGATGGTTGCTTCCACCCCGGGCGCCATCTCCTACCTGGCGTTCTCCTACTACGACGACACCGTGAAGGCGCTCAAAGTCGGCGGCGTCGAGCCGAAGGAAGCAAACGTCGAGGACAACTCCTGGACCATCTGGGCTTACGAGCACATGTACACTGCCGCCGATCCCGACGAGGCCACCAAGGCGTTCATCGAGTACATGATGAGCGACGATGTCCAGGGCGAGCTCGTCGAGGCGCAGGGCTATATCCCCGTCTCCGGCATGAAGGTCGAGAAGGACGCTTCCGGCAAGGTCACCAAGAAATAACTCGAAAGGAGACGCGGCTTTATGGCTCAGTTGCCAAAGCATCGCGTCGAGCTTATCGGCAAGGGCGTCACGGGTGCGTGCATCGCGCTCGTGGCGCTTCTTGTTGTTACGCTCGTTGCAATGGTCGCGCAACGCGGCATCGCGACATTCGCCGTTGACGGCATCGATCTGGGTGCATTCCTCACCGGCACCACATGGAACCCCCATCAAGATGACGTGAGCGGCATGCCGACGGTAGGCGCGCTGCCGATGATTTCCGGTTCGTTCGCAGTCACGCTGCTCTCGACGCTGTTCGCCCTGCCGATCGCCATCGGCTCGGCGATCTTCGTCGTGGAGATTGCCCCCGGGTTCGGGCGCCGCGTGTTCCAGCCGCTCATCGAGCTTCTGGTGGGAATCCCGTCGGTTGTCTACGGCCTTATTGGCCTCACCGTTGTGGTGGCGTGGACTCGTGACATGGCAGCTGCGGCCGGGCAGACCATCACCGGTTTCGGCATCTTCTCGAGCGCTATCGTGCTCGCCGTGATGATTCTTCCTACGATCACGAGCCTCTCGATCGATGCGCTCGCTGCGGTGCCCGGGCAATATCGCGAAGGTTCCTACGCGCTTGGTTGCACGCGCTGGCAGACGGTGTGGAACGTGGTTCTACGCTCGGCGGCCCCGTCGCTCATGACGGCGGTCATCTTGGGGATGACGCGCGCGTTCGGCGAGGCGCTTGCCGTGCAGATGGTCATCGGCAACGCTATCCAGATGCCGACGAGCCTGTTCACGCCCGCGTCGACGCTCACGTCCGTGCTCACCATGGGCATGGGCAACGAGGCGATGGGCACCGTGTACAACGACGTGCTCTGGTCGCTTGCGCTGCTGCTTTTGCTCATGTCGCTCGTGTTCATCCTGATCATCCACCTGATCGGGCACAAGGGAGGGACCAAGCGTGGCTAAGTTCGACATGGCGGCGCACGTTCGCCGCATCAACTCGCAGGACAAGATCGCCACGGGAATCCTCACCGCCATCGTGGGCCTCGTGCTGCTCATCTTGGCCGCTATCGTGATCTACATCCTGGTCGCGGGCGCGGGCAAGCTCTTCGACGTGAGCTTCCTCACCTCCAAGCCGCAGCAGTTCAAGGCGGGCGGCGGCATCGGCCCAGAGCTGTTCAACTCGTTCTACCTGCTGTTCCTGACGCTCGTCATCAGCGTGCCCCTCTCGCTTGGCGCGGCAATCTACCTGTCGCAGTATGCGCCCGAGAACTGGGTGACCAGCGTGGCGAAGACGATTATCGAGACGCTCTCGTCGCTGCCGTCGATTGTCGTCGGCCTGTTCGGCTTCCTGTTCTTCGTGCTGACCATGGGCTGGGGATTCTCGGTCATCGCGGGCGCGGTCGCGCTCACGATGTTCAACATCCCGATCCTCGTCCGCACCTGCCAGCAGGCGCTCGAAGACGTGCCGCGCTCGCAGCGCGATGCGGGCCTCGCCATGGGGCTCACCCGTTGGGAGACGACGATCCACGTGCTGCTGCCCGCCGCGATGCCCGCCATCGTCACTGGCATCGTGCTTTCGGCAGGCCGCGTGTTCGGCGAGGCTGCAGCGCTCATCTTCACCGCAGGTCAGAGCGCGCCGGTGCTCGACTTCACGTGCTTCGACCTTTCGAGCCCGTCGTGCCCGTGGAACATCTTCCGTCCCGCCGAGACGCTCGCGGTCCACATCTGGAAGATCAACTCCGAAGGCGTCGTGCCCGATCTCGAGGCCATTTCGAACGGCACCGCCGCCGTGCTCATGGTGTGCATCCTGGCCTTCAACCTGATTGCCCGCTTCGTGGGCAAGCTTCTAGAAAGGAGGCTGACAAGCGAATGATGATGCAAGAGAAATCCCCCGCCGAAACGGAAAATCGCGTGCCGGACGTTGCGACGGAATCGGAGGCCCCCGCACGGGAAGGCGCCGAGCTGCTTTTGCGCACGCACGACGTCACGGTGACCTACGATACGTTCGAGGCGCTGCACAAGACCTCTCTCAACTTCGAGAAAGGGCAGGTCACGGCGCTTATCGGCCCCTCGGGTTGTGGCAAGTCCACCTTCCTGCGCTGCTTGAACCTCATGAACCGCGAGATTCCCAAGTGCAAGGTCGCAGGCCAGATTGACTATCACGGCCGCGACATCAACACGCGTTCGGAAAACCTTTTCGATCTGCGCAAATCCATCGGCATGGTGTTCCAGCAGCCGACGCCGTTTCGCAAGTCGATTCGCGACAACATCCTGTTCGCGCCGAAGCGCCACGGCCTTGTGAAGGGCAAAGACGCGTGCGATGCGCTTGTGGAGGAGGCTCTGCGCGCAGGTGCGCTGTGGGATGAGGTGAAAGACAAGCTCGACCAGAGCGCACATGCCCTCTCCGGCGGTCAGCAGCAGCGCCTGTGCATCGCACGCACGCTCGCCATGCACCCTGACGTGGTGCTTTTCGACGAGCCGTGCTCGGCGCTCGACCCGATTTCGACGTTCTCGGTCGAGGAGACCATCCGCGATATCGCGCAGACTGGCATCTGCGCCATCATCGTCACGCACAACATGGAGCAGGCTACGCGCGTTTCGGACCGCACCGCGTTCTTCTACGTGGGCGACATGGTCGAGACGGGCCCGACCAAGCAGATCTTCTCGGCGCCGAAAGACCAGCGTTTGCAGGACTATCTCACCGGAAGGTTTGGCTAATGGACATAGTGGAACGAAGGAATACGGAAAAGGGCGGGTCGTTGTCCGACTCGCAAGCGGGCATGCTCTCGGTCGCCGAGGGCGAATCGGTTATCTCGATTCGCGACTTCAACCTGTGGTATGGCGATTTCCAGGCGCTGAAGAACATCTCTCTCGAGATCCCGAAAAACAAGGCGACCGCGTTCATCGGCCCTTCGGGTTGCGGGAAGTCGACGCTTCTGCGTATGTTCAACCGCATGTGCGACTTTGTGCCGACGGTTCGCACCGAGGGAACCGTCGAGGTTGCGGGCCGCGATATCTTCGCGACCGAGCCCAACGAGCTTCGCGTCATGGTGAGTATGGTGTTCCAGCACCCGAATCCCTTCCCGATGAGCATTCGCGACAACATCTTGTACAGGCCGCGCCGCATGCGCAAGATCTCGAAGGCGGAAGGCGACGAGATCGTGGAGCGATGCCTGCGCGATGCGGGCCTTTGGGACGAGGCGAAGGACAAGCTCGACCAGAATGGCCTGGGCATCTCCGGCGGCCAGCAGCAGCGCCTATGTATCGCGCGCGCTCTTGCCGTGGAGCCGCAAGTGCTGCTCATGGACGAGCCGACGAGTGCTCTCGACCCGATCTCGACGTCGCTTATCGAGGAGCTCATGGTCGAGCTGGCACGCGATCGCACCGTCGTCGTCGTGACGCACAACATGCAGCAGGCGACGCGCGTCGCGGACAAGACCGCGTTCTTCTATCTGGGCGAGCTCATTGAGGAGGGCCCGACCAAGCAGCTATTCTCGCAACCGCGTGAGGAGCGCACGAAAGACTACCTGACAGGAAGGTTCAGCTAATGTTGGTTCCCCGTTCGAAATATTTGAAGCAACTTGACGATTTGTCTGTCGCTATGGAAGATCTGGGCCAGAAGACGATTGCCGACGTGACGGCGGCTGGCCTTGCGCTTGCGAAGGGCGATGTCGAAGCCGCCGAGGAGGTCATCTCGGGCGAGATGCGCATGCGCCGCCTTCGTGCGACGATCGAGGACACGTGTCTTGACATCATGCTCATGCAGCAGCCCCTCGTCGCCGACGATCTGCGTTACGTTTCCGGGTCGTTTCGCCTGGTGAGCGACTTGGCGCACATCGATTCGAAGTCGCGTGACGTGGCGTATCTGGCAACTCAGATTCCCCATGAGGCGGCATCTGCTATCGAGACCGAGATCGCCACGGCGTCTGGAAAGGTCGCCTACATGGTGAAGACGGCGCTCGAGAGCTTCGCTGACGCCGACCGCGATCGCGCCGAAGAGGTATTTGCCTCCGACGACGAGGTCGACGCGCTTTATGAGCGCGCTGAACAGGTGGTGGTCGACCTCATTCGCAAGGGGGACGCCGACGCGACGCATCTGCCCGAGCTGCTCATGGCCGCGAAGTATTTCGAGCGCATGGGAGACGATGCCGAGCGCATCGCGAAATGGACGATCTTCCGTTTGACCGGCACGCATGACTTAAAGGTTGGGGAGATTCCGGCCGAATAGCTTCCCGCCTCGCATCGCCCCGAGCTTCGCACGGGCGCCATGCAGCCGCGTGGGCTCGACCGGGCTCGCCGTCCGCCTCCCGCCCCTCCCGACGCGTGGGCGAACCGCCTCTCGCCTGGACTTCCCCCTGTGCGATAATCAATTGGATAAGGGTTTTCGGCGAGGGAAGGCGGCAAGCTATGGTGTACTGCGTGGAAGACGACGCGAGCATTCGCGAGCTAGCGCTTTACGCCCTCGCGCAGGCGGGAATCGAGGCCGAGGGCATGGCGAACGACGTGGAGTTCCGTGCGGCCTGCGCACGACGGCTTCCCGATGTGGTCATGCTCGACATCATGCTGCCCGGCGCCGATGGCTTGGAAATCCTTCATCGCATTCGCAACACACCAGGCCTTTCACGCGTGCCCGTGATCATGGTGACCGCTAAAAGCACCGAGCTCGACATCGTGACCGCTCTCGATGGCGGCGCCGACGAATACCTCACCAAGCCTTACGGCATGATGGAAATGGTCTCCCGCGTGCGCGCTCTGCTGCGGCGCGCCCCCGACTGGGGCAGCGAAGCGCCCCAGGGGTCGAGCGACGAGATAACGGTCGGGCCGCTTTCCATCTCCGAGATGCGTCACGAGGCGTTCTGCGGCGGCGAGCCGCTATCTCTCACATCGCGCGAGTTCGACCTGCTCCTTCATTTCATGGAAAACCCTGGCGTCGCCCTTTCCCGCGATGCGCTGCTGCAGCACGTGTGGGGATGGGATTTTGCGGGCGGCAGCCGAACGGTCGACATGCACGTCCTCACGCTGCGCCAAAAACTCGGTGAGCATGCTTCCCTCATCGAGACGGTGCGCGGGGTGGGGTATCGCCTCGTCTCGCAATAGCGGGTCCCGGGCGCTCGCCGTGAGAAATCGGCCCTGCGC
This sequence comes from Coriobacteriia bacterium, assembly GCA_030540225.1. GTDB lineage: Bacteria > Actinomycetota > Coriobacteriia > Coriobacteriales > Eggerthellaceae > Ellagibacter. The sequence continues at coordinate 229 of JAUNWQ010000102.1, read as the reverse complement.
GAGCGGGCAATTCCCCTCCCGCGCCAGGTTTCTCGTTCTCTGCATTCGATGAAAGGTCTCGCGCGCCTTCGTTACGCAAAGCGCAGAGCGATATAATGATTCGGTTCATGAGGTTCGCTTGCGGGCGGCGTGTGGCGGGCCTTTCCCTCGTGGGATGGCGAAATCTGCCGCGACGTTCGCTAGGCGCTTCTGTGAACAGGCCAAACGGGGCCGACTCATCGAACTTTAA
>JAUNWQ010000101.1 GCA_030540225.1 Coriobacteriia bacterium | reverse complement strand
CCTGCATACGTTGAACGGCTCCGGTCTGCCCGCGGGCCGCACCATGGCCGCCATCCTGGAGAACTACCAGCAGGCCGACGGCACCATCAAGGTCCCTGACGTTCTCGTTCCCTACATGGGCACCGACGTCATCAAGCCGGTGGAATAACGAGCGTGGATTCTCACAACCAACAACGCGCGGGCGCTCGTTCGTCCGCGCGCACGGGGGGCGCATCGTCGCGTGATCGCGGGGGCGCCCCCCGCCCTTCTTCTGCGAAAAAGCGCAGGAAGTGGCCTTTCGTCGTCGCTGGCGCCGTGGTGCTCGTCGTGGTGGCCGTCGTCGTCGCCTTCTCCTGTTGGCGCTGGACGTTCGCGAACGACGCGCAGGATATCCAGGGCACGTGGTACATCGCCGGCACGCAGAAGACGGTCGATATCACCTCCGACGGCATCAAGCTCGCCGACGACGTCACGTATTCCTACACGATTGACGAGGGCGCGAAGACGCTTTCGCTCTCCTTCGGCAACATGGAAGGCGAGGCGCGCTATCGCTTCTCGATCGACAGGCAGACGCTTGCCTTACGTGATGGGGAAACTACCTGGGGAAATTCGCTCTCCGAGGACATCTCTTGGACGATTGCCGCCCTCGGTCGCGCCATCCAGGGAGAACAGGCGAGCCCCGAGTTTTCGGGCGATTCGACCATGGTTCTCACCCGCACGCCGCAGGGCTCGTCGCCTCAGGACGCGTCCCAGGCGGCTGCGTCCCAGGCCGCATCCCAGGGCGCGTGATGGAAGTCATCCGCGCCTCGCGCATCTGTGTGCGCCCACGGCGAATCGAGGCGAACATCGACGTCACCGCCGGATTCCGCACAACGACGCCCGAGCTCGCCGCGCGAATCTGCGCGCGATTTCCCAACCTGGTGCACCATGCGTGCGTGAACGACGAGGGCCCCACTTTCGGCGCAGTGATCGATCATACGCCGTTGCCCCACTTGCTTGAGCACCTCGTCATCGATTTGCAGGTGGCGGCCGAGAAAAGCGGTACCCTGTCACAAAGCTTTACGTACGTCGGAACGACGCAGTGGCTCGATGAGCAGCGAGGCCTCGCGCGCGTGGAAGTGAATTTCACGGACGATTTGGTGGCCCTGCGTGCTTTTAAGGATGCCCTCTGCGCGATTAACGAGGCGGTGGTACTCTAAGCATCATGACTACGGCACACATGAAATTCGACCAAACGAGCGACAAGATCGCCGACCGCGTGCGGAATCTGCGCTCAAGCGCCGTGCGCGACCTTTTCGCGGCGGCGGTTCGCCCGGACATCATCTCGCTTTCCGGCGGCATGCCCGACGTGTCGCTTCTTCCGCAGCGCGCAATCCAGAAGGCGGTGCATGCGGCCATCACCGACGAGCGCTCCGTGGCGCTGCAGTACGGCTCGACCAACGGCCGGCTGGAAACCCGTCAGGCGCTTTGCGACATCATGCGCGACATCGGCATTCGCGTGAAACCCGAGGAGATGCTGCTCACGTCCGGTGCCCAGCAGGCATTGAACCTGCTCGGCGAGACGTTTCTCGACAAGGGCGACATCATTTTGGTGGAAGGCCCCACCTACCTGACGGCGCTTTCCGCGTTCAACGCCTACGAGCCCGAGATTCATTCCGTGCCCTTCGACGACGAGGGCATGCGCATGGATTTGCTGGAAGAGGAGCTCAAGCGCATCGGCAAGGGCAACAAGCGCCTGAAGATGCTCTACACCATTCCCAATTTCCAGAACCCTGGCGGCGTCACCATGACAGGCGAGCGCCGCAAGCGCCTCATCGAGCTTTCGCATGAGTACGACTTCATGATCATCGAGGACGACCCCTACGGGCGCTTGCGCTACGAGGGCGGGCACATGGTTCCGCTGAAGGCGCAGGACGATCGCGTTATCTACCTGGGCACCATCTCGAAGATCTTCGCGCCAGGCCTTCGCATCGGCTGGATCTGTGCGCCTGCCGACGTGCTCGCGCGCATCAGCCTGGTGAAGCAGGGTGCCGATTTGTGCGGTTCGACGTTTGACCAGGTCGTGGTTGAGCATTACTTCACGGACACGCCGTGGCAGCGCACGCTGCAGAAGTTCATCAAGACCTACGGTGAGCGGCGCGACGCCATGCTCGCCGCGCTTGAGGAGTACTTCCCGCCCGAGGCGTCCTGGACGCATCCGGAGGGCGGCTTCTTTTTGTGGGTCACGCTGCCGAAGTACGTGGACACGGGCAGCATGCTCGCCGACGCGCTCGAAGCGGGCGTGACGTTCTGCCCGGGCGACAGCTTCTACGTCGACGGCGTGACGGGCAGAAACTGCATGCGCCTGAACTTCAGCTACGAGACGCCCGAGAACATCACGGAGGCGATTCGTCGCCTAGCGAAAGTGATCGAGGAGCGCTTGGAGCTCTATCGCGCGTTCATCGACGCGGGCGCCATCAAGGTGCCGGAAGAATAGCGGCAAACATTCCGCGCCGTGCGAACGGCGTTATCGAAAGGGAACAACATGGGTCTCAAAGTTGCGGTTTTGATGGGCGGAACCTCGTTCGAGCGAGAGTTTTCGCTGGCTAGCGGCAAGAACGTGTGCGCTGCGCTCGAGGAAGCCGGGCACAAGGTCGTCCCGCTCGACACGACGCGCGAGCTGGTGCCCACGCTGCGCAGCGAACGCCCCGACGTGTGCTACAGCGCGCTTCACGGCAAGCACGGCGAGGATGGTTCCATCCAGAGCCTGCTCGAGCTTTTGGGCATCCCCTATGTCGGCTCCGACGCGCTCGTGTGCCGTCGCGCTCAGAATAAGGACTCGCTGCATGCGACGATGGAGGCATATCGCGAGCTCATCGACGAGCCGGCGATCGCCTCGTGGCCGCAGGGCATCTGCATCGCGCGCGACGCCTTCAAGGACATGGGCGCTGCGACGGCGCTCGATTTGGTGGAGGAGCGCGTTCATGGCGGCTATCCTGTGGCGGTGAAGCCGGCGCACGGCGGATCTGCAATGGGCGTGCACCGCGTCGATGACATCGATCACTTGGGCGAGGCGATCCTCGACGCGCTATCCTACGACGATCACGTGGTTATCGAGCAGTGGATCGAAGGCGTTGAACTGGCGGTTTCTGTTATCGGTACCGGTTGGGACGCTCATGCGCTGCCCCCGGTGGAGATCGTTCCCAAGCGCGGGCTCTATGATACCGCCGCCCGCATGGACGCGAGTCTGGTCGATTATTACGCGCCGGTGCGCAACGAGTCGCTTTCCTCGAACGAGGCTGATGCCCAGGCAATTCGTGCGGAAATCGAGCGCGCGGTTTTGGAAGTGTATCGCGCGTACGGCCTTCGCGACCTGGGCCGCATCGACCTCATTTGGGACGGCGCCCAGGCGCGCGTGATGGAGACCAACGTGTCGCCCGGCATGACGGAGACCTCGCTGTTCCCCGCGGCTTGCAAGGCGGGCGGGCTGAGCCTGTCCGCTGTGCTGAACGAGCTGGTCAACAACGCAAAAGAGCGCGGCGCCGTCTTCTGCTAGGCGGTCTGGTGACAATCTAGCCGTTAGGAAAGGCCCGTTCGCGGGCCTTTCTTGTACCCAAAGCGCGCCTCCTCTTCAACGAAACGGCAACCGATTAGTGGAGGGGTCGCGATTTTAGGCGGCGTTGTCTCGCAAGCACCTATAATGAGCGCATCGAGAAAACATCTTGAAGGAGGCCGTTATGGGCAACAAACTCGGAGTTTTTCTGGCAGGCGGTCTTGTCGGCGCGGTCGCAGCGCTTCTGTGCGCCCCGCGCACGGGCAGCGAGACTCGCAACATGGTAGCCGAGAAGGCGAACGCCGTGTGGGGCGAAGCTCAGGAACTGGGAGCCCAAACCGCCTCCACCGCGCAGCAGGTTGTGGAAGACGTTGCTGGTGCGGACGCCGCAGCGCGCACGCAAACGTTCGCGCAGGACGCCGTCACCAAGGGCCAGAACGTCGTTTCCGCCGTCGCCTCGAAGGGACAGGAGATCTACGGCGCAGCCGCTTCCCGCGTGCAAGAGGTGAAAAGCGGCGTGAAGCCTGCTCCCGACAGCACCGATGACCTCCGCGAGAAGATCGAGGCCGCTCGCGCCCGCATCGCCGCGCAGGTTGCCAAGAACGCCGAGGAGTCTGCGGCCGCGGCTTCCGAGGAGATTCCAGTCGAGGTCGCTCAGAGTGAGGCGCCGGCTGCGGGTGCTTCCGAAGGTGAACAGGCGTAACGAACAGCAGGACGACGCGCTCGCACCAAGAGCGCATGTGAAAGGGGCGCAATGCTCGTGTGCGGTTTCCACCGCGCACAGCGCGCCCCTCTGATTTTCCGGGGACGAAATGGCAAGCAATCTCATCACTACCAAGGAACTTTACAACGTTCGAGTCATGGGCGGGAAGAACGCGACGAAGCGCATCGGCAAGGTGCGCGCGTTCGTCTATCACCCCAAGGAGCGCCGGTGCATCGGCATCATGGTCAAGCGCCCCGACTTGCTCTGGATGTTCCACCGCAAGGATCTGTTCGTCTCGCTCGACGGCTTCGAGTTCGAGGACGGGCGCGTCGTGCTCGCCGACGACGCGAACACGCGCGACAAGGCGGCCTGCAAAGCGATCGACGTGCGCTTGGACGACTGCGTCATCTGGGGCGGCATGCCGGTGGTCACTGAGTCGGGCGCGACGCTCGGCACCGTCGGCGTGGTGACGTTCAGCCTGGTGACAGGCAAGGTCGAGTCCTTTTTGGTCGATACGGGTGCCACGGCGAACGCGCTTTTGGGCACGCGCTCGGTCCCGGGCGACCTTGTGCTGGGATTCCGCCGCGGCATCGGGTGCGCCCTCTCGGGTGAATACGAGGGGTCGGATGAGAACCCCGTTCTCGGTGCCATCCTGGTGAAGGACGAGGCAGCTGACATTGCGATCGAAGGGGGCGCTGCCGAGAAGGCGGGCGCCGCCACCGCCGTCGCCATGGACAAGGCGCATACGGCGGTTGACAAGGTGAAGCCCAAGGTCAGCGAAGCTGCGCACGTCGCCGGCGACGCGGTGAACAAAGGAGCGTACGCGACGGGCAAGCAAATCGGCAAGGCGACGGGCATGTTCTCCGAGTTCAAGGAGGAGTACGACAAGGCGCGCGGCCCCAAGCCCGAGAAGCGCTCGGTCGACGAGGAAGCCCTCGCCGTCGACGACGCTGAAGAGGACGCAACCGAGGTCGTCCCCGATGAGGCCCCGAAGAAGAAGCCGGCGAAAAGGGCTTCTCAAGATTCGGCATCGGAGGGAATCGGACGCGCGGTTGGCAGCCAGCTCAAGGCCGCTGGCGGCATGTTCTCAGCGTTCAAGGAAGAATTCGACAAGGCTCGTCGTGACGACTAGGTGAGACGTGTGCAAAGCAACGCAGAAAGCGATTCCGAAGTGAACAACGGGACCATCAGCCTGAATAATCCGCAGGTGAAAGCCTCATCGAACGATAAGAGCGGTCAGGGGAAAGCTATGCCTCAACGCGAGTGCGAAGGCGAGCGGCGCGAGACCGTGAAGGAGCGTGCTCACGAACGTCGCGAGGCAGCGCGTGAGAAGGCGCAGGAAATCACGACGGTCCGCGGTCGCGAGATGACGCGCGGCGACATCTTCAGATTCGGCGGGCTTATCGCGTTTTTGGCGCTCATGGTCGTCGTTATGGTCCTGATCTGGCCCTACATCCATGAAGCCTTCGAGCCGGGCGGGCTCAGCCGCGTGATCGACGACGTGCGCAACGCAGGCCCCCTAGGGTTTCTCATCCTTCTGGCCATGCAGTTCATGCAGATCGTCGTGGCCTTCATTCCCGGCGAGGTCGTGCAGATGGCGGCGGGCATGATGTACGGCCCCTGGCTCGGCGCTGCGGTCATCTTGCTCGGATGCATCATCTCGAGCGCGTTTGTGTTCGCGGTGGTTCATCGCCTGGGCGCGCCGTTTGTGCAGGACATGGTTCCCACGAAATATCTCGACAAGTTCCGCGCCTTCGAGGAAAGCGGCAAGCTGTCCATCGTGGTGTTCATCCTGTTCCTGATTCCCGCGATGCCGAAGGACACGTTCACGTACCTGGTCCCGCTCACGAATATGCGCATGCGCGACTTCCTCATCCTGTCGAACGTGGGTCGCATTCCAGGCATCGTCATCTCGACCTATGCGGCAAATGGCCTGGTGGACGGGAATATCACGCAAAGCATCATCATCTTTGCGGTCGTTGCGGTCATCGCTATCGTCGCCATTGTCTTCCGCGACAAGATCATGAACCTCTTCCATCACGATAAAGGCGAAAACGACCGATAACGTTGGTGCAGGCGGCAAATGCGTGACGCTTGCTCGCGCCGGTATTCCGCGAGGTGTCGGCTCGATAACGGGCGCGTAACGCAATCGTGGGTTGCGCCTACCTGCGGTTATCATGAGTGCGAGGACGCGGGTCGAAAGGTTTTCCCATGAGCGATTCCAACACCATGAACGACGAGATTGCCGCCGCCGAAGCGGCGTTGAAAGAAGCGCAGGAGCGCCTTCGCGTGGCGCGCGAGAAGCAG
>JAUNWQ010000100.1:246-6567 GCA_030540225.1 Coriobacteriia bacterium | reverse complement strand
CTTCCTCGGCTTCGGCTTGCCGCCCGAGCAGCCGGCGATCGGCGTGATCTTGAGCGAGTCGATGAGCTACCTCTCGACGGGCGCCTGGTGGCTGGCGGTGTTCCCCGGCCTGGCGCTCATGGCAACGGTGCTGCTCTTCGATGTGGCCGGCCAGAGCCTGCGAAAGCTCATCGACCCGCATACGGCGCAAAAATAGGTGGGGAAGATGTTGGAGAATGCAAACGACGGCGCGGCTGCGCAAGTGGCTTCGGCGAACAAGGCTGCCGCGATCGCTCACGAGCAAACCACGCACGAGGATGCACAGCTGCACCATCATCACACACACGCGGCAACGTCGCACCATGACGGCGGGCACCACCTTTTGCAGGTCGAGGATTTGAACGTGAGCTTTCGCATGTACGACGAGGACGCGCCGTACTTCCAGGCGAAGCAGCGCGATGTCCAGGTGCTCCACGGGTTGAGCATCGCCGTCCACGCGGGCGAGATCGTGGCTGTGGTAGGCGCATCGGGCTCGGGCAAGACGCTTCTCGCCGATGCGGTGTTGGGGTTGTTCGAGCCGAACGCTACGGTGCGGGGGCGCATCTGGTTCGACGGCGAGCGCATGGATGCGGAAGGCTTGCGCGCGCTGCGCGGGCGCGGGTTGTCGCTCGTGCCGCAAAGCGTGAGCCATTTGGATCCCATGATGCGCGTGGGGAAACAGGTCGAAGGCTTCGCGAACGCGCTGTCGAAGGCCGAGCGCAAAGCGCGCCGCGAGCAGCTGTTCGAGCGCTACGGGCTCGGTCCAGAGGTCGCGCACCTTTACCCTCATGAGCTTTCAGGCGGTATGGCACGCCGCGTGCTATTATGCTGCGCGCTCATGGACGACCCGCGGGTAATCGTGGCCGATGAGCCCACGCCCGGGCTCGACCTCGACCTTACGGTCCGAGCGTTGGACGACTTCCGCTCCTTCGCCAACGAGGGCAACGGCGTGCTGCTGATCACGCACGATATCGAGCTCGCTCTGCGCGTTGCCGATCGCGTTGCCGTGTTCAAGGATGGCACCGTGGTGGAAGAGACGGCGGTCGCGAACTTCGCCGACCCCGCGCTTTTGCGCGACCCGTTCACCCGCGCGTTGTGGCATGCCCTTCCCGAGCACGATTTCGCGGCTACGGCGAGCACGGACGAGCAAGGCTGCGGCAACGCATCGATTGGCAAGGGAGGTTTCCCGTGCTAGAGGCTCGAGACGTCACGTTCGGTTACCCCGGCGCAAAACCCCTGTACAGCGGATTCAGCCTGCAAGTCGAGCCCGGCGAGCGCGTAGCGCTTCAGGCTCCCTCGGGGTTTGGCAAGACCACGCTGTGCCGCGTGCTTGCTGGGTTCGAGCGTCCGCAGGCTGGCGAGGTGCTGCTCGATGGTCAGCCGCTTCCGCGTCGCGGAGTATGCCCGGTGCAGCTGATCCAGCAGCATCCCGAGCAGGCGGTCGATCCGCGCCTGCGCATGCGCAAAACGCTGGCGGAGGCGGGCGACGTGCCGCAAGAACTCCTCGACAACCTGGGGATTCGCGATGAGTGGATGCAGCGCTACCCACATGAGCTCTCCGGCGGCGAGCTGCAGCGCTTCTGCATAGCCCGCGCGCTTGCCACGCACCCGCGCTACCTCATCTGCGACGAAGTTTCCACGATGCTGGATGCGGTCACGCAAGCTCATATCTGGCGCGTGCTGCTGGACTATGCCGAGCGGGAAGGTGCCGGTATGCTGCTCGTCTCCCATACCCCTGCGCTTACAGAGCGCGTGGCGACGCGGAAAGTGAAGCTCTCGAGGAGCGAAAGCTGATTCGAGAAGCTCGCATGTCCATGCCTCCTAATGCCTTGTTTGCGAATTTCGCCTGATGGGGTGCGCTTGCTCGCCTCCGTTAGAGCAGCAGGGCATCGAGATTGTCTGTCTTCGGGAGATGGGGGCTGGCAGCTCATGCTCGTTTGCCTATAATGAACGCTGCTATGGAAAAGACATCCCAAGAGAAAATCGCGCTCATCGTGTTCCTCATCCTTGCTATTGGGATGGGGTGTATCCTGTTCGGCTACGTGTTTGCTGGCCATTCATGGAACGTCACCGCCTCGAACATCGACGATGCGTTCGGTAACATGGAAGGCTATACCGCCATCGTCTACGAGGGAACCATCGAAGAGGAAGAAAGCGCCGCGCAATCGTCTGCATCTGCGACATCAGCTGCCAACGGCTCCGCTAACTCAAAGAATGCGGGGGATGCCGAATCGCTTCCCGGGGACTCGAAGGCGGGGGGCGGGCAAGCCTCCGCTTCCTCTTCGTCCTCTTCCGATGGCAATCAAGCCTCTGCTTCCTCTTTGGAGAACAGCCAGGCATCTTCTGCCGCTTCGTCTTCCGACAAACAGACCGCTTCTTCTCAGGGTGGCTCGAGTGTTAATACAGCTTCCCCAACGAGCGTAAGCGCGCAGGGCAACGGCTCTGTCGATCAGGGAGTCTCTACTGCATCGGAACCTGTCGCTGCGGAAGGCTCTGCGTCCGAAGGCATCGTAGGGGAAAGTACCGCCGGGGAAGGCGTTTCTGCAACTGTTTCCCCTGGTGGAACCTTAGATTCCCAGGTGAACACCGCTGCACCGCTCGCGGGGCACAAAAAGGAGAAGGAACCGGTCGCGCTCTCCGATGTCGATGAGCTCTACCAGGCCAAGGGCGCAAACGTCATCTCGCTTCATACGAGTGATCTGTCCGCCTATGAAGAGGGAACGATTTTGAAACGCGGCGGCAAGCGCTACGGCATCTTCTCGGTCACCCGCGAGTACTCGAGGATCCTTATCGATGAGAAGGTGAAGTACTTCACCGAGCAGAAGGTAGACTACGTCATTGCTCTTTGTCCCGAGGAGTCGTATCTCAAGAATGCCGAGAACATCGACATCGTCATCACCACGGCAGACTCGACGACTTCGTCGATGGGCGAATCGAGAAGCAGCGCCTTCTATGTGAGCACGCCGAAGATTGGCTCGGTTGGGGCGATCCTCATCTCGCCGAGCAATGTTGTCTCCGCGAAGACTATCTCCGAGCTGTAGATCCTCCGGGGTTATCTCTGCCGCGCGACAATGATCGGCGACCGAAACCGCACGCGACCCCGCCTCGTGCAATCGCGCATTCGGTGGGGTCGCTTCGTGAATCGCCTTCCCGAAAAGGGTCAGGCTATTCGGGATTCCTGCATCTGGCCAATCGACGCTCCTCTTTGGGTGGGCCGTCGCTACTTCAAGACGATGTTCTCGATCATGGGCAGTGCGTCGTTCCAATCGACTTTGGAGCCTATGACCACGCCGACCGTCATTCCGGAAGGTGCCTTGGTGAACAGGTTGACGGTGCCATTGGACGCGGTGTGACGCACCCAGGTGATGCCGTTGACGTCGACTTCGTCGATGGTGCCGTCTTTCTTGGAGCCCATTCTGGCTTCCGCTTCGGTCATCGGCTCGGTCTTGTACGTGCGAATGTCGATGAAGGCGAAGGTGTCATCGCCGAGCGTGAACTCGCACTCTTCGTACTTCTCGTTCATCGATCTGGTGCCTGGTTTCCAGCCATCAGTTGGCTCTAAGCTGTACGAAGGGTAGTCGACGCCGGTTTTGGCCTCAACGGCGGGCTCTGGGGTCTCTTCAGCCTTCGGCTCTTCCGCAGGCTGCGTCGTTGCCGTGTCGTCGCTCGCCTTCTTCTGCTCCTCGGCGCCACCGCCGCAGCCGGCCATCGTGAACGCAAGGGCTGCCGTCAACGCAACGGCGGGCACACCGAGCGCGACCTTCCTCATCATGGGCTTCAACATATTCATCACTCCCTTTCCCGTTGCATCGTGCAAGCCGCTTCGCACTCCGCCCTTCCCGGCGAAGTCAGCTTCTATCGGTATTGTGCCTTGCGGGGTCACGTTTACGAAGTGACCAGCGGCCCAAACGATGCGCACATGTGCACCGCACGGCCAAGATACAAGGGGGGAAGCGATTGCCTGACCCGTTTTCGGGACTTCGGGCAATGAAAAAGGCGGGTTCCTGCGCGAGGAACCCGCCTTCCCAAAAGGATTGCTTGAAGTTGGCGCTTAGACGATGCCCTGAGCCATCATGGCGTCGGCAACCTTCTTGAAGCCGGCGATGTTGGCGCCCATCACGAAGTTGCCCTCATGGCCGTATTCCTTCGCCGTGTCGTCGACGTTGTGGAACATGCCGCGCATGAGCGTTTCGAGCTTGCCGTCGACCTCCTCGAAGGTCCAGGAAAGATGCTCGGCGTTCTGGCTCATCTCGAGGCCGGACACGAGCACGCCGCCCGCGTTGGCTGCCTTGCCGGGGAAGAACGCCACGCCGTTTTCCTGGAAGTACTCGGTCGCCTCGATCGTGGTCGGCATGTTGGCGCCTTCGCCGACTGCCTTGCAGCCGTTTGCGACGAGGGCCTTCGCGTCCTCGATGCCGAGGGTGTTCTCACGGGCGCAGGGGAGTGCGATGTCGCAGGGGAGCTGCCACACGCCGCGGCCGTCCTCCGCGTGCCACGTCGCGTTCGGGCGCTCTTCGACGTACATCGCGAGCGTGACGCCCTTGTCGTGGCCGGAGCGCTTCTTGTTGTAGACGTGCTCGAGCACCTGGTAGTCGATGCCTTCCTGGTCCTCGACCCAGCCGTGGGTGTCGGAGCAGGCGATCACCTTGCCGCCGAGCTGCGAGACCTTCTGGATCGCGTAGATGGCAACGTTGCCGGAGCCGTGCACAACGACCTTCTTGCCCTCGAAGGAGTCGCCCTTGCTCTTGAGGTACTCGTCGACGAAGTAGACAAGGCCGTAGCCGGTTGCCTCGGTGCGGGCGAGCGAGCCGCCGAAGGAGAGGCCCTTGCCGGTGAGAACGCCGGTCCACTCGTTGCAGATGCGCTTGTACTGGCCGAACATGTAAGCGACTTCGCGGCCGCCGACGCCCAGGTCACCTGCGGGAACGTCGGTGTTCGGGCCGACGTGGCGGTAGAGCTCGGTCATGAAGGACTGGCAGAAGCGCATGATCTCGTTGTTGGACTTGCCCTTCGGGTCGAAGTCGGAGCCGCCCTTGCCGCCGCCCATCGGAAGCGTGGTCAGCGCGTTCTTGAAGATCTGCTCGAAGCCCAAAAACTTCAGCATGCCCAGATAAACCGTGGGGTTGAAGCGCAGGCCGCCCTTGTAGGGGCCGATTGCGGAGTTGTACTCGACGCGGAAGCCGCGGTTGACCTGGACCTCGCCCTTGTCGTCAACCCACGGAACGCGGAACTGGATGATTCGCTCGGGCTCGACGATGCGCTCGAGGATCTTCGCTTCCTCGTATTCCGGATGCGCCTCGATGACCGGCTCGAGCGTGCTCATGACCTCGGTGACGGCCTGGATGAACTCGGGCTGATCGGGGTCCTTCGCCTTAACTTGGTCGATAATTCGCTGGACGTAACTCATGTAACCTCCTCGGGGTTTACTTGTTCCCAACCGCGGCCATTATAAGTTTGCGCAACGGCTCTGTTACCTCTAATTAACATGATAGAAACAATGGTCGCAGCCAATCGCGTTTCTCCTCCATAAACGGCAGGGGTGGAGCCTCCGAGGAAGGGAAATCGCCGCACCTTTGAAGGGAAGGGAGCCGCCTCCTCTCCGAAGGAAGGGACGTCGCGTCGAGCCAATCGGAGCGTCCACGGATTTAGTACGCCCCAGTGCGTGATTGGGCGCTCATGCGGCACGATTTGTAGTACCATTCTAGTTCTGCGTTTTTACCTCAGTTTTGCCTCGATTTAACTTCATCGCGCTCGCAGCGCGCGATGCGAAAGGACTTGCTCGCATGGAAGCACTTGCATGGCTGCTCTCGCTTATCTTGCAGCCCTGTTACGCGATAAGCGGCAATTGGTGGATAGCCATCCTCCTGTTCACCATCATCGTGAAGATCATCCTCATCCCGATGTCGCTTTGGTGTCAGAAGAATTCGATCGTCATGGTGCAGCTCATGCCTGCCTTGAATCGCCTGAAGGTGAAGTACTACGGCGATCGCGAGACGATCGGCGAGGAGCAGAACAAGCTCTACAAGGAGCAGCATTACCACCCGATGCTCTCTCTGATTCCGCTTGCTGTGCAGATCGTCATCCTGTTCGGCCTGGTCGACGTCATCCATACGATTACCGACGGCGGCGCGCCGGGCACTGAGTTTTTGGGTCAGATCCCCTTCGAGGACGGCGGCGCGGCGTGGATCATGCCGCTTTTCGCGGGGCTTTCCGCCATCATCATGGGCTTCGCGCAGAACCGCATCAACCCGCTGCAGCGCGAGCAGTCGCGTGCGGAGAAGAACATGACGAACGGCCTGTCCA
>JAUNWQ010000100.1:0-236 GCA_030540225.1 Coriobacteriia bacterium | reverse complement strand
ATCTTGGGCGTGTTTGTCGCCACGGGCATGGGCTTTTACTGGGTGTGTTCGAACCTGACCTCCATCGCCATCCAGGCGCTCGCGAATGTCCTGGTGAAGCCGGCGAAATACATCGACTACGAAGACCTCGAGGCGAGTCGCGCCGAGCTTGAGGAGCTCGAGAATTTCTCGGGCCCTAAGAAGAAGTGGTACGAGCGCGATCCGCTTGCCAAGCGCGAGAAGGCCGACTACAAGCG
>JAUNWQ010000099.1 GCA_030540225.1 Coriobacteriia bacterium | reverse complement strand
CCGTGCAGGTTTCGAAGACCTCGTCGATCGCGGCGAGGGCAACGGGATTCCCCTCGGGCATGACGCCGCGCGCGTACGCGATCTCGATTTCAGCGCGGCCCTCGTGCAGCTGGCGCACGAGCATGGCGATACCCTGCAGCACATCGACTGGCTCGAACCCGGTGATCACGCCGGGGATGCCGTACTTCTCCGCCAGGAAGCGGTACGGCTCAGCACCGATGATGGTGCTCACGTGACCAGGGAGGATAAGCGCATCGAGCTCGAGCGTGGGGTCGCCTACGAGCAGCTCCAACGCGCCGGGCATGTTCTTGTGCGCCGCGAACACGGTGAAGTTGGAAAGCCCCATGGCCTTCGCACGCTTGATCGCCATAGCCACAAGTGGAGTCGTCGTCTCGAAGCCGACGCCCACGAAGACGACCTCCCGCTCGGGATGCGCCTTCGCAAAGGCGAGCGCGTCGAGGGGCGAATAGACGATCTCGACCGAGCGGCCCGCAGCCTGCTCCGCAAGCAAACTCGAAGTGGACCCGGGGACGCGCGTCATGTCGCCGAAGGTGGTGATCGTGACGTTCGGGATGCGCGCGAGCGCGATCACCGTGTCGATGTCGCGGTTGCACGTGACGCAAACGGGACACCCGGGGCCCGACGCCAGGCGCAGCCCTTCGGGCATCAAATCGCGGATTCCGTTGCGCGCGATTGCCACGGTATGCGTGCCGCACACCTCCATGAGCGTCGCGTGCTCGGGCGCAAGGCGGTGGATGGTCTCAATGAGGCCGCGCGCGAGCTTCGGGTCTTTAAACGCCGAGAAATCGATGTCGGCGGCATCCTCCAAGACACTCATACGGCGACATCCTCAAGCTGTTTGACCAGTTCAATAGTTTCTTTTGCATAGTCAGCATCGACAACTTCGATAGCGAAGCCGGCATGCACCAACACGTAGTCGCCGACGTTCGCCTGCGGGGTGAGATCGAGCGCCACCTCGCGCGTGACGCCGAGGATCTCGGCCGTCGCCAGATTGTCCGATTTCTTTTCCGTGATCAACGCGGGTATTGCCAAACACATAGGCACTCAGTCCTTTTTTACTCGTCGTGCGTCGTCTCGTCTTGCGCACATGCTATCACAGCCTGGCCGTAGGAGATGCATCCGTCGTTGGGCGGCAGCTCGCGATTGACGGCAACGGTGAAGCCCTCGTCCTGCAAAGCCGCGAGCGCATGCTCGATTATGAAGCGGTTCATGAACACGCCGCCCGAGAGCGCCACCGTGGACACGCCGTAAACGCTGTACGCAAGCTTCGCCGCGTTCACGATGGCCTCCACAAAAGCACCGTGGAAGCGGCGGGCGATGGTCGCTGCGGGGATGCCCGCCTGCATGTCGTCGAGAAGCGCCTTGAAGGTGGGCGCCGCGTCGAAGAGCAGGACCGACGTGTCTTGGGCGGTCGACTTCGACGTCGCGGTGTTCTTCGTGATGGCGACCGAGTAACGGCTGTTGACGCCCGCCTCGTCGGTCGAACCACCGTCAGGAGATGCGGCCGGCCCCATGGCAGCCTCCAAGAGAACCGCCGCCTCGCTTTCGTAGGTCGGATGCTCGCATATCCCCAAGATGGCGCTCGCCGCGTCGAAAAGACGCCCGACCGACGAGGTCATCGGCGTGTTCAAGCCGCGCTCGATCATCTGGTCGCAAAGGTCGGCCTGCTCGCCAAGCGCATCGAGTACCCGCTTCGCCGCCGGGTGTTCGAGCAGGTCGAACTCCCACAGCACGCCGTACGCCATGCGCAAGGGATTCTTCACGCAGGCGGCACCGCCCGGCATGGGAACGTAGGCGAAGTTCGCGAACCGCTCATAGGCCTGCGCGTTTGCGAGCAGCACTTCCCCGCCCCAGATAGAGCCGTCCGCACCGAACCCCGTTCCGTCGAAGGCGATTCCGCACACCGCGCCCGAAAGGCCGTTCTCGCCTATGACTGAAGCGATGTGCGCATGGTGATGCTGCACCTCGAGCAGCGGGATATCGAGCTTTCTCGCCTGCTCGCGCGCCCATTTCGAAGCGAGATACTCGGGGTGCGCGTCGCAGGCAAGGCGCGTCGCGCGCAGCTCGAAAAGCTTCTCGAAGCGGCTTTTCGCGTCGAGCCAAGCATCGAAAGCTTCGGCGTTTTCCAGATCGCCCACATGTTGGGAGACGAACGCCTCCGAACCGCGGACGAAAGCGAAGGTACTTTTCTGCTCCGAGCCCGCCGCGAAGAGCACCGGGACACTCCCCGCAGCTTCGTGGCCCGCGGTTTCGGGAGAGCCCTCATGGCCGGTGGCGCCAGTCGCCCCGGAGGCAGCGGCATCCTCCGGAGCTGCAGCAGCCTCCGGGTTGGTGCTCGCCTGCGCCAGCTTCAACGGCACGGGCGCGAACCCGCGCGCACGGCGGATCACTTGCACGGCAGCGCCCGCAGAGCCCGCCGAAATGATGCGAACCACCGAATCGTCGTAGCGCGAAAGGATGGCGCGATCGTTGCCCAGCACGACGCACGCGATGCCGCCGAGCTTCCCGCGTGCTTCGGCATCGTCGGTGACGATCGGCTCATCGTGGATGTTTCCCGAGGTCATCACAAGCATCGGAGGTTCAGGGACGCCCATTTCCTCAAGGGCGCGGGCGAAATCGTGCAGCAAGAGGAGCTGAACCGGGGTGGCGGGGAGCATGACGCCCAGCTCGGGCAGCTTGTCGGCAAGGCCCGCAGCAAGCGCCACGCCCTGACGCTTCTTCAGCAGCACGATCGGACGCGCCGGATCGGAGAGCGCCTTCTCCTCCTCGGGCGTCACCTCGCAAACGCTGCGCGCCGCCTCGGCGTTCGCCATCATGACCGCGAACGGCTTGCCGCCGCGGCGCTTTCCCTCGCGAAGCCGAGCGATCGCCTCGGCGTTGCGCGCGTCGCACACCAGGTGAAACCCGCCGAGCCCCTTCACGGCCACGACTTGCCCGGCGCCGAGCAGCTCGACCGCCCGCGCGATGAGGGCATCCGAGGTCTCGCGCGTCTTTCCCCAGGCGATGCGCCAGCCATCGGGAAGCTCATCGGAGGACACGTCCCCCGCCCCGCGCGTCGGGAAGTCCTCGCCTGGCGTCGCCTCGCAGTCGGGGCGCCATGCCAAAGAAAGGTGCGGACCGCACTCGAAGCACGCGTCCGGCTGCGCGTGGAAGCGGCGGTCGAGCGGGTCGGCGTATTCGGCAGCACAGCGCTTGCACATGGGGAAATCCTTCATAGACGTGCTCGCGCGATCGTAGGGCAGCGCGTCAATGATGGTGAAGCGAGGCCCGCAATTGGTACAGTTGATGAAGGGGTAGTGGAAGCGGCGGTCGTTCGGGTTGAACAGTTCCGCCGCGCAGTCGTCGCACGTGGCCAAGTCGGCAGACACGAGCGTGGTCTCCTGCACTGCAGCGTCGTCCGAGAAGCGAATCTCAAACGAGTCGAAGTCCTGAAGGGGCACTTCCTTAAGCTCGATTTCCTTCACCTGGGCCGCCGCAGGCGCATTCTCGGAAAGCTCGATCACGAACTCGTCGAGCAGGCGGCTCTCCCCTTCCGCATGGATGTTCACGCCGTCCGCCGCGTTCAAAACCCATCCGTTGATCAGGTATTTCTTCGCCATTCGGTAGACAAAGGGACGAAACCCAACCCCTTGGACGATTCCCGTCACATGAATATCGAGCGCCTCGATCATGCTTCTCACCCTCAAAACTCAGCCAATACAGAAAGCCGCGCCCCTCTTGCGACGGGCGCGGCGCAAATCAGCAGGACCCTACAGCTCGGCCAGAATCTCGCGAATGACGGCGGCGAGCGCACGCAGCGTCACTCCCGAGTTGTCGGGGAGATGCAGGTGCACGCACCGTCGACCGCGACTCGCCAGCGTGAGCAAATCTCCCGACGCCTGCGCCTTCGCAAGCGCGCCCAGGCTTTCCGCCTCGCGCTTGAGCGGGATGTCTTTCAGCTCGTCGGCCGACAAAATGAGGAACACACCGCAGTTCGGGCCGCCTTTTTGCAGCTGGCCGGTGGAGTGCAGGTAGCGCGGGCCCACTTCCAGACACGACGCGACGTGGCGCGATTCGCCCACTCCGTGGCGGATGTCCTCGAGCGCCTCGCGGCGCCCCTCGCCCGTGAACGGCAGAAACGCGTTCAGCGCGAAGAAATCGCCCGGCTGGATGCTGCCGAGCAGCGCACGCAGGACAGATCGCACATCGGTGCAGTCCTTAAAGCACGGGGCCAAGCGCACCTCGACCTCGCCCATGTGAACATCGCCGATGAAGTCCTGCACGAAATCGGGCTCGGGCTGGCCCTCGGCAAGAATCTTTAGGACCTCGGCCTTCGCCGACGCGACGTCGGGCTGGTCGAAGGGGCACACGCGCATGAGGTAACCGCACATCGCGATGGCGTATTCCCACATCACGAAGTGCTCGGCAAGCTCGAGCGCGGAATCGATCTTGAAGTTCAGGCGCGGGATGGCCGGGTCGATATAGGCGAGGCTCATCTCGAAGTTTTTGCGCTCGTCCCACAAGTCGGTCTTCGTCTGGTACATGATGACACTGCGGTCGCCCGCGTCGCGCGCGAGCAGAAGCGAGTCGACCTCGATGTTCGGCAGGATGCCCTGCCCCTCCTTGCCAAGCGATTCGGCGACAAGCTGCTCGATCCAAAGGCCCAAGACGCGCCCGCGCTTCGGCGTGAGGAACGAGAACTTGTTGCGGCCCTTGAGATAGTTGTCGTAAAGGAACGCGGCGAGGTTAATCGCCGGGTTGTCGATGGAGTCCTCGCTGCAGCGCTCTTCGGCGTCCCTCGCGTGGGCGATGAACTGCTCCAGGTCGATGCCAGCGAGTGCTGCGGGCAGAAGGCCGAAGATCGACAGCGCGGAGAAGCGCCCGCCGACGGTGGGCTCGCCGTTGAAGACGGCCAGCCAGCCCTCTTCGTGCGCCTGACGCTCGAGCTGCGAGCCAGGGTCGGTGATGGCGACCAGGTGGTTCGCGAAGTTGATTTCCGGCGCCTGCGCTTCGAGGGCGTCGCGCAGCGCAGAAGAGAGCAGGCGCGGCTCGATGGTGCCGCCCGACTTCGAGGACACGATGACGAGCGTCGTCGCGGGATCGCAGTCGGCAAGCAGCTCGCGCATGCGCACGGGAGAATCGGAATCGAGCGTCTTGAACGAGACGCGGTTTGCCCGAACCGTGTCAGACTTGTTGTATTTCGTGATGGTCATGGGCGCTTGTGTGGATCCGCCCTGGCCGATGAGGACGACGGTCTTGATGCCGCTCGCCACCACATCGTCAGCAAAGCGCTGAACTTTCGCGAGGTCGCACTGCGGGCGCATGCCCAAATCGACCCAGCCCATAAAGTTCTCGGCGGTCTCGCGCGCACCGTCGGAGAAATCATAAAGCGATGCGTCCTTGGCCAGCACACGGCTGGCGACGCATTCCTTCACAAGCGTTTTCGCAGAAGGGTATAACTTTTCCATGTCGCTTGTCAGCATGTGAACCTTCTTTCGGTATCGTGTAGGCCCCCTCAAAGGCACGCACGATTTGAATTATCCTCGAACCCTGTGATGGAGTTATGGACAAGTGGGGGAACGGGTCGAAATCACCGCGTTTCGCCCCGCGCAAAAAGCGCCCGCCGCGAACGCGACGAGCGCTTTTGACCTCGATCAAGAAACCTACTGCGGAGCCCTGCCGCCTACAGCCCCAACGCCTTCTTCAGCGCGCTCACGCGCCTGCGGCTTACGGGGATTTTCTCTTCCACGCCGTTCAGCGTGAGCAGCAGCGTGCCGCCGGAGACCGACTCGATTTCCTCGACCATGGAAAGGTTCACCAGATACCCGCGATGCACGCGGAAGAACCCGTGGCCGTCCAGGCGCTTCTCGAGCTGAGCCAAGCTCACCGTGGAGAAATAGCGATCCGTGTCGGTTTGCAGGTATGCGTAATCATCGCGTGCCATGACGAAGCGAATCTTATCGATGCCGATGAGGATCTTCTTGCCACCCTTTTCCACGGGAATGCGCTCGGACTTCTGGGCCTGCACATGCAGCGAAACGTGCTCGCGGACGCGCGCAAGCGCCTGGGAGAGGCGCTCGGTCTCGACCGGTTTCACCAGATAATCGATGGCGTTCACCTTGAACGCGTCGAGCGCATGCTCACTGTAGGCGGTGACGAACACCACCGCGGGCGGGAATTTCAGGTGCTGTAGCGCCTCGGCCAGTTGCAAGCCAGTGGCTTCCGGCATGTTCACGTCGAGGAACATGACATCGCAGGGGTATTCTTTGAGCTTCTCGATAGCCTCGCGCACACTAGCCGCCTCGGCAACAACCTCGGTCTGGCCAAGTTCGTCGAGCAGGAATTTTAATTCGGAGCGCGCGGGGGCCTCGTCGTCGACGATGATTGCTTTAAGCATATAAGCCTCCCAGTTCGTGTTCGATGATGCCGCTTCTGCGCCTTTCGCAGAGCGTACTCCTAACGGTCGATTATAAATCAAAGCATCCCGAATTTGTACGTTATGCGGCATCATTTCGAAACAGCGTCGAACGGGTTGGTTGCCAATGTAAGCGCAACGCTGACAACCTAACCGCAACGGTTGCGCTTT
>JAUNWQ010000098.1 GCA_030540225.1 Coriobacteriia bacterium | reverse complement strand
GATGTGCTCGACCGCATCGTCTACGACGACGAGGAAGGCGACATGAGCGGGGCTATCGCGGGCGAAGTGCTCGTGGGGCATACGGCGCCCGAGTCGCTGTTCTCGCAGGGCGCGGCTTACCGTGCGGTTGCGTCGCGCGACGAGGCAGGGGAAGACGGCGAAGATGAGGGCTTTTCCGGTATGGACGACGGTTCGGCCCAGGAGATGCTTCGCCAGGCCATGGCCCAGGGCTTCGGCGTGGTCGACAAGATCGACTTCGACAAGCTCACGTTCGAAACGGAAGACGAGTAGCCATGATGCGCCTGCAGAAGTTTCTCGCGCGCGCAGGCGTTGCGTCGCGCCGCCATGCCGAACAGCTCATCCTCGCCGGTCGCGTCACGGTTAACGGGCAGACTGCTGAGCTGGGGTGCTCGGTCGATCCTGGCGGCGACGAGATTCGCGTCGACGGCGGAGCGCCGGTGCGCCTTGCTGAGGGCGACGTCACGATCATGCTTCACAAGCCTGCCGGCTACGTCACCACGATGGACGACCCCCAGGGTCGAGCTACGGTGGCCGACCTCGTCCCCGCAGACGCCTACCCGGGGCTGTTCCCCGTGGGGCGCCTCGACCGCGACACGACGGGTCTCCTTCTCTTCACGACCGACGGCGAGCTGGGAAACGCGCTTCTGCACCCGCGCCGCCATGTGGAGAAACGCTACCTTGCCCTGGTCGAAGGGGCGCCCGATGCCAAGGCGCTTGAGTGGTTGCGCCGTGGTGTTGCCCTCTCCGACGGCATGACGCTTCCCGCACGTGCCGAGCTTTTGCTGGGTAGCGATGCGCAAAAGGCCGCGCGCGCGATTGGGACGGGCAAGGGTGCGGGCGGCATCAACGCCTCGCATACCGGCAAGCGCAGCCGGGCGGTTCGCGAGAAGACGGGGAGCTATGTGCTCGTCGGCTTGTGCGAGGGCCGTAAGCGGGAGGTTCGCCGCATGCTCGAGGCGGTGGGTTATCCGGTCATCGCGCTGCATCGCTCTTCCTTTGGCCCGCTCGAGCTGGGGGATTTGCCCCGCGGCTCATGGCGCGAGCTCGCAGATGTGGAAGTAGGCGAACTGAAGGCCGCGATCTGCTCGTAACTGCTAAACTAAACGACTGCTGCCCGGGCGACGAGGACTTGGGCGCGAGGAAAAAGGTTAGTGCATGTCTGAAAATGCTGTAAATAAGGTCCCGCACGGGTTCGATCACATCGCCGTGGTTGGGCTGGGGCTCATTGGCGCGTCGCTTGCGGCCGCCATTTCAAAATCCGACCCCGATATCGAGGTGTTCGGGGTCGACGTCGATTCGCGAACTTGCGGCGAGGCAATCTCGCGTGGGTGGGTGGCGAACGCTAGCGCCCCCGAAAGCGAGGCGTTCTCCGATTTCGTGAAGGACCGCGCCGATCTCGTCGTCTTGGCGACGCCGGTTGCTGCGGTCGACGATTACCTGCGCCTTCTCCGAGATTGGGATTATCGCGGTGTCGTCACCGACACGCTTTCCACGAAGGCTCACATCCTCGCGGCGACGAAAGAGATTCTGCCGTATCGTCGCAATTACGTGCCGGGTCATCCCATGGCGGGCTCGGAGAAGAACGGCATCGACGGTGCCCGCCCCGATCTTTTCGAGGGCGCTAACTGGATTTTGTGCCCTGACGCGGACACGCCGCCTGAGCATTTCCAGCGCCTGCATGAGCTCATCACGAGCTTGAGCGCGCGCGTGGTTGCCATAGCACCTGATGAGCATGATGATTCCATTGCCGTCGTAAGCCATGTTCCGCATATCATCGCGGCTTCGCTCGTGCAGCTGGCAAGTCGCCACGCCGACGATCAGCAGTCGCTCATGCGCCTTGCGGCGGGCGGCTTCAAGGATTCCACGCGCATTGCGGCGGGCTCTTCGAAGCTGTGGTGCGGCATCGCGTTCGATAATGCCTGTGCGCTCACGAGCGGTTTGCGCGAGATGCAGGGCATCATCGGCGATTTTGCGGACGCCATCGACGCGCACGACCGCGAGGCGACGACGCGGCTTCTTGAGGAGGCGGCACAGGCCCGCCGCGCGCTGCCTGCCGCTTGGGTTCCCTCGACCGACAAGCTCCTCGAGGTTCGCATTCCCATGTCCGATCGAAAGGGCGTGGTCGCGGAGGTCACCACGATCGCGAGCTCTGCTGGCTGCAATATCCAATCGATCGAAATCGATCACATCACCGAGGATCGCGCCGTGCTCTCGCTCGTTTTGACCGACGAGGGTGATGTTGGGAAGCTGTCTGCCCAGCTCATCGACGCGGGCTTCTCGGTGTCGTTCAATCCGCTCTCCCCGAAGGAGCATATCCATGTCGACTAACGAACAACCGGCGTCCACTGTACGCAACGACGTCGCAACGCCCGCCGATCCCGCAGGCGCTGCGGCAGAGCGGGCAACCCTCATCGAGCCGCTCGCCCGCCCGCTGACGGGCGCGGTTCGCGTCCCCGGCGACAAGTCGATTTCGCATCGCTCGGTGCTCTTCTCCGCGATGGCCGAAGGCACTTCGCATGTGT
Organism: Coriobacteriia bacterium; assembly: GCA_030540225.1. Taxonomy (GTDB): domain Bacteria; phylum Actinomycetota; class Coriobacteriia; order Coriobacteriales; family Eggerthellaceae; genus Ellagibacter. The sequence goes on along the minus strand of JAUNWQ010000098.1, from coordinate 4,112 downwards.
CCGGCGTGCTCGACTCTGCCGATGTGCGCTCCTCCATCGGCGCCGTGCGCGCCCTGGGCGCCGAGGTCAATCTCGAAAAGCAGCCCGACGGAAGCCTTGCGGGCGACATCCACGGCTGGGGCGGCTTAGGTCCTTCGCAGTCAGAGGACGCCATCGACTGCGGCAATTCCGGCACGACGGTTCGCCTGCTCATGGGCGTGCTCGCGCCATGGGGCATCACCGTCGAGCTCACGGGCGACGACTCCCTTCGCCGTCGTCCGATGCGCCGGATCGCGGCCCCGCTCGAGCTGATGGGCGCTCGGTTCGCCCCGGAAGGCGCGACGACGCTCCCGCTCTCCATTACGGGAACGCGCGATCTCGCTGCGATTTCCTATGATTCACCGGTTGCTTCCGCCCAGCTGAAGACGGCGATTCTGCTCGCCGGCATCTTCGCATCGGGCACGACGAGCGTTCACGAGCCGGCGCCCTCGCGCAACCACACCGAGCTCATGCTCCCCGGCTTCGGCGTCGGCGTCGAAGCGGCGCCAGGGGAGGCTTCCGTCGTTGGTGGGCAGAGCCTTCACTCCTGCGACGTCGACGTGCCGGGCGACCCCTCGTCTGCGGCGTTCATGGCGTGCGCGGCGGCTCTTCGTCCCGACAGCGCGATCGACATCGAGAACGTGAGCTTGAACGAGGCGCGCATCGGCTTCGTGCGGGTGCTCGAGCGCATGGGCGCCGACATCACCCTGAAGCCGACGGGCAGCGCGGGGGAGGAACCTTGCGGCACCATCTCGGTTTCCTACGTCGAGCATCTGCGCTCGTGCGAAGTCGCGGGGCGCGAGATCGCCTCGCTCGTCGATGAGATTCCCGTGCTCGCCCTTGTGGCTGCCCATGCGGAAGGCACGACGGTCTTTCACGAGGTGGGAGAGCTGCGCGTGAAGGAGACCGACCGTCTCGTGGCCATCTTGGAGGGGCTTTCCAAGCTTGGCGTGCGCGCGTGGGCCGAAGGCGATGACCTGCATATCGAGGGCAAGCCGGGTCTCGTCGCGCCCGAGGGGCTCGTGTTTGATTCCCTGGGCGACCATCGTCTTGCGATGACCTGGTCGCTTGTTGGCTTCACGGGAGCCCATCCCGTGTCTATCCGTGATTTTGAGGCAGTTCGCGTAAGCTATCCGGGCTTTCGCGCCGATATTGAAAGGCTGGCGAAATGATCGTCGCAATTGATGGCCCCTCGGGGGCAGGCAAGTCAACCGTCGCTAAGGCAGCGGCAAAGCGGCTCGGGTTCTCGTGCCTTGACACGGGGGCAATGTACCGCGCCATCGCGTGGAAGGCGCTCGCCGACGGCGTTTCCTTCGACGACGTCGATGCGCTCGGCGCGATCGCGCGCGATAACGAAATCGAGTTCGGGCACGTCGAGGGCGACCCCGTTCCCCGTCGCGTCTTCATTTCGGGCACGGAGGTGACCGATGACATCCGCACGTCCGAAATCGATCGAGCTGTGGGGCCGGTTGCCGCCGTTCCCGCAGTTCGCGAGGCTCTTGTCGCCCAACAGCAGCGTATCGGCCGCGCGGGCGACTACGTGGTCGAGGGCCGCGACATCGGCACGGTCGTTTTCCCCGAGGCACCCGTGAAGGTGTTCCTCACGGCAAGCGCGGAGGAGCGCGCGACCCGTCGCGTCAAGCAGAACGAGGAGCGTCACGTGGGTTCGACGAACTACGAGGAGGTTCTCGCCGACATCAAGAAGCGCGACGAGATCGATTCCTCGCGCGCCGCGTCGCCCCTCAAGCCGGCGGAGGACGCCGTGCATCTCGATTCCACCGGCAAAACCATCGAGGAAATCATCTCCTTCATCTGCTCGCGTGCCGAGCAGGCTCAAGGGTAATCGCAAAATGGCGTCCGGCCTTTCGGGGCGGGGCGCCCAACTTGCAGGGTTCGCGCGCATATTCAAGAGAAAGGGCTGCGCATGAGCGTCTTTCTGCCATACGAGAAGATGTGGGACATGCCGCTCGGGGGCACGTCGACCGAAAAGCAGATTCCCCATTGGTTTGGGAACATCGTTTGGGTGGTCGTCGCCTTCGTGTTCAAAATCTGCTTCCGCTATCGCGTCGATGGGCGCGAGAACCTGCGGGCATTTAATAAGAAATCGGGCGTGCTTCTCGTGGCGAACCACACGTCGTTTCTCGACGTGGCCTGCATGTATATCGCATGCCGTCCCAGCCAGTGGGTGCGTCTGCTCGGTCGTGAGACGCTCTTCGACAATGCCCGCGGTCTCGCGGGCCAGATTCTCTCGCGCGTCGGCGCATTCCCCGTCAAACGAGATGCTGCCGACCGCGTGGCCATCAAGCGCGCGACGCGCAACCTGAAGAACAACGAGCTCGTCGGCATCCTTCCCGAGGGGACGCGCCGTGGCAAGGGAACCAAGAAACCCGAGATCCACTCCGGCGCCGCGTTCATCGCGAAGATGGGGCATGCGCCTATCCTCCCTATGACCGTGCGCAATGCCGAGTATGTGAAGCAGAAGGGCAAGTTCTTCCGTTTCCCCAAGATCACGATGGAGTTTGGGTCGCCTCTGCTCGTCGGTGATTTCGACTTCCTTCCCAAGGAAGACCGCCTGGAGGGATGCACGTGGTACGCGATGCGCGAGTGCTTCGCCCTCTCCCAGCGCGTGCCGCGCGATGAGGTCGACATGGTGGCGCTGTTCCCTGACGGGCGCGATTTCACGGACGTGTTCGCGAATCATGCGATTCCCGAGCATACTCCCGAGGAGATTATCGCGGCGAAGGAGTCGAAATGAAGGTGACGCGGGCGAAATGCGCGGGAGCATGCTACGGGGTTCAGCGCGCGCTCGACATGGCGCTTGATACCGTGTCGGAAGGATCGCGTGCCGTCACGCTTGGCCCGTTGATTCACAACCCTCAGGTCGTGGCGCAGCTTGCCGAGCGGGGCATCCGCGCTGTCGAAAGCCCCGAGCAAGCTGTCGAGGGCAGCGTTATCATTCGCAGTCATGGTGTTACGCCGCAGGTCAGACGCGAGATAGAGGCACGTGGGCTTCCCGTGGTCGACGCCACGTGCCCCCATGTCGCCCGGGCGCAGAAGGCAGCGGCAAAACTTGCTCGCGAATGCGGGCGCGTCGTTGTCGTGGGAGAGGCGGGCCATCCCGAGGTCGAGGGGCTCGTCGCCTACGCGCGAGAGGCTGGCGGGGAAGTGCTCGTCGCCGGGAGGGCGGCGGACGTGCCGGCAAGCCTTTTGGGCAAGGTGGGTGTGGTGGTGCAGACCACCCAGACGCGCGAGGCGTTCGAAGAGGTGCTTGCGGCGCTTCACGATCGCGGCGTCGAGTGCGTGGTGAAGGACACCGTGTGCCTCGCGACGCGCGAGCGGCAAGAATCGGCGGCGGCGCTTGCCCGGGAAGTTGATGCGATGATCGTCATCGGTGGGCGCAACTCATCGAACACGACCCGTCTTGCCGAGATTTGCTCGTCGGTGTGCGGGAACACGCATCACATCGAGCGCGCTTCTGAGCTCGATCCTGCCTGGTTCGACCGGTGCACTGAGGTGGGAATCACGGCAGGTGCGAGCACGCCGGAAGATCAGATTGCCGCCGTCGAAGTGCGCATCGCTAGCTTGGGGTAGAGCGGAGTCTTCTATTCTTTGAAAGCGTGCGGGCTCGTTGAAGGCGCCGCCTCCTGCGCGGCGCTTCTGCCCCACGAGATAGAAGCGCCGGAGGGTAGCCGCGCATATATAAGCAGCGTGCCGAAGTGAAATCTCCTCTGCGGGGCGAATGCCGGAGGCGATCGCCCTATCTATCTATCTACCTACCTACCTATCTATCTATTTGAGAGGCCGGGCGCACGAGAGTCGCCCGGCCTCTTTGCATAGCAAGGGGCGTCGCCGTAGGGCGGAGGGAATCTCCCTGCGGCGGGGAGCCCCCCTGCAGCGAAGCGCCCCTGAATGCAGGGTCACTTTCTCGCCTCCCGCCGCTTTTCCTGGGATTATGGAGGGAATGTGTGCGTGGTCTGAAGGGCAATAGAAGCGCGTAGCCCCAGGTCATATGGGGAAAGCTGCCCTCTGATGCGCCCCTTCCCGGGAAAAAGGCGGGAAAGCCCCTTGACCGCGGGAGGGGGTGCGCGTAATAT
>JAUNWQ010000097.1 GCA_030540225.1 Coriobacteriia bacterium | reverse complement strand
TGCGGCTACCCTCGTCGGCGGAGTGATGCATACCCCCAAAAACGTTACGCCGTGACAGCGAACAAATGATGTGTTTTTGAGGAAGCGCACGAGAGCCTGGCGCGCACATCGCGGCGCACCAGGCTCGCTATCTTGAAACATCTTCGCCGGGAGGCGCGAAAGCGGGCATATCGTTGCCATGTTTACGCAAGTCGCGCTGGAACAGGCCCGCCATGATGCGATTGCGCGTCCCCCATGTTACGCCCGTTACCGCGTCGATGGTCTTTTGAACCTCGCTCGAGTCCACCCCGCCGGCTTTCCAATCAGACTGCGGCACCGGCGTTCTCCTTCACGAGCGCACCCGCAATGGCGCCCGCCAACGGGTCGGACAAAAACGCCACGATGACAATCGTCGGCCAGAACTGCATGCAAAGCGCGACGAATCGATCAAACACGTTTACGCCCACCATCTGGCCGGTCATGGCGTTCACCGCTTCGGTCTCGCCCACACCCGTCATAAAGCAAGTCATCACCGCGCCCAGAAAGAACATAATAAGTGTGGAGAAGAAAACGTTCTGGATGAGACGAAACGCGACGCTACCAGGCTTCGCGTCAAAGTATACGGCGCACGATGCCGACAGCTTGGCAAGCGGAAGAATCGACGTCACCAGAAACGAGGTGACAAACGCGACGGCGAAGCTCAGGGCCCAAAATACCGGATCGATATGGGGCACCCCTTGCGCAATGGTAAGGCACAGGCAGAGAACCGCAGCCACGATGAGTGAGAAGAACAAGCCGTACACAATGTAGTACTTCTTCGAATGCAATTGAAACGCCCCCTTGAGAATGGGGCCGCGCGCCTCCCCTCAGAAGCGGTCGCAGGCCCGTCGATGTAAACTTGCGAGCCTCTACGCCACCACGAAAAGCGTCTTCTGCTTCTCGTCCATACGCGCCGAAAGCTCTTCGATCGTACCGAATTCCAGGCATTTCGACTGGCAGTGCTGCACGCAGGTGGGAACCTTGCCCGCTCCGCGTCGCTTGGCACACGTGTCGCACTGTTTGGTGGGAATGGGCAGGTAGGAGAATTGCCAGTCTTCGTCGACCTCGTCGCCTATGGCCCACGGGCCGATCTTCACCACCTTGATGCCGGTCTCGCCAACAGGGAGGCCGTGCTCCATCTGGCATGCGATCTCGCAGCTATGGCAACCAGAGCACCATTGCGCGTCAACCAAAAGTCCGTATTTCGCCATGATCTATTCCCCCTCGACCTTGTAAATCTTGCAGATAGAGCTCTTGTAGTTGGAACCGAAGCCGCTCTTGCCCGGAATCCACGGAAGCGTGTTGTTGATGTTGAGGTCGAACACGTCGTAGAACTTGTCGGGGTCACCCTCGGGGAACCACCAGCCGTGGTCGCACGACACGATGCGCCGATCCATCTGCACCGTGAGCTTCGCCTTGCGCTTCGCGCGGCCCATGGGGCCTTCCATCCAAACCCAGTCGCCGTCCTTGATACCGTACTTGGCCGCGGTGTCGGGGTGGATGTCCATAAGCGGCCAGGGGCGATAGTGGCGCATGCGCTCGATCTGGCGATGCTCGGAGTGGAACATGCCCCAGAAACGCGCGCCGGAAGTCATGACGAGCGGGTACTCGTCCATGAGCTCAGGTGTGGAGCCGGGGCCGGGCTCGGGCTCCTCGAAGTAGGGCAGAGGGTCGAGGCCCGCGCGATTATAGAAGTTGCTCCACAGCTCGATGCGGCCGGTCGGGGTGTTGAAACCGGGCTGCCCGTCGGGGCGCAGCTTGCCCGTCTTGTAGCGGTAGTACTCGATGGGCTGGTAGGCGGGTGCGACCTTCTGCAGCTCCTCGAAGGACATCTCGGTGGGTTTGAGCATGTCGGTGAACATATCGTCGACGTTATCCCACGGCCACGCTTCGGGATTCCAGCGACGCCCCAGCTCAAGGTTGATTTCCATGTCGGACTTGCACTCGCCGACCTGCGTCACCTTGTTGATGGTGCTGCCGCGCTGCGCGCCGGAGACGAACGCGATGCCGTTGCGTTCGGCAAATGTCTGCGCGGGAAGCACGACGTCTGCCAGAGCGGCAATCGTCGGGGTCTTGAACAGGTCGACCACCACGATGAAATCGAGCCTGTTCAGAGCCTTGTACAGACGCTGCGGGTCGGCGCCCATGCAAGCAATCGGGTTGGTGGTCTGCAGCCATGCGCCATGAATCTCGTACGGCACGCCGGTTTCGATCGTCTTCACCGTCTCGTCGGGCTGGGACACCGCGAAGCCGAAGTTGAACAGCGGGTAATCCTTGATGCCGATGCGCTTATCTTCCTGCACGGGGCCCAAGACCTCACGGCCCCAGCCACCTGCAACCGAGAGGATCTCGGGAGCGACGATCATGCCGCCCGGACGCTCCATATTGCCCGTGATTTCCCACAGAGCGAGAATCGCCTGACCAGCGGGCATAGCCTCACGCGTCATGTCGACGGCGACGCCCCACTGCAACGTGGAGTTCTTCGCGTTACCGAGCATACGGGCCGCTGCGACGATTTTATCCTCGGGAACCCAGGTGATTTCCGAGACGCGCTTGATATCGAACTCGGCGGCTCGCGCAGCGAGCTCATCGAAGCCGTAGCACCATTTCTCGACGAACTCGTGGTCGTAGAGGTCTTCCTTAACGATGATGTTGATCATGCCGAGGGCGAGCGCAGCGTCGGTACCAGGGCGAACGCGCAAATGGAGCTCGGACTTCGACGCAAGCCAGGTAACCTTCGGATCGACGGTGACGATCTTCATGCCGCGCTTCATGAGGTCGATCACCCAGTGTCCGTAGAAGCCTTCGATATTTGACTTCAAAGGGTAGTTGCCCCAGATGAACATGACTTCGGGCACCTCGTAGTCGGGGTGATCGTAGCGCTCGGGGAACTGCTGGGCGGCGTCGGGAATCCACGGCGCGCCCGTGGTGGCCGCCATGCCGGCGATGCGCGGCAGATAGCATGCCTGCCCAGAAAGGAAGCCCGTGTAGTTGGGGCTGCCGAACGACCAGCACAGACGCGTGATGTAGGCAGCAATGTCGCGCCCAGTGCCCTGCGCGAACACGACCGACTCGGCGCCGTACTTCTCCTTCATGTCCATGAACTTCTCGGTGATGAGGTCGTACGCCTCATCCCACGTGATGCGCTCCCACTTATCCTTGCCGCGGTCTTCGCGAGCGCGCTTCATCGGATAGAGCAGGCGATCTTTGTGATTGGTCACCTCGGGCGCGTCAATGCAGCGCATGCACAGGCGTCCCTGGGTCCACGGATCTTCCGGGTCGCCTTCGCATTTCACGAACTTGCCGTCCTTGTCGGTGTACATGATGACGCCGCAGCCCAAGTGGCACCCTGGCCCCGTCCATGCGCAACCGCGCGTTACATCAAGGTCGCCTTCGGTGTACTTGAAAGGCTTCTCATGTTCGATAACATGATACTTCTCCCCCATGATTCCTCCTCTGGTAGCATACGCCCGGGAGTCATCTTTGCTCCCCTTTCAAGCTTCGACACGGCGGGCTGCGAAGCCTGAAAGTGCGTATTCGCTTGCCTTGACAATAGGGGCCTCGTATTATGGAAAAAATCGACGGATAGCGCGGTTTTCAAAAAGCCTCATCGGCTAAGCAGGGGATTTGGGGAAGAGATGAGACTATGGAAAATAGTATGAGTGTCGGCGTTGAGCCAGATAAACAGGCTAATCCATTGCAGATAGCTGCATTTTCAAGTGGTCTTGGCTTTTTCTGGTGCTGCCTCTTTTCAGAGCTGACAGGATTCGCGGCACATGGCGAGAATGCACTCGTTTGGTGGAATCCCATTGCCTGCCGTATCGCATTTTTCGCCTGCTTCGCGCTGTTCGCCTGCTTTATCGCGCACCTTCCCTTCGGAATGATGGGAGACCGCGTGAGGAAGAACGCGACTGCGCTCGTCGTGCTAAGCGCAGCCACCTTCGTGGCAACAGGCATCGCCGGAGCGGCGGGGGTCGTCATTCCCGTTGGAACGGCTATCGCCCGCGATGCCCTTGGAGGCCTAAGCTCAGCATGTCTACTCTTCCTTTGGATTCCCCTAATTGCGAAGACGAACCGTCAAACGCTCATCGCCTCCCTTTCCGTTTCGGCAATACTTGGCAGCGGTTTCTCGCTTGGACTGAAAATGATGGGGGATCCCGCCGCATGTTTCTTCCTTGCCGCGAGCGCCCTTGCGTGCCTCGGCTTTTCGCGACTGCTCAAGAACAGCAGCATCGGGTTGGAGAAAAAAACGAGCGACTTATCGACCAACCAAGCAGACGCAAAGGGAATACCACTTGTTCAATCGAGGAAAAACGCGCAGCTTTCGTGGGCGTTCGGCATCGTCAACGTGATCTATGGCATTGTGTTCGGCGTCGGCGCGGGAAATCTACTTCAAGTAAACCAAGGTCCGGCAGTAATTTGCAGCGGCGCGCTGCTTCTCGCCATAGGCGCGAGCGCCGCGCATCTGTTCGCGTACCGCTCGCAAGGTCGGGTGCAGCAAAGCACCGTACTTAGAATGTTGTTTCCCATTTTTGTCGTTGCCTTGGTGCCGATGTCGTTTTTGAGCAGCGAAGGAGCGCTCTTCGTTGCCTGCAACCTGCTCATTCTGGGAAGCTTCACGTTTTTAGCGCTCGTGAGCATCGCATTTGAGATAAAAGGCGCAAACGAGCGCAGCGCATCGCCGCTCTTTTTCGTTGGGATGAGCCAAACGACTCTTTCAGGCGGTATGAGCGTTGGGTTCGCGCTCGACTTGATTCCAGGTGCGACCGGCGTCTTCAGCCCGAACGTGCTTTCTGCGGTAGCGCTTGCTCTCGTAATCGTGCTTGCAATCCTGATCACGCTCACGCAAAGCCGCATGGTGGACGCTCAGGCAGAGGCCGATGCTGCAGTTGCGCAGGCGCGCGCGATCGCCGAGCAAGCCGAACAGGGACGCTGGAAAACACGCTGTGCGGAAATTGCAAGCGATTCGAAGCTATCCACGCGCGAAACCGAGGTCTTCTTGCTTCTGGCAAAAGGCCGCGGAACCGAGCATATCCAAAACAAACTCGGCATCTCGAGCCACACTGTTAAGACCCACACGTACAACATCTACAAGAAGCTCGGCGTGAAAAATCGCGAGGAGTTGCTTGACCTGATCGAAGAAGGAAAATAGAGAAGGGCGCCCGCAAGGGCAGACCCCCTATTCGGCCGCCAACATGCGGCAAGCCCATTGGGCGGCAACCATGCTGCCCTTCGCGAGCACGCTCTCGTCGATGGTGAAGTGGCAGCTGTGTTGCGGGTGCGAGGCCCCCACCTCGGGATTTCGCGTGCCGACGAAGCAGAAAACGCCGGGAACGATATTCAAGTACTCGCTGAAGTCCTCGCCCGAAAGCGTGCCGCGGTAGTTCGACACCGCTGACTCCCCCAGCATGTCCACAACCGCACGCCGCGCGACCTCCGCGCACACGGGGTCGTTCGCGAGGCCCGCGTTGCCCTCCTCGAACGTGAACTTCACCTTGGCCCCGAAAGCGTGCCCTATCTTGCTCACGATGCGCTCGAGACGGTCGGGGACCTCGCGGCGCAGCTTGTCGGTCCAGGTGCGCACCGTTCCCGAAAGGTAGGCGTGACCAGCCATGATGTTACGCGCCTCGCCACCGTGGAACTCGCCTACGGTGACCACGACCGGGTCGAACGGCGACACATCGCGGCTGACGAGCACCTGCAGCCCGTTCACCATCTCCGCCCCCACGACGACGGCGTCGACGCCCTTGTGCGGCATGGACCCGTGCGCGGAGACGCCCTCGATGTCGATGTGGAACCAGTCGGTGTTGGCCATGCGCTGCCCCGGCGCGCACGACACCGTGCCCGCGTCGACCTCGCTCCAGATATGCGCGCCGTAAATGGCGTCTACGCCTTCAAGAGCGCCAGCATCGATCATGGAGAGCGCACCGATCGAGATTTCCTCAGCAGGCTGGAACAAAATGCGAACCTCGCCTTTGAGCTGCGATTTCGTCTTGAGAAGAATGCGGGCTGCACCGAGCATCATGGCCATGTGCGCGTCATGGCCACATGCGTGCATGACGCCCTCGTTCTCGGAGGCAAACGGCACGCCCGTGTCCTCGGTCACGGGAAGCGCATCGATATCGGCGCGAAGAGCCACGCGACGTGCGGGATTGCCGTCGGCGTCGTAGGCTCCGGGAGCCTCCCCGCGAATCGTCGCGATGATACCGTTGTTATCGAGGCGACGATATTCCACCCCAAGGCGATCGAGCTCGTCGCAGAGCATCTCCTGCGTATGCGATTCCTGCCCCGAAACCTCAGGATGCTGATGAAGCAGTCGGCGCCACTCGATGATGGCACCCTCAGAGGACGCGGCGGCATCGGAAACGAGCGCGGCGGTGTGGGTTCCTGCTGGTTCGGATTGAGCGAAGGCAAACGCTTCGGCATCAGCACAAGGATGCATGGGGAGTTCCTCCGTAAAGATAAGGTCAAATCGACCTTGATGGTATGGGAAGAACGAGCGAAAGACCAGCGCAAAGCGGTAAATTCGCGCAAAACCAGCATTAAAGCGGACAAACGGTGAGAAAACGAGCAGTCAGGGCGCAGAGGACTTGGCGGCGTGCATCTGGTAGGCGGTCGAGCGGGCGAGCGGGCTAGGCGGCGCGCTTCTGCCAGGCG
>JAUNWQ010000096.1 GCA_030540225.1 Coriobacteriia bacterium | reverse complement strand
TCGGCGCGCAGTACGACTCCGAGCTCGTCTACCACAACATGCAGGACACCGCGTCGCGCATGGGCATCGTGTACTCGGGCATCGAGGAGGCGCTGCACGACCCGAAGTGGGAAGAGCTCATCCACGACAAGTTCATGACGCTCATCCCCCCGACCGACCATAAGTTCGCGGCGCTCCACGGCGCGGTGTGGTCGGGCGGCAGCTTCGTGTACGTCCCAAAGGACACCAAGCTCGACTTCCCGCTGCAAAGCTACTTCCGCCTGAACGCGAAGGGCGCGGGCCAGTTCGAGCACACGCTTATCATCGTGGAAGACGGCGCTGACCTGCACTTCATCGAGGGCTGTTCGGCACCTAAGTACAACGTGGCGAACCTGCATGCGGGCGCGGTCGAGCTGTTCGTGGGCAAGAACGCCAAGCTGCGCTATTCGACCATCGAGAACTGGTCGAAGAACATGTACAACCTGAACACCAAGCGCGCGGTGTGTGACGAGGGCGGCCAGATCGAGTGGGTTTCCGGCTCCTTCGGCAGCCACGTGGGCTACCTGTACCCGATGTCGATCCTGAAGGGGCGCAAGTCGCGCTGCACCTTCACCGGCATCACCTTCGCGGGCACCGGCCAAAACCTCGACACCGGCTGCAAGGTCGTCCTCGCGGCGCCTGAGACAACGGCGGCCATCGAGACGAAGTCGATCTCGAAGGGCGGCGGCGTGTCGACGTTCCGCAGCTCGGTCGTGGCGACCCCCGCCGCGGAGAACTCGGTCGCGAGCGTGTCGTGCCAGTCGCTTATGCTGGACGACCACAGCCGCTCCGACACCATTCCCGCGATGGACATCCGCTGCAAGCATGTCGATGTTGGGCACGAGGCAACCATCGGCCGTATCGGCGACGACAAGGTGTTCTACCTGATGAGCCGCGGCATTCCCGAGGAAGAGGCGCGCACGATGATCGTGAACGGCTTCGCCGACCCGGTCTCGAAGGAGCTCCCCCTCGAATACGCCGTGGAAATGAACAACCTCATCAAGCTTGAAATGGAAGGGGCGATTGGATAATGAGCGCCCTCACTTTGAATCACGTGAACGCGATGCCCGCAGCAACGTGGCATCAGCTGCATATGAACGAGACGACCGTCGACGTGCCCGAAGGGCTTGAGGCCGCGCGGTCTGCCGTGGTCGAGGCCGACGAGGCGCTCCTCGGCGCGCAGGACGCCTTCGATACGGCGGTGGCAACCGCCCAGGCCGAGCTCGACGCTGCGAACGCGAAGGCCGCGCCCGACACGCGCGCCATCCTGCAGGCGGTCCGCCCCGACGTAGACCCTCATGACCTGGACATCCCCGCGCTCTCCGTGTTCGAGAAGCGCGCCGTGGAAGAAGAGATGGCGCAAAGCATCGCCGGCACCTTCGAGTGCGCCTTGGGCGATGAGGCCACGTCCTATCTGGAGGAAGTCGGCGGAGCCCGCGAGGGACGCATCGTGCTTGCCACCAAGGCGGGCGCCACGGAGCGCGCCACCATCCGCGTCAACGGCATCGACGGCAAGGCGAACGTGGCCTGCGTCGACATCGTGGCGGCGGAGAACTCCACCATCACGCTCAACGTCGCGTTCGACTCCCCCGACGCCGGCGCAGGCATCATCGGCCTGTACGCCCGCGTGTTCGCCGGCAAGAACGCACGGGTGAACGTGGCAACCATCCACACGCTCGGGCAAGGCTGGATCGCTCTCGACGGCGAAGGATACATCGCCTGCGAGGATGCGCGCATCCAGGTCGACCACCGCGTGCTCGGCGCCGGGCAGTCCTACACCGGTCTCGCCTGCGACCTGCGCGGAGACCGTGCAGACGCCACCATCCGCACGCGCTACCTGGGACACGGCGACGAGCGCCGCGACTTCAACTACATCGTGCGCCATCGCGGCAAGAAGACCACCTGCAACCTCGATGCCAACGGCGTTTTGGCCGACAAGTCCCGCAAGGTGCTGCGCGGCACAATCGATTTGGTGCACGGCTGCAAGGGCGCGGAAGGCACCGAGCGCGAGACGGTGCTCCTTGCCGACGAGAAAGTGGTCAACAAGACCATCCCCACCATCCTGTGCGACGAGGACGACGTGGCGGGCAACCACGGGGCCACGATCGGCCACGTGCGTCCCGAGCAGATGAACTACCTGATGACACGCGGCATTTCCCAGGAAGCTGCCGAGCGGCTGTTCGCGAACGCAACCCTTGAGGAAGCGGCCATCAACGCGCCGGACGCTCAAGTGCGCGCCTCGGTTGCGCGCCTTGCCGCAGAACTGAACGTGCCCTTCGAGCTCGTGGGCGCAGACGAAGAGGCGATGTAACATGAGCCAGACCGATTCCCTTATCGCGCGCGCCGCCGAGCAAGCGGCCAGCGACACCACCGCATGCGCGATCGCCGACGCGGCGCACGCAGCCGCAACCTCCGCCACGGCGAGCGACATCGTATGCGCCGCCAACATCGCGGAGAACCCCTACAAGCGCGACTTTCCGCTTTTGGCGAACCACCCTGACCTGGCGTTTTTGGACAGCGCCGCCACCGCGCAGCGCCCCAAGACCGTACTCGACGCGCAGCGTCGCTTCTACGAGGAGATGAACGCGAACGCGCTTCGCGGCCTGTACCGCCTGTCGGTCGAGGCCACCGAGGCCATCGAGGTGGCACGTCATCGCGTCGCCAAGTTCATCGGCGCGCCCGATTGGCACGACATCGTGCTCACGCGCAATGCGTCTGAGTCGCTCAACATCGTGGCAAAGGCCTTCGCCCCTACCGTGCTTGAGCCGGGCGACGAAGTGTGCATCACCATCATGGAGCACCATTCGAACCTCATCCCCTGGCAGCAGGCGTGCCGCGACGCGGGCGCGAAGCTTGTCTACCTCTACCCCGACAAAGACGGCATCATCCAGCCGGAGGAGATGGACAAAAAGATCGGACCGAAGACGAAGATCCTCTCCGTCGTTCACGTCTCCAATGTGCTCGGCGTGGAAAACCCCGTCGCTGAGCTGGGACGTCGCGTTCATGAGCAGGGCGGTTACTTCGTTATCGACGGAGCGCAGTCCACGCCGCACATTCCCGTGAACGTGGAAGAGCTTGGCGCCGACTTCTTCGCGCTTTCCGCGCACAAGATCTTCGGCCCCTTCGGCATGGGTGTGCTGTGGGGCAAAGATGAGCTCCTGTGCGCCATGCCGCCTTTCCTCACCGGCGGCGAGATGATCGATTCCGTCACCGAGCAGGACGCCACCTGGGCGCCCGTCCCTGAGAAGTTCGAGGCCGGCACGCAGGATGCGGCGGGCATCTACGCCACGGCCGCGGCAATCGCATACGTGGAGTCGGTCGGGCTCGACGTGATCGGCGCTCGCGAGAAGGCGCTCGTGAAATACTGCATGGAGGAAATGGCACAGCTGCCCTACATCGACATCATCGGCAGCCCGCGCCCCGAAGACCACCATGGGGTCATCAGCTTCAACGTGCGCGGCATTCACCCGCACGACGTGGCGAGCATCCTCGATATGGATCAGGTGGCCATCCGCGCAGGTCATCACTGCGCACAGCCCCTGCTCACCTGGCTTGGCGTGGAGAATCTGGCATGCTGCCGCGCGAGCCTCGCCTTCTACAACGACAAGGGCGACGTGGACAAGCTGATCGCCGGCCTGAAGAACGTTTGGAGTACTTTCAATGGGTAATATCTACACCGCGGCGCTCATGGAGCACAATGCGCACCCGGACTACAAATACGACTTGGAAAACGCCACCGACGAGCACGAGGGCGTGAACCCCAGCTGCGGCGATGAGCTGGTCTTGAAGCTGCGCGTGGAAAACGGCGTGATCGAGGAGGCCGCGTTCACGGGCCACGGATGCGCCGTGTCGCAGGCGTCCGCCGACATGATGGCCGACCTCGTGACGGGCGAGACCGTCGATGAGGCGCGCCGTTTGTGCGGGCTGTTCCTGAAGATGGTGAAGGGCGAAGAGCTCACCGAGGACGAGCGCGAGGACCTCGACGAGGCGGCCGAGCTCGAGAGCATCTCCCGCATGCCCGCCCGCGTGAAGTGCGCCGAACTAGGTTGGCGCACCCTTTCCGAGATGATCGGGGAGTAGCGAACGGCATCTCTGTCACAGCCCCGCTGGAATCTCCAAGCTGCTAGCAGGGCTTTTCGCGAAATCCGATTGAATGAATAGGGTAGTTTTTCCAAATTCCTAGTTAACAAATAGGCAACAAACCGTTACACTACCGCCTTGTCCTAGTTTCGAGCCGCATCCCAACCGGGTGCGGCTCGTTTGTTTTCGCAGGAAAGGTTTGGAAATGAAAGTACTTGAGAAAATCAGCGACTTCGCCGGCAAATGGATGGCCATCATTGCACTGCTGGTCGCCATTATCGCGATGGCTGTCCCCGAACCGGTTCATGCGATCCTACCTACAAGCTGGGTGAACCCTCTCCTCGGCATCGTTATGTTCGGCATGGGCATGACGCTCAAGCTCTCCGACTTTAAAGTGGTGTTCACCAAGCCGAAGGCTGTGATCACCGGTATCCTGTCGCAATTCATCATCATGCCGCTCATCGCGTGGGTGCTTTGCCTGGTCTTCCAGCTGCCCACCGAGCTCGCCGTGGGCGTCATGCTCGTCGGCTGCTGCCCAGGCGGTACGTCCTCCAACGTCATGACGTACCTGTCCAAGGGCGACGTCGCGCTTTCCGTCGGCATGACCGCGTGCACGACCATCATGGCGCCTGTCGTCACCCCGGCACTCGTGCTGCTGCTCGCCGGCCAGGCGGTCGATGTGTCCTACGTGAGCATGCTCATGTCCATCGTCCAGGTCGTGCTCGTGCCGATTGCCTTGGGCTTCGTTATCAACGCCGTGGCTTCCAAGGTCGCGCAGGCCTGCTCGAAGGTGCTTCCGCTCGTGTCCGTTATCGCGATTTCCCTCATCATCATGGCGGTTGTGTCCGCTAATGCCGCGAAGCTCATGACGGTCGGCTGGCTGATCATCGTGGTCGTCATGCTGCACAATGTGTGCGGTTACGCGCTCGGCTATGGGGTTGGCCGCGTCCTCGGCCTGTCAAAGGCGCAGATGCGCACCTTGTCCATCGAGGTTGGCATGCAGAATTCCGGTCTTGCAACTTCGCTCGCGACCATGCACTTCGCCACCATGCCGCTTGCCGCCGTGCCTGGCGCTGTGTTCAGCGTGTGGCATAACATCTCCGGCGCGATTTACGCGAACATCCTCGCTCGCACCGCAAGCGACACGAAAGAAGAAGCACCTTCCCCGAAGAAGGCCGCTTCTAGCGCAAAAGCGTAAGGGGAGCTCATTTTTCGTAGGAGCACCGAGCTCAGGCCGCGTGCCTCGGATTGCGGCGCATCTATAAGCTGCAGCGCCTCAATCCGCCGGTTTGTCGCAGATGAGCTGCGACAAACCGCAACGGCTCCGATTCGTCAGCCTCGCACAGAAGCGAATTCGGACGGCGTCGCCGAATATCTCAGCCACAAACGCCGGCAACCCAACAGTTGCCGGCGTTTTCTTATTTGCCCCTCATGTTGCCAGTCGCCCAGCTCGACTTCGCGATGGGCGCATTGTCCCATGTCGAAAGACCATCCGCTGTACCATGAAACGGACATCGTTTAATCACGCTGTTCGGCGCGGAAGAGACTTTAGCGAAGACATTCCCCGCAACGGGAAACGTACCGCGCAGTCGATTACGAATTTGCGCACAAATAGGGAGTTGGTCGGTGCGTCGACAACACCCCTACCACTACCCCGACAAGTTTCTCCTTTTGGACAAAAAGCGCCGTTTTAGGGGGAGCCGCTTCCCTCGACCCGCTTCGTTCGTCAACTTAAGAACACGTTATTCCCCATATTTGAAGTTAATGGGTAATGACACTCCGACAAACCAGCAAGAAAGACGACCTCGGAAGAGGCGCGCCCCCCTCGTATATTAAGTAGTGCCACTTCATGCGCAGTGGCCGCGCTCTTTACCCGTCGAGACGGATATGGGATAAAGGACGCGCAATGGGCGGAGGGCGCACGATGCCCCCTCGTATATTAAGTAGTGCCACTTCATGCGCAGTGGCCGCGCTCTTTACCCGTCGAGACGGATATGGGATAAAGGACGCGCAATGGGCGGAGGGCGCACGATGCCCCCTGGGAGCTTTGTCCTGCGTTTTAGGCTTGCGCCTCCGGCCCGCGACTGGACGCGAATAAGGCTGGAAGGCTCGAGTGCCGCATATCCAACGAGGCTGCGTGTCGCGGGACCCGAAGGAGGACCTTCGCCCGGAGACCGCGGACGGAAGGGGCAGCCTTGAAGCAGTACCTCGGGATAGACATCGCAAAGCACGAGCACGTGCTCGGCTCCCGCTACGAGAGCGGCGAGCAGCACGGCAAGGCGTTCGCCTTCGCCAACGACGAGAAGGGCTTCGCGTCGCTGCTGGAGCGGTTCCGCGAGCTCGGGGCGGAGCCGGAGGAGAGCCTGGTCGTCGTGGAGTCCACCGGCCACTACTGGATGGCGCTGTGGGAGTTCCTGGTCGCGCACGGATACGATGTCGCGATAGTCAACCCCGTGCTCACCGACGCATTCCGCAAGGCCGACACGCTGCGCAAGACCAAGACCGACCGGGTCGACGCGTTCCTCATCGCCGAGTACGCCCGCTTCAAGAACCTGGGGCCCACGCGCGTGTCGCCGGAGGGGGCCGAGGGGCTCAAGCAGCTCACGCGCTACCGCCACCACCTGGTGAGCGAGCGCACGGCGCTGAAGAACCGGCTGACGTCGGTGGCCGACAGGATCTTCCCCGAGCTCGCCGGCCTGTTCTCCGGCAAGCACTCCGCGACGGCGA
>JAUNWQ010000095.1 GCA_030540225.1 Coriobacteriia bacterium | reverse complement strand
TTGCGGCTACCCTCGTCGGCGGAGTGATGCATACCCCCAAAAACGTTACGCCGTGCTGATGTCAGGGCGCTGACCGAAGATGTAGAGCACGACGACAATAAGGTCGTTGTAGTCGAAGGCAAAGCACTTCTTCTCTTGATAGAGATACCCGTAGAAGATGATGTCGCGCACATCAGTTGCCTGCTCGTACTTTTCACGCAGAGAGGCGAGCGGCATGGCAAGCAGGTCGCGATAGTAATCGGGCCGTTCCTTGAGCTTCATGATCTCGATCATGTCGCGCGCGCGACCAAACGTCATATCACGCAGCGTGAGCCCCCGCTCGTCGTAGATGGTTTGAAGCATCTGATCGATATCGGCGTTGTCGAGCACGAGAAAGCTCTTCGGATATTGAACGGCATGCGAATCCTCTTGCAGCACCGAGACACAGAAACCGTGGAAGGTGCTGATGAAGCCCGTGTCGTTGTCGCCGGTGAGCGCGCGGATGCGGTGGCGCATCTCGTTCGCGGCCTTGTTGGTGAAGGTGACGCACAGGATATTTCCCGGCATGATGCCGAGGTCGTTTACCAAGTATGCGAAGCGCTCCGTAAGGGCGCGCGTCTTGCCCGTTCCCGCGCCGGCGATGACGCGCACGTAGCCCTCCGTCGTAGTAACGGCCTCAAGCTGGGCCGCATTGAGGGTTGGGGCCACATCGCCAGGAAGCGCTGCCTGTGTGCGCGCAGCGCTGACGTCGTCCGCCTCCGCGCCGAGGCCCGAGCCGCGGCCCACCAGTTCCCCACCAAGCCGCGAGGAGAGCATATATGTCATACCCTTGTGATCCATGCGGACAGTCTAACAGATACGAACATATGTTCCAAGTACTACGCAGTAAATTGTACGAAATGAGGCGATGCAAGCCCTAGCCGCTCAACCTTCCCCATCGATAAAGCCCCAGAAGCCGCGGGCTCGACGCTACTCGGCCGCCGCCTCGTCTTCTAAGCCTTCGTCAAAATCGTCCGCCACCTTTGTTTCCTTCGCCTCGGCAAGTTCCGCGAACATTGTCTTCATTGTTGGATTGTTCCTGGTCAGACGCTTAATGGTGAGGTCTTGCGCCTTGTTGTTCGCCAGACGCAGGTTGTTCTCCGATGACACCAGCGCATCCTTGGTTTTCTGCAGATGCGTGATGGTCTTGTCGATCTCCTCGATGGCAGTTTTGAACTTGCGGCTCGCAAGGTCGTAGTTGCGCCCGAACTTCGTCTTGAAGTCCTCCATTTGCTCCTCGAAGTGCGTGATGTCGATGTTCTGGTTGCGCACCTCGGCGAGCTCGGCCTTGTAGGAAAGCGCCGAAAGCGAGGCGTTGCGTAGGATGCTGATAATCGGGATGAAGAACTGCGGACGGATGACGTACATCTTCTCGTAGCGATAACTCATGTCGACGATACCCTCGTTGTAGAGCTCGTTTTCGGGCTCGAGCATCGTCACGAGCACCGCGTACTCACAGTTTTTCTTCTTGCGATCGGAGTCGAGCTTTTTCAGGAAGTCCTCGTTTTTATGCTTGTGAGTGCTGTCGTCGCTCTCGTTTTTCATCTCGAACATGATGGAGACGACCTCGTTGCCCTCGTCGTCCGCCTCCCGGAACACGAAGTCACCCTTCGTGCCGTCGACCACGTCGTTGTCCTTCTCGAAGTATGCCTTCGGGAAGGCGGCGGCGCGCATCTTGTTGAACTCGATTTCGCAGTGCTGTTCGAGCGACTCGCCCACCATCTTGGTGGAAAGACGGGCCTTCATCTCCTTGTAGCGGGCGATTTCCTCTTCCTTGTAAGCGATGAGCTCATCTTTTGCGCGAAGTTTCGTCGCCATCTCCTCGCGCAGCGCACTCACTTTCTGCTCGCCTTCGGCAGCCTTCAGCTTCACCTGCGCGGCAAGGTCATCGCGCTCGCGCTCGACCTGGGTCCGTGCCTGCGTGACGGCGAGCTCCTTCTCGGTCGCGAAGGACGCCTTTTGGGCCTCGAGCTTCTGCGTGAGCTCGGCGATCTTCGCATCGCGGGAGGCGGTCGCGTCAGCCAAGGCCCGCTTGTGGTCGGCCTCGGTCACGCGCGCGTCGGATGCGCGCTCGTCGGCGAGGCGCGCGAGCTTCGACTTGAGCTCGGCGATTTCAGCGTCTTTGCTCGCGGTAATTTTGGAGAGTGCCGCAATCTGCTCGGCCTGCGCCGCACGAGAAGCCGCGTCGTTTTCCCGTTTGATCGTGTCGAGGTTCTGGGTGAGCTTTGCGATTTCCGCATCGCGGGAAGCAATCTCATCGCGCGCCTCCCCGCGCACCTTCTCACCCGCAAGCGCCACCGCCTGTTCGCGCTGCTCAGCGAAGAGCTTCTCGCGGCGCTCGATTTCCCGATTGAACTCCGCGTCGCGCACCTGCTTCACGATGTCAGCAAAGCCCGACTCGTCCACCTGAAACACCGTCCCACAATTCGGACACTTGATCTCATTCATAGAAACCTCCCCGTAACGCCTTTTGCAGCCTCATTATCTCTTGATCACACGATAAGCCTACAGAAACCCAATTTGTAGGCTTAGGTTAGTAAAGTACTCGCCATCATGTTCGTAAACTAGCCCATGGTCATGCTCTGAAATCGACGTTGCCTCAAATCGCGTATCATCGAGCAAATAACTTCCGAGCGCATCTCTGTTGTAAGCATGAAATACAAACGACTCACCATCATCGCAGACAACAACATAACCATTCGAAGCATCATCACACCCACTCCATTCTTCCGCCGGCTCCATACCCAGCGCCACGGCACAGAGAAACTTTTTGAATAGGTGCTTATACATGCCTTCGCCGATTCCAAACGCGTCGTCGCGTTCCATGGCGTCAACGATTTGCAGGCATGTCGTCCCCTTACCGAAGTAGTATCGGAGCAACGCATTCGCAAGTACCTGCGGAAATTGGCTATCAACTAGCCGCATATTGCGATCGAATGTCGAGCACGCGACGCGATAGAAATCGAAATCGCATTCGTCATTAAATGTACTCACGCATTCTTCGAGCCCGATCGACGCGTTCGCCGCATTGACTCGCTCCATAACCTCGCGAGTACAGCAATCGAGCTTGAACACAAAGTTCGTCGCTATTCCAGCGTGAAGAAGAGTCGGCACCTTAGATTCATGCAAGCCAACCTCAACCATATGCTCGTCAATAAAAGAAAAAGTGCGAGCAGTCTTAATTCGATCCGGCGAAGCTAAACGAACATCGACGGGAGCCACATCGCATTGCGTGCGCTCAGCCTCGCACATGACACTTTCCCCTATCAATAGCACACTGCAAATCCAAGTCATGCGAGGACGTTGCGTCTATGAACTGAGCCGACGCCCATAATCTCCAGCCAAGAAATCGCATTCCTTGACGTTACATGCCATCTCATCCCCGCCATCGTTCCCAACGTATAACCAAGGACAGAACACAAGCCTTTTTATTATACGTGCCAAATACAAGCAGGGACCTTCACTTTGAAGGCCCCTGTTGTTAGCGTCGTTCGTTTGCTTCGCTTGTGCTCGCTATTGCTGGGCGTCCCAGATGGCTCCCGTTTTGTGCCAGTTGTTGAAGTCGGTGGCCCAGCCGGTGATGTTGTATTCCACGATGGAGACGTCATTCTTACCGTCGCTCGTCGTCGTGTAGAACTTACGCACGCGGTTGTCGAACGGCACCTGCGCGAGCGTCTCACCGTACTTGGACGAGTCGCCGCCAACAGCCTGAATGATGGTCGGCTGCACGTTCACATGCGCGACAGGCGTCGAGACCGTCTTGATCAGCTGCGCATCCGCCTCGGCCGATTGCGCCGGCTTGTAGAACATGATCGCGTTCGATGTGGAATCCCAATCCTCGTAAATGCCCCAATCGCCATGATCGCTCGTCACGAGAATCGCGGTGTTGTCGTAGAGCCCCATGTCCTTCAACTGGCGGATGTACTCGGAAAGCATCTTCAAACTGCCGCGGATCTGACGAATCGCGTCGGAGTTGTCCGTGCCGATGTCATTGCCGTTCTCGTCGAGATTGAAGGGATAGTGGCCGCCGAGCAGATGGATGAAACGGAAAGCACCCGTCTCGCCATCGTCGGTCGCGGAAAGCTTCGTCGTCTTGAGCTTATCGTAATAGGCCCCGTCGTTCATCGTGTAGAGCGTGCTCTGTTGCACCTCCCCGTCGTCGCTTTCCACCTGCAGCGTCATGCCGTTGTTGACCTCGTCGGTGTAGAACCAGAAATACGGCTTGAACGCCCAGGGCAAGTCACGGTACATCGCGCACTTCCACAGCGTGAAGAGGGTGCCCTGCTCATCGAGCAGCGAGGGGGAATCCTCCTGGTTCATGGGGTGGTAATTCATAGTGAGGCCCGCCACATGGCGCTGCACATCCTCGCTCGAATATTCGGTTCCGAACGTATCGGTGTAGATGCCCATGCTGTAGCCGGCGTTGTGGATGTCGTCCAAGTACGTGCTGCGCTCATAGCGCGTAGCGAGGTACTGCGAGAAGAGCTCGCCCTGCTGCGGAAGCTGGCCGGTCAAGAGGAACGGCACGCCGTAGCGCGTGGGAACCATGGAGCCCGCAACATTGTTGTACCAGGTGAAACCCGTCCAGTCGTTGAATTCCTCGGGATGCTCCTGCATGATCTGGGACATCTGCTTCGTGTCGGTGAAGTCGAGCACGAAGACGATGACGTTGCTTTTCTCGGAAACGGTGAACAGGCCGTCCTCAGTCATGCGCAAGTCAGCGACGTTCACCTGATCAGGCTCTTTCGTTGCCGCCTCGAATGCACCCGACGCGAAGAGGCTGCCCACGCCGACACCCTGCACGATGATGAGCGCAAGGGAAAGCGCAACCGCGCCGCCGCGCGCGAGGCTCGTCTTCAAATGTCCCACAACAAGGGGGATTACCACGATGACGATCCACACCACGGTGCTCTCCAGCATGATTGACGTATAGTCGCCCCAGTTCACCGACTTGCCGTCCGCGGTGGGCAGCTCCGAGTTCAACAGGAGTACCTGAACATAGGCGGCAACCCCGAATGCGAACAGGAAGAGCAGCACGATATCGAACGCCCTGCCGCGCAGAAGCGACACGGCAAGCGCA
Source organism: Coriobacteriia bacterium (assembly GCA_030540225.1). Classification (GTDB taxonomy): domain Bacteria; phylum Actinomycetota; class Coriobacteriia; order Coriobacteriales; family Eggerthellaceae; genus Ellagibacter. The sequence continues at coordinate 1,803 of JAUNWQ010000095.1, read as the reverse complement.
AGAACGACTGCAACCACAACGCCTGCAATCGCGAAGATCGGCCAGATGTCGGAGAGGCCGAACACAAGATCGGCTCCAGCGCCGGCGACAATCTCATACGGCGGCACGACAAGCAGGGTAAACGAGAAGAACACGCACACGATGAGCGCGCAAACCACGCGCACGCCCCATTTTGCGCGAGGATAATCGTCGGATGCGCGTCCCTTTCGGGAAGCCTTCTTCGAGGACGCCGACTCCGCATCGGCGGCAATCTCGCCAGGCGCGAGGATGGGCTTGCCGTCCTTGTCGAGCCTGTGGACAGGCGCTTCCACCACCTTGCCTGCGTTCTCGTCGATTTTAAGCAGCTTGAAGAGCATCTTGCGCGTACGGCGAAGCGCCACACCGAGCACAGCCGAAAGCGCGACCGCGACGCCAGCGAGCGCCTGGATCGTGTAGGTCATGACCGAAGGGTCGACATACGCGTAGGCGGGCGTGATCCATGCAAGCGAAAGCACGCTTGCGACCAGCGCAAACGAAAGGACGTCGTACGCGCCCGCGATAAGACGATTACGCTTCATGGCGGCCCGCCTTCCTCGCATGCATCCCGCGCGCTTCGCTGCCGTCATGCTTTTCCATGCGCTCCCCCTCATCGCGCGACGCCGCCACGGCATCGGCCGCAGCGCGATTACCCGCGGCGAGAGAGTCGTCGGACACACCGCCGTCGCGCTTAGATTCCTGAATGTCAATCATGCGGTCGAGCAGGTAACGCCCAGCCACTTCCCCACCATGCCCGACGTTGAAGATGAAGCTGTCGAGCACCTTGTTGATGCGGTCGCTCCACGCATAGCGCTTCGCGAGCATCTCCTCGGCCACATCGCCGAAGGTGGACGCATCCTCGGGGCGAATCGACACGCCGACCTCGCTGCGCAGCGCAATGTCAGTCGGCTCGATGCCGAGCTCCTGCCAATCGGGATTGCCGACCTTCATCGGCGTGTCGATGAAGATGGCGGGCTTGCGCGTCGAGAAGCAGAACTCGCAGAAGATCGACGACCAGTCGGTCACGAGGATGTCGGAAGTGAAGACGGTCTTGTTCGAGCTGAAGTCGTGCTCGAAGTACAGATCGGACTCAGGGACATCGGCCCAGCGAGTCAAAAGGGCATTCCACCTGGCGGAATAGCGCTTCGTGTATTCGGGGTGCGGGCGCACGATGACGCGCATACCGCGCCCGAGCACGCTTTTCAGCATATCGTCGATGCAGGTGTCGAGGATGTTGCCCTCCTGCCACGACGGCGCGATGAGCACCACGTCGCGCCGGGACGGGTCACGCTCGACCGCGGAGGCAGCGAGCTCGTATTCGGCAATCTCGCGATCGAGCAGGTCGTAGCCGCATTCCACAAGGTTTTTGCGCTTGGTGCCGTAGAGCTCCTCGGCGCGGCGCAGCTCGCGCACCTGATGAGGGCCCGCGCACAGCACCGTGTCGTAGTGGTCGTAGGCGCCCTTCTGGGGCGTAAGGTGGGTCGAGGTCATGTGGTGGAACATGAACACGTACTCGATATCCTTGCGGATATAGGAGCGCTTGATGTAGTAGTTCTCCAAATCCTCGAGCGTGGACACGACCAGATCGGCGTCCATCTTCATCATGAGCGTGATGATCTTGCGCTGCCCGATGTAGTAGGGCTTCAAGCGCGGCTCGGCCTCGGCCAGCTTGAACACCTGGTCATTGGGATCGTTCGTCACGTAGTGGATGTCGGCGTCGGAATGCGCGAGCAACCACTCGATTGCGCCCTGGAAGTACTTGTAGAAGCCGCTTCCCTCAGAATAGAA